>NZ_JBHUUV010000021.1:0-144711 GCF_042670885.1 Streptomyces sp. NPDC057136
GGAGACGCGGTGCGGGCCGTTCCGCATCTTGTCGGATATCAGACTCCAGGAGATCGGCGTCCCGGACTACTGCGCCTCGTGCGGCAACACCGGCGAGTGGCTCGGTCAGCCGATGACGCTCCAGATCGACCACGTAAACGGCAACTGGCTCGACAACCGGGCTGAAAATCTGCGCTATCTGTGCCCGAATTGCCATGCACTGACCGACACATGGTGTCGCAACCGGCGCCGAACCAAAACGGTCGCCGATTAGCTCCTTCTGGCGTACGCGCCGTCCCCTTGTAGACTGCCGACGCGCGCGCGAGTGCTGGAATTGGTTAGACAGGCTGGTTTTAGGTACCAGTGTCCTAGTGGCGTGAGGGTTCGAGTCCCTCCTCGCGCACTTTACGAACAGGCCCGGTTCACGGCTCATGCCCTTGTTGAACCGGGCCTGTGGCGTACGCAGAAGGTGTCAGCCCACCAGCTCCCGCACCACCGGCACCAGTGCCCGGAACGCCTTGCCCCGGTGGCTGATCGCGTTCTTCTCCACCGGGGTCAGTTCCGCGGCCGTCCGCGTCTCACCGTCCGGCTGGAGGATCGGGTCGTAGCCGAAGCCGTTCGTGCCGGACGGGGTGTGGCGCAGGGTGCCCAGGAGGCGGCCTTCGACCACGCGTTCCGTGCCGTCGGGGAGGGCCAGGGCTGCCGCGCAGGCGAAGTAGGCCGTGCGGTGGGGGGCGTCGATGTCGGCGAGTTGGGCAAGGAGCAGGTTCAGGTTGGCCTTGTCGTCGCCGTGGGTGCCGGCCCAGCGGGCGGAGAAGATTCCTGGGGCGCCGCCGAGTACGTCGACGCAGAGGCCGGAGTCGTCGGCGATCGCCGGGTGGCCGGTGGCGCGGGCGAGGGCGTGGGCCTTGAGGAGGGCGTTCTCCGCGAAGGTGACGCCGGTTTCCTTGACGTCGGGGATGTCGGGGTACGCGTCCGCGCCGACGAGGTCGTGGGTGAGACCTGCGTCGGCGAGGATCGCGTGGAGTTCGGTGATCTTCCCGGCGTTGCGGGTGGCGAGGATGAGGCGGGTCATGACTCGATTATCGCCGGGTGGAGCGGGGTCCCTACGGGGTGCAGACCTTGCCGATCTCGGTGGCGGCGTCGGTGACCGGGCTGATGTCGGGGGTGGCGTCGCCGGATTCGATGGAGCCGCGGACGTTGGTTACGCCGGTCTGGAGGTCGTCGACGGCCTTGCTGAGGTCGGCGTTGTCGGTCTTGTCGCCGAGGTTCTTCAGTTCCTTGTCGATCTCGTCCAGGGCTTCGGACGCCTGAGTCGGGTCGTCGGCGGCGGTGGAGACGGCCTGTTCGAGCTTGCCGACGCTGGTGGCTATCGCGTCGGCGGTCTGGACGCAGTCGAGTGCCTTGTCGAGGGCGCTGCAGCCGACGGCCGTGGTGAGGGTCAGCAGGGTGGCCGTGACGGCGAGTGCGATGCGGTGGTGACGGTGGTGGCGCGTGGCCATGGTGCGGTCCCTCCCCGGGGGTTGATACGTGGACGGGCGCACGGTTCGACCCGTGCGCCCGTACTCGTACCGACGCTGTGTGGTGCGTTTTTGGTTGCTTCTTTACTCGCCGAGGGTACGGGCGAGGGCTTCGAGCTGGAGTGCGGTGAGATTCTCGCAGCCCGCGGTGGCGAGGTCGAGGAGTGCGTTGAGTTCCTTGCGGTCGAAGGGCTCGGCCTCGGCGGTGCCCTGGACCTCGACGAAGCGGCCGTCGCCGGTGCAGACGACGTTCATGTCGGTGTCGGCGCGGACGTCCTCCTCGTAGCAGAGGTCGAGGAGGGGGGTGCCGTCGACGATGCCGACGCTGATGGCGGAGACGGTGCCGGTCAGTGGCTTGCGGCCGGCCTTGATGATCTTCTTGGTCTGGGCCCAGGCGATGGCGTCGGCGAGGGCGACGTAGGCGCCGGTGATGGCGGCTGTGCGGGTGCCGCCGTCGGCCTGGAGGACGTCGCAGTCCAGGACGATGGTGTTCTCGCCGAGTGCCTTGTAGTCGATGACGGCGCGCAGGGAGCGGCCGATCAGCCGGCTGATCTCGTGGGTGCGGCCGCCGATCTTGCCGCGTACGGATTCGCGGTCGCCGCGGGTGTTGGTCGAGCGGGGCAGCATCGAGTATTCGGCGGTGACCCAGCCTTCGCCGCTGCCCTTGCGCCAGCGCGGGACGCCTTCGGTGACGGAGGCGGTGCAGAAGACTTTGGTGTCGCCGAAGGAGATGAGTACGGATCCTTCGGCGTGCTTGCTCCATCCGCGTTCGATGG
Source organism: Streptomyces sp. NPDC057136 (assembly GCF_042670885.1). NCBI lineage: Bacteria > Bacillati > Actinomycetota > Actinomycetes > Kitasatosporales > Streptomycetaceae > Streptomyces > Streptomyces sp. NPDC057136. The sequence continues at coordinate 2,276 of NZ_JBHUUV010000021.1, forward strand.
TGACGGGGCGGAGCTGTTCGGGGGTGCGGCCGTCGATGCGAGACATGGGGGAAGCCTAATGGTCGTACGTGTGGGTACGGGACCGGCCGCCGTTCCCTGGGGCAGGGGGCGGCGGCCGGTGGGGTGAGCCGGTGTCAGCGGGTCACATCATGTCTTCGATGTCTGCGGCGATGGGGTCGGCGTCGGTGCCGATGACGACCTGGATGGCGGTGCCCATCTTCACGACGCCGTGGGCTCCGGCGGCCTTGAGAGCGGCTTCGTCGACCTTGCTGGCGTCGTGGACTTCGGTGCGGAGGCGGGTGATGCAGCCTTCGATCTCGTCGATGTTCTCGATGCCGCCGAGCCCGGCGACGATCTTCTCAGCCTTGCTGGCCATGTCCTACTCCCTGGTCTTTGCGTGCTGTTAGCGGCCCACCATGGGTCCGTTTCGTCACGGTAACGCACGGTTGGCCCAACTTCGCAGGCGTGTATCCGGCTGATCGCGAAGGATGACGATCGCCGGCGCCCTGTCTTCCGAGCGGGCTCCGCACCGTACCGCGACTGGTCTACACCAGTTTGCAACAACCGCCAAACCAGGCGTGTTCCGGGAGGATGCCGATGAGCTCCAGCAGCGCAGCAGTGCCAGAACGGAAGTGGTGGAACGGCCTCTTCCAGGGACTGCAGAAGATGGGCCGCAGCCTCCAGTTGCCGATCGCGGTCCTGCCGGCGGCGGGCATCCTCAACCGGCTCGGCCAGCCGGACGTTTTCGGCGCCGACGGCCTGGGCTGGACCAATGTCGCCAAGGTGTTCGCGGCGGCGGGTGGCGCGCTGCTCGATTCCGGACTGGGTCTGCCTCTGCTGTTCTGCGTCGGTGTCGCCATCGGTATGGCGAAGAAGTCGGACGGTTCGACGGCGCTCGCGGCGGTGACCGGCTTCCTCGTCTATTACGCGGTGCTGCACGCGTTCCCGGTGGACTGCGCCCCGGGTTCGACGTTCACGTCGGGCGGCACGTGGTTCGGCACCTGCGTCGACGGAGACGCAACGGTGACGGCGGCCGAGTACCAGAACCCCGGCGTGTTCGGTGGCATCGTCATGGGCCTGCTGTCGGCCTGGTTCTGGGTGCGGTACCACCGGGTCAAGCTGGTCGACTGGCTGGGCTTCTTCAACGGACGCCGGCTCGTCCCGATCATCATGGCGTTCGTCGGTCTGGCCCTCGCGTCCCTGTGCGCCTGGGTGTGGCAGCCGATCGGTGACGGCCTGGTCGACTTCTCCGAATGGCTGGTGGACCTGGACTGGGTGGGGTCGGGCATCTTCGGCATTGCCAACCGTGCACTGCTCGTCTTCGGCCTACACCAGTTCCTGAACACGTTCGTCTGGTTCCAGTTCGGTGACTACACCAAGCCGGACGGCACGGTCGTGCACGGTGACATCAACCGGTTCCTGGCGGGCGACCCGACTGCCGGTCAGTTCACCACGGGCTTCTTCCCGATCATGATGTTCGCACTGCCGGCCGTGGCGCTGGCGATCTACCACTGCGCGAAGCCGCACCGGCGCAAGGCGGTCGGCGGCATGATGGTCTCGGTCGGTCTGACCTCGTTCGTGACCGGCATCACCGAGCCGATCGAGTACTCGTTCCTCTTCGTCGCGCCCTTGCTGTACGTGATCCACGCGGTCCTCACCGGCGTCTCGATGGCGGTGACGTGGGGGCTCGGAGTGAAGGACGGCTTCAGCTTCTCGGCGGGTCTGATCGACTACGTCATCAACTGGAGCCTGGCGACCAAGCCATGGATGATCATTCCGATCGGCCTGGCCTTCGCCGTCGTGTACTACGTGATCTTCCGGTTCGCAATCACGAAGTTCAATCTCCAGACCCCCGGGCGTGAGCCCGACGAGATCGAGGAAGAGATCGAGAAGAATCTCACGAAGTAGGCCGTGCCGGGCTTCGCGCCCGGCCCCACGAAGGCCCCCGGACCGTACGGTCCGGGGGCCTTCGTCGTGTCACTGAGGGTGCTGGATGCACTACTGCGAATTAGGGGGAATTTGAAGGTTCCTTATCTAACCTTCACCGTGCTAAAACTGGTCTACACCACTGAGTGGTCCAGACCACGTGGCACTGACCCGCCGCGTTCCTTGAGTCGTCGCCCCCAAGAAAACCTGTCCCTGGCGGCGCCTTGCCAATGGAGGAAGTTGATGAGTACGGCCACCGCTTCGGCGGCCCCCGCGAAGAAGCGGGGCTCCGGCCTGTTCCAGGGCCTGCAGAAGGTGGGACGCAGCCTCCAGCTGCCGATCGCCGTGCTGCCTGCGGCGGGGCTTCTGCTCCGCGCCGGCCAGCCCGATGTCTTCGGGGCCGACGGCCTCGGCTGGGGCAAGGTCGCCACGGTCTTCGCCACCGCCGGTGACGCGGTCTTCGCCAACCTGCCTCTGCTGTTCTGCATCGGTGTGGCCATCGGCTTCGCCAAGAAGGCCGACGGTTCGACCGCGCTGGCCGCCCTGGTCGGCTTCCTGGTCTACAAGAACGTGCTCACCGCGTTCCCCGTCACCGACGCCGTCGTCAACACGACGGCGAACAAGGGTGTCGACGTCGCCGCGACGTACAACAACCCCGGTGTCCTCGGCGGCATCATCATGGGTCTGCTGGCGGCCGTGCTGTGGCAGAAGTTCCACCGCACCAGGCTGGTCGACTGGCTCGGCTTCTTCAACGGCCGCCGCCTCGTCCCGATCATCATGGCCTTCGTCGGCACCCTCGTCGGTGTCATATTCGGCCTGGTGTGGGAGCCCATCGGTGAGGGCATCTCCAGCTTCGGCGAGTGGATGACCGGCCTCGGTGCCGGTGGCGCCGGCCTCTTCGGCCTGATCAACCGCGCGCTGATCCCGGTCGGCATGCACCAGTTCGTGAACACGGTCTCCTGGTTCCAGCTCGGTGACTTCACCAACGCGGCCGGCGAGGTCGTCCACGGCGACCTGAACCGGTTCTTCGCGGGTGACCCCTCCGCCGGCATGTTCATGTCGGGCTTCTTCCCGATCATGATGTTCGGTCTCCCGGCCGCGGCCCTGGCCATCGCCCACTCCGCCCGCCCGGAGCGCCGCAAGGCGGTCATGGGCATGATGATGTCGCTGGCCCTGACCTCGTTCGTCACCGGTGTGACCGAGCCGATCGAATTCTCGTTCATGTTCATCGCCCCGGCGCTGTACGCGATCCACGCGGTCCTGACCGCCATCTCGATGGCCGTCACCTGGGCGCTCGGTGTGCACACCGGCTTCACCTTCTCCGCCGGTCTCATCGACTACGGGCTGAACTGGAACCTCGCGACGAAGCCCTGGCTGATCATCCCGATCGGTCTGGTCTTCGGAGCGATCTACTACGTGCTCTTCCGCTTCGCCATCACCAAGTTCAACCTGACCACCCCGGGCCGCGAGCCCGAGGAAGAGGTCGAGGACCTGACCAAGGCGTAAGCCCGGGTCCGGCAGATGTGACGCAGGCCCCCACCTTCCCGGCGGAAGGTGGGGGCCTCGTGCATGCCGCGACAGGGCCTGGGGCCCTAGACCTCGTACACCGCGCCCGGGGCTGCCAGCTCGACCGGGCCGTCGTACGCCTCGCGGGCGTCGGCCACGTTGCGGGCGGCGTCCGTCCACGGCGGGATGTGGGTGAGGACGAGGCGCCCCGCACCTGCGCGCGCGGCGTGCTCGCCGGCCTCACGGCCGTTGAGGTGGAGGTCCGGGATGTCTTCCTTGCCGTCGACGAACGACGCCTCGCACAGGAACAGGTCCGCACCCTCGGCGAGTTCGTCCAGGGCCTCGCAGGGGCCGGTGTCGCCGGAGTACGTGAGCGTCCGGCCGCCGTGCTCGATGCGGATGCCGAAGGTTTCGACGGGGTGGCAGAGCTTCTCCGTACGCACCGAGAAGGGGCCGATCTCGAACGATCCCGACTTGAGCGTGTGGAAGTCGAAGACCTCGCTCATCGCCCGTTCGGACGGGGTGTCGGCGTGGGCCGTGGTCAGCCGCTGTTCGGTGCCGTCGGGGCCGTACACCGGGATGGAGGAGGGGCGTCCGCCGTCGTGCCGGTAGTAGCGCACCACGAAGTACGCGCACATGTCGATGCAGTGATCGGCGTGGAGATGGCTGAGGAAGATCGCGTCGAGGTCGTAGAGACCGACGTGGCGCTGCAGCTCGCCGAGGGCGCCGTTGCCCATGTCGAGGAGCAGCCGGAAGCCGTCGGCCTCTACGAGGTAGCTCGAGCAAGCCGAACCCGCGGACGGGAACGAGCCGGAGCAGCCGACGACGGTGAGCTTCATGGAGCGTGAACCTCCGAGACGTGGGAACGGGGAGGGTTCGTGCGGTTCCTGCGGTGCGGTGAGCAGTGCGTTGAACGGTTCGTCGAGCGTAAGGCGCGAAACACCTGGTCGCTCCTCCGAGGCCTGCCGTTGTGGGGGAACTCACCTGCACTGTCACCGGTTCGATGGAAGGCGCCGGTACGGTCGTTCGTATGAACACGTCCTGGTGGGTGGCGCTTGCCGCGGTCGTACTGCTCGCACTGGGAGTGGCGGTGGTGGACGGCCGGGTGCGCAGTGGCCGGGGCCGTCCGGGTGGGCGGACTCGTCCGCCGGGCCGGCCGGCGGGTCCGCGGCGCGGGGCCGGGCAGCTGCCTCGGCCGGGCGAGATCTGGTGGGCGGAGGTGCCGTACGAGGACGGGCCCGGGTCGAAGGACCGGCCGTGTCTCGTGCTGTCGGTACGGCGTGGGACGGCCGTCGTCGCCAAGATCACCAGCAGGCACCATGCGGAGCGGCCCGGGGTGATCGCGCTGCCGCCGGGGACGGTGGGGGATGCGCAGGGGCGGCTGAGCTATCTGGAGCCGGACGAGACGCGGAGGGTGGCGGTGCGGGGGTTCCGGCGGAAGGTGGGCGCGGTGGACCCGGGGGTGTGGGCGCGGGTTCGTGGGGCGCGGTGAGGTGGGCGGGGTGGGGTGCGGGGGCGGTGCGGGTGGGGCGCCTGCGGCGGGCCTCTTCCCCACCGCGCCCCTTCCCGAAGTCCTCAATCGCCGGACGGGCTCCAAGGGCTGTCCTCAAACGCCGGACTGGCTGGGAAGCAAGCGTCGGACGGGCTGGGATTTCAGCCCGTCCGGCGTTTGAGGACCAGCCCGTCCGGCGTTTGAGGACCAGCCCGTCCGGCGTTGAGCGAGGTGCGGGTTACGCCCAGAGCTGGCCCTGCAGGGTTTCGATGGCTGCTTCTGTCGTGGGGGCCGTGTAGACGCCCGTCGACAGGTATTTCCAGCCGCCGTCCGCGACGACGAAGACGATGTCGGCGGATTCGCCGGCCTTCACGGCCTTGTTTCCGACGCCGATCGCGGCGTGCAGGGCAGCGCCCGTGGAGACGCCCGCGAAGATTCCCTCCTGCTGGAGGAGTTCGCGGGTGCGGGTGACCGCGTCGGCCGAGCCGACCGAGAAGCGGGTGGTGAGGACCGAGGCGTCGTACAGCTCGGGGACGAAGCCCTCGTCGAGGTTGCGCAGGCCGTAGACGAGGTCGTCGTAGCGCGGCTCGGCGGCGACGATCTTGATGCCCTCGACCTGTTCGCGCAGGTAGCGGCCCACGCCCATGAGCGTGCCCGTCGTGCCGAGGCCGGCCACGAAGTGGGTGATGGACGGGAGGTCCGCGAGGATCTCCGGGCCGGTCGTCGCGTAGTGGGCGCCCGCGTTGTCCGGGTTGCCGTACTGGTACAGCATCACCCAGTCGGGGTGCTCGGCCGCGAGTTCCTTGGCGACGCGGACGGCGGTGTTGGAGCCGCCAGCCGCCGGGGACGGGACGATCTCGGCGCCCCACATGGTGAGCAGGTCGCGGCGCTCCTGCGAGGTGTTCTCCGGCATGACGCAGACGATGCGGTAGCCCTTGAGCTTGGCCGCCATGGCGAGCGAGATGCCGGTGTTGCCGCTGGTGGGTTCGAGGATCGTGCAGCCGGGGGTCAGCCGGCCGTCCTTCTCCGCCTGCTCGACCATGTGGAGCGCGGGGCGGTCCTTGATCGAGCCGGTGGGGTTGCGGTCCTCCAGCTTGGCCCAGATGCGTACGTCGTCGGACGGGGACAGCCGGGGCAGGCGGACCAGGGGCGTGTTGCCCACGGCCTCCAGCGGGGAGTCGTACCGCATCAGCGCATGCCGCCGGCGACGGCCGGGAGGATGGTGATGTTGTCGCCGTCGGCCAGCTTCGTGTCGATGCCGTCGAGGAAGCGGACGTCTTCGTCGTTGAGGTACACATTCACGAAGCGGCGGAGTTCGCCGCCGTCGACGATGCGCTCGCGGATGCCGGTGTGGCGGCTCTCCAGGTCGGCGAACAGGTCGGCGACGGTCGCCCCGGTGCCCTCGACCGCCTTGGCGCCGGCGGTGTAGGTGCGGAGGATGGTCGGGATGCGGACCTCGATGGCCATGGCGTGGGCTCCTGTCGGAAGCGGAGAGGTGGCGTGGGGCGCGCGTTTCTGCCCCGCGCAGGGGGTGGGGCGTGTGGGTGGCGCTCGGGCCGCGGCTCAGACCGTGCGGCTCGCGGGCAGGCTGCAGCCGGGACAGATCGCGCTGGACAGCCTGCACAGGTCGACGTGCAGCCGCGCGACGAGCAGCATGCCCGGCGTCTTGTCGCTCACGTCATGGAGAACCATGCGGTCATCGTATCGATTCCCACCCGGGAAACCCGAGTGTGATCTCGGATGGTGGACGATATGTGTTCACTGGATGGACACCGGTCGCGATGAGCAGGCGGCAGGTCGTTTCTGACTCCCGTTCCCGGGCCGGGAGATGACGCTCCTGGAGGGTCCGGGAGTCAGGAACCGGCTCAGTACGCCTCGACGACCTTGACGTCCTCTTCCGTGATCTCGCCGTCGACGATGCGGTACGAGCGGAACTGGAAGGGGCCCGCTTCGTCGGTGTCCGCGGTGGAGACGAGGACGTAGTGGGCTTCGGGCTCGTTGGCGTACGTGAGGTCGGTGCGCGAGGGGTAGGCCTCGGTCGCCGTGTGCGAGTGGTAGATGATCACGGGCTCTTCGTCGCGGTCGTCCATCTCGCGGTAGAGCTTCAGCAGGTCGCCCGAGTCGAACTCGTAGAACGTGGGCGAGCGAGCGGCGTTGAGCATGGGGATGAAGCGTTCGGCGCGGCCCGTTCCGGCCGGGCCCGCGACCACGCCGCACGCCTCGTCGGGGTGGTCTGCGCGGGAGTGCGCGACGATCTGGTCGTACAGCGCCTGGGTAAGGGTCAGCATGGCGCTCAGGATATGCATGAGGGCCCGCCCGTACCGGGGAGTGGTACGGGCGGGCCCACATGGTGGACGGGGCCGTTGGGGCGGCCGGGCGTCCGGGAAGGCCTTCGGGCGGGGTCAGCGCTTCACGAAGGCGGTGTTCTCGGGGTTGCGGGCCTTGAGCACCAGGTAGGAGACACCGAGGATCAGGGCCCAGAGCGGGGCGCAGTACAGCGAGATCCTGGCGTCCTTGTCGACGGCCATCATGACGATGACGAGGCCGATGAAGGCGAGCGCGAACCAGCTGGTGAAGGGGGCGCCGGGGGCCCTGAAGGTGGACTGCGGCAGCTCGCCGCGGTCGGCCTTGGCGCGGTAGCGGATCTGGCAGACCAGGATCATGATCCAGGCCCACATGCCGGAGATGGTCGCGAAGGAGACGACGTAGTTGAACGCGTCGCCCGGCCACTGGTAGTTGATCCAGACGCCGACGAGCATCAGTGCGGCGGAGAAGGTGGTACCCACCAGCGGGAGGCCGTTCTTCGTCAGCTTGGTGAACGACTTGGGGCCCTGGCCGTTGAGTGCCAGGTCGCGCAGCATGCGGCCGGTGGAGTACATGCCGGAGTTGCAGGAGGAGAGCGCCGCGGTGAGGACGACGAAGTTGACGATGGCGGCGCCGACGCCGAGGCCCATCTGCTCGAAGGCGGCGACGAACGGGGAGACGCCCGGCTTGAACGAGCTCCACGGCACCACGGAGAGGATCATGATCAGCGCGCCGACGTAGAAGACGGCGATGCGCCACGGCACGGTGTTGATGGCCTTGGGCAGGACGGTCTTCGGGTCCTTGGACTCGCCCGCGGTGACGCCGACGAGTTCGACGGCGAGGAAGGCGAACATCACGATCTGGAGGGTCATCAGCGTGCCGCCGATGCCCTCGGGGAAGAATCCGCCGTCGTTCCAGAGATTGGCGACGGTGGCGGTGTCCGCGGCGTCGGAGAAGCCGATCGTGAGGACGCCGGCGCAGATCAGGATCATGCCGATGATCGCGGTGACCTTGACCATCGAGAACCAGAATTCAAGCTCTCCGAAGAGCTTCACGGAGATCAGGTTGGCGCCGTACAGAATGACCGTGAATACGAGCGCGGACAGCCACTGGGGAATGTCCCACCAGTACGTCATGTAGGTGGCGGCCGCGGTGACCTCGGTGATTCCGGTGACGACCCAGAACAGCCAGTACGTCCAGCCGGTCACGAACCCGAAGAACGGGCCGATGAATTCGCGGGCGTACTCCGAGAACGAGCCCGACACCGGGCGGTACATGAGGAGTTCACCCAGGGACCGCATGATGAAGAAGATCACCAGGCCCGCGATGGCGTAGGCCAGGATGAGGCTGGGTCCCGCCCGGTCGATGGCCTTGCCCGCGCCCAGGAAGAGCCCGGTTCCAATGGCTCCGCCGATGGCGATCATCTGGATCTGCCGGGCTCCCAGTCCGCGCTGGTATCCCTCGCCCGTTGTTTCGGCATTCGCGGGCTCCTGCCCTGCGTGCCCCTTGTCGACCTGCGCCGATGTCATGGGTGATGCGCCTTTCTCCACGCCGATCCGCGCCTTCGCAGGCTACGGATCAGGTCCTGATCCCCCCGGATATGGATGGAGTGCCGCCGGCGTTCGGCCGGTCTGTAGCGCCCCCGGGAACAGGGGTGGCGTCCCCGGGCGGTCGTGAAGATTTATCACGTTTGCCCGGGGGGCCCAGGAGTCATTGTGTGGTGCACGCCACAGGAAAAAGCGGACAAGCGTTTCCAGGTGCAGCAAAAAAGGCCATTCAGGTGACGCGATCGTTATTCGGATTTGAGCGTCCGTTGAGCGAACACCTGGGTCTGACCCGAACGAGAGGCCGGGCAGGCCCTAGGACATCAGTGTTTCGACGAGCGTTTCCTGGAGGGCGCCGAGCCAGAGGTAGGCCAACACCATCGGCTTGCGCGGGTCGCTGTCGGGAAGGCGGTAGAGCGAGCCCTCCTCGGCGCCGTCCTCGTCGGAGACGTCCAGACGGGTGCCGATGGTCAGCCGGAGGTCGTTGAGGGCGCCCAGCCAGTTGTGGCACTCCTCGGCGGTGAGCCTCAGCACGGCGCCGCCGTCCCCGACGGGCGAGAGCGAGTCCAGGGTCCTGACGACGGTGAGGGCGTCGTCGCGCTTGCGGGTGCGCAGGTCGTTCTCGGTGAAGCGGCGGAATTCGGCGGACGCCTCGCGCAGCTCCTTGTCCTCGTCCCCGTACGCCTCGGGGAAGAGCCGGGCCAGGGCGGGGTCGGACGGCGGTTCGCTGGGGCCCTCGGCGAAGAGGGCGGCGAGGGGGTCCTCGCCCTCGGCGGGTGCGTCACCCGGGCCGATCAGTTCCAGCAGCTGGACGGCGAGGGAGCGCAGGATGGCGATCTCGACCTCGTCGAGCGCGACGGCCGCGCCGCCGCCAGGGGTGGCCTCGAAATGGCCGGCCATGGATTCTCCGATGGTGGGGCGGAAGGAGGGGCGGGGTCGGCGACGAGGCTAGTTGCGGTCCTGGGTCAGCGTCGCCCAGAGGCCGTAACCGTGCATGGCCTGGACGTCGCGCTCCATCTCCTCGCGGCTTCCGCTGGAGACGACGGCGCGGCCCTTCTGGTGGACGTCCAGCATCAGCTTGTGGGCCTTGTCCTTGGAGTAGCCGAAGTACGCCTGGAAGACATAGGTCACGTAGCTCATGAGGTTGACCGGGTCGTTGTGCACCAGCGTCACCCAGGGGACGTCGGGCTCGGGGACGGCGAAGGTCTCCTCGGCCGATTCGGGACGTTCGATCTCTACGGGGGCAGCAACGCTCACCTACCCCATGCTGCCACTCGGGAGGGCTCATCGCACAAACGGACCCTACATCTCGTCACTTTGACGAAATAGGGGGTAGCATCCGTGTCATGAACTCAGCGGACCTTGGGCGACGGGTCGGTGTGCCGTCGACCGCACTCTTCACCGACCAGTACGAGCTCACGATGGTGCAGGCCGCACTGAAGTCCGGCACGGCGGACCGGCACTCGGTGTTCGAGGCATTCACCCGGCGGCTGCCCGAGGGGCGGCGCTACGGCGTGGTCGGAGGAACGGGGCGGGTGCTCGACGCGGTGGAGAACTTCCACTTCGACGACGAGATGCTGACCTTCCTCCGCGACCGGAACGTCGTGGACGCGCCGACCCTCGCATGGCTGGCCGACTACCGTTTCAGCGGCGACATCTGGGGCTACCCGGAGGGCGAGGTGTACTTCCCCGGCTCGCCGATCCTGCGGGTCGAGGGCTCCTTCGCCGAGTGCGTGCTGCTGGAGACGGTGATCCTCTCCATCCTCAACCACGACTCGGCGATCGCCGCCGCGGCCTCCCGGATGTCGGCTGCGGCCGGCGGCCGCGGGCTGATCGAGATGGGTGCCCGCCGCACGCACGAACTGTCCGCGGTGGCATCGGCCCGCGCCGCATACATCGGCGGCTTCGACACCACGTCCGACCTGGCGGCGGGTTTCCGGTACGGCATCCCGACCGTGGGCACCAGCGCCCACGCCTTCACCCTGCTCCACGACACCGAGCGCGACGCGTTCCAGGCCCAGGTCGACTCCCTCGGCCGGAACACGACCCTGCTCGTCGACACGTACGACGTGACCGAGGCGGTCCGTACGGCGGTGGAGATCGCCGGTACGGAGCTCGGGGCCGTACGGATCGACTCCGGGGACCTGCTCCTGGTCGCACACCGGGTGCGGCAGCAGCTGGACGAGCTGGGCGCGACCGGGACGAAGATCGTGGTGACGTCCGACCTGGACGAGTACGCCATCGCCTCGCTCGCCGCGGCCCCGGTCGACGCCTACGGGGTGGGCACGCAGCTGGTCACGGGCAGCGGCCACCCCACCTGCTCGATGGTCTACAAGCTGGTCGCCCGCGCCGGCTCCGCCGACCCGGCGGACCCGCTGCGTTCGGTCGCCAAGAAGTCGCTGGGTGGCAAGACCTCGGTGGGCGGCCGCAAGTGGGCCGCGCGCCGGCTGGACGAGCACGGGGTGGCCGAGGCCGAGGTGATCGGCACCTGCCCGGTTCCGGCGGAGCTGGCCGACCGGCAGCTCCTGGTGGAACTGGTGCGGGACGGCGAGGTCATCGCGCGCGAACCGCTGGAGGCGGCCCGGGTCCGGCACATCGCCGCCCGCGAGGGTCTGCCGATGTCGGCGGGCCAGCTGTCGCGCGGCGAGCCGGTGATCCCCACCGAGTACGTGTGAATGGCGCAAGGTGATGCCCGGGTCGTCCGAGCACCGCTTTGTCCTCAATCTCCGGACGGGCTTGATTGTGGGGCCGGAGTCTCTAGGCTCGATGGCATCCCCAACCGGCCCGGCCGTCGCACTTCTCCCCCACCGAAGGACACCCGCCATGCACCGCGCGTTGATCGTCGTGGACGTTCAGAACGACTTCTGTGAGGGCGGCAGCCTCGCGGTGGCGGGAGGCGCCGATGTCGCCGCCGCCATCACCGACCTGATCGGTGAGGCCCAGGCCGGATACCGCCATGTGGTCGCCACCCGGGACCACCATGTCGACCCGGGCGAGCACTTCTCGGACCGGCCCGACTTCGAGCACTCCTGGCCCGTGCACTGCGTCGCCGGTACGGAGGGGGTGGGCTTCCACCCCAATTTCGCCCCTGCCGTCGCCTCGGGCGCCATCGACACCGTCTTCGACAAGGGTGCGCACGCCGCGGCGTACAGCGGCTTCGAGGGCGTCGACGAGAACGGTGTCGGCCTCGCCCAGTGGCTGCGGGACCGGTCCGTCACCGAGGTCGACGTGGTCGGTATCGCGACCGACCACTGCGTCCGGGCGACGGCGCTCGACGCGGCCCGCGAGGGATTCACCACGCACGTCCTGCTGGATCTGACCGCCGGGGTCGCCGAGGGGACCACCGAGCGGGCCCTGACGGAGCTCCGTACGGCGGGCGTGGAGCTCTCCGGCAAGCCGGTGGTCCAGCCGGCTGTCTGAGCGGCCCCCGGGCTGCCGCCCGGACAGCCGCCCGGACAGCTCTCAGGCGGCCGGGCGGACCGGGCCCGCGTAGCCGCCGCTCGGTCTCAGCAGGGCCCGGATCGGGCGCCAGAGTTCCTGGCCCGTCTGCGGCAGAGCCTTCCACAGCAGGCCGTCCGGGTGGTGCAGCACGGCCGTGATCTCGTCCGGCGTGGGCGGCTGGGCGTTGCCGCGGAGGTAGACGGCGCGCAGGCCCAGATTGCGCAGCCGGGTCAGGGCGCGTGCCCGGTTGGCCGCGTGCACCAGGACCCGTACCGGCGCCGCCGGGTCCGCCCCCTCGGCCGTGTGGGTCAGGGTGAGTGCCACCACCACCGTGCCGTTCGGCAATCTGCAGAAACCTCCGCCTGCCATGTTCCGCGCTCCCCCGTGAGACGTCGTGTCAATAAGGATCTGACCAAGACGCACCTAAACACGATCGGCCGCCGCCCGCTAGAGGGCGACGGCCGATCATGCTTTGACCTGCGGTGATACGAACTACTTGGTCGACGGACCAACCAGGACGGTCATCGTGGAGCCACTGCGCGGCTCGCTGACGATCGAGATCCGGGTGTTGGTGTCAGGAACCTTGACGCTTCCCGTCGGGTTCTCCGCGTACCAGTACGTGCCCTTGCGGTCGTCGAAGACCGGGACACCGCGCGACGGCTTGATCTGCAGCGGCACGTCGGCGTTGTGGAGCGTGAAACCGTCGGTCCGCTGCCAGCTGAACGGAGCGTCGAACGGCTGGATCTTGTTACGCAGCAGCGAGCCGTTGGCCCACTTCATCGGCTTGGCGTGGGAGTCGACCGGAAGGATCAGACCCTGGCCGTGGTGCTGGGAGGTGTTGTTGTCCTTCTGGGACTTGTCCCAGAGCCACACCATCAGACCGTTCTGGTACGGGTAGTGCTCGACCCAGTCGGGACGGGTCGACGAGAAACCGAAGTTGTACGGGCCGACCTTGAGGGTCTTGTCGTACGAGACGTACTGGCGGTTCTCGGCGATGTAGTACTGCGGGTAGTTGTTCGTGAACGACTCACCGATCCGCGAGAAGCCCTTGACGGTCCAGCCGTTGTCGTCGCCCTCGGCGTTGTCCGTGAAGAGCGCGGCACCGTCCGCGGTCACGGTGATGGCGTCGGCCGTGAAGCCCTTGCCGCCCGCGCCGCCGTCCGTCTGGTAGCGGAAGCGGAGGTCGATCTTCTTGCCCGCGTAGGCGTTCAGGGAGTACGAGAGCTTCTTGTACGCGCCCGAGACGTCGGTGAGCGCCGGCTTGTCGCTGGCGTCACGCGGGATCGCCTTGCCGTCGGCCGTGCCGTCGAGCGCGGTCCAGTTGGCACCGCCGTTCTCGGACACCTCGGTGTAGAGGTAGTCGTAGTCGGCCTCGATGTCGTACCAGCCCGAAAGGTCCAGCGACGCGGCGGACTTGCCGGTCAGGTCGACCGAGCGGGTCAGCGTGTTCGACAGGTCGTCGCCCATGTCGCTCCACCACTGCTTCGAGCCCTCGGCGGGCTTCGTGACAGAGGTGGTGACGGCCTTCTCGGGGAGCTCGACGACCAGCGCCTGCTTGTCCTTGGTGTTGTACGCCGACACACCCAGCTTGTGCAGCGAGCTCTTGCCCGCCTTGGCGGTGCCGTAGTCGAGCCAGCCCAGCTGGAGCTTGTCCCAGGCGGTCATGTCGCCCGGCAGGTTGCCGATCTCACCTGTGCCGGTGCCGAGCCAGGAGCCCGCCGACATCAGGGACCAGAAGCCGACCGAGTTCTCGCCGCCGCCGGAGGTGTCGTACAGGTCCGGGAGGCCGAGGTCGTGGCCGTACTCGTGGGCGAAGACGCCCAGGCCGCCGTTCTCGGGCTGCGCGGTGTAGTCACCGACCCAGATGCCCGTGTCACCGATCTGGGCGCCACCGGCCTTGTTGTTGGCCGGGCCGGTCGCACCGGCGTTGGTGCCGTACGCGTACCAGCGGTGCGCCCACAGCGCGTCGGTGCCCTGGGCACCGCCGCCCGCCGACTCGTCCTCGCCGGCGTGAACCAGCTGGAAGTGGTCGATGTAGCCGTCGGACTCGTTGAAGTTGCCGTCACCGTCGAAGTCGTAACGGTCCCACTGGTCGTACTGCGCCAGGTCCGTCTTGATCTGCTCGAGGGTGCGGCCCTTGGCCTTCTGGTCGGCGACCCAGGCGTTGACGCCGTCACGGACCGTGTCCCACACGTTGGCGCAGTTGCTGTTGCCGCAGTAGTTGGAACCGTAACGGGCCTCGTTGTACGGGACCTTGACCCAGTCCGAGACCTGGCCGTCGACCGAGTAGCGGCCGGAGGAGGTCTTCTCGTAGTAGGTCTTGAGCGAGTCGACGCCCTTGCCCTCGCCGAAGTACAGCTCCTGGAAGTGCGCCTGGTTGTAGTCGGCCTTCCAGGCGGTGCTGTTGTCCTTCGCCTCGTCGGGCTCGGCTATCCGGTTGTGCGCCGGGCCGGGCGTGCCGCCGAACTTCTTGACGGGCGGCTTGGGACCGTCGCCGTCCGGGTCGAACATGGTGGTGTCGTCGACCTGGTCGCCGAACTCCACCAGGATGGTGAAGATCTTGTCGGTCTTCTCGCGGCCGAGCTCGACGTACTTCTTGTCGTCGAGCTTGACGACCTTGGAACCGTTGCGGTTCGAGACCTTCTTGTCCCCGGAGATGACCTGGTCCAGTGCGGCCTGACGCTGTGCGTCCTGCTGCTCGCTGAAGGGTCCCTCCAGGTCGTGGTCCTGCCCCTTCGCCGGTGCCGCCGGGTCACGGCGGTCGATGATGGAAGCACTCGAGCCCGAGCTCTGCTCGTCTGCCTGGGCGGTGGCGAATACCGACGCCGTAGCGGCGCTCGCGGCCAAGGCCACGACAACCGCGGTGGCGCGAAGCGCACGTCTCTTAGTGGTCACTTGATGCAGTCCTCCCCAGCGCCCGCGTCCGCGGCCAGGGGGTTACTGAAGGGCCGCGCGCGTAAACGCGTCACAAGTGACGACATTCGATCGGAGTTACGGAAGAAAAGACAGACCTTGACTTGAACAGACCAACTGCACTATGCAGGAGCCTCTTTCCGGTATCCGGACGTTCATCGGACCGCAACGGGCGCGTCGGAACGGCATGCTGACGAGGAATGTGACCCAGTGCGCCCCCCGTGCCTCGGCACCGTGGGTTAGGTCACGCTTACTACTCGTTCTGCTCGGGCATCCACCGTCATAGAGTCGCTTGACAGTGCGACCGTGTTGAGAGACTGCCCCAACCGACGTCCCGAGGACGGATACCGCCATGCCGCATCCGACTGCCGCACAGTTCTCCTACGGTTCGGTCACCGTCGTCTTCTCGACCCTCGCCATGCTGCTGCTCTCCCGTACGAGTTCACTCGTCGGCGTGGCAGTCGTCTGCACCGCGGCGCTCGCGCTCGGTCTGCTGGTGGCCGTGACCGTGCCCCTGCCGAAGCGTACGAAGACGGCACGGACGACCGGGACGGCGACGCCTTCGGCCGCCACCCGTACGCGACAGGCGCTCGACGGGATCTCGGCGAGGGTCCCCGCGGCCCGCTCGGCCGAACGCCCGGCCGAGCGCGTCGAGGAACACTCGCTGCGCCGCTGAGCGTGTCGGACGCGCGACGCGCGCCACGAGCCCTACTGGACGGTCACCACCACCGTCTTGGCCGCCTTGTCCTGGAGGCCCTGCCGGTAGGGCTTGTCCGTGAACATCAGCACGATGTTGATCAGCCACCACAGGCACGGGCAGCACAGCAGCGCCGGCAGCCACAGCACGACCGCGCGCATCAGCGCGGAGCTGGTGTCCGGTACGCGGCCGTCGTTGAGCATCGCGACGCGCAGCTTCAGCAGCCGCTTCCCGAGCGTCCGGCCGTCCTTCTGGGTCAGATACGTGTCGTACGCGACGTAGGCCACGAGGCCGATCAGTGACCAGAGCAGCTGGTGCCCGGTGTACGAGTTGCTCAAGGCAGAGGAGAAGTCCTCGTCTCCGTTGTCGTTCGTGACGTCGACCGCGCCTCCGAAGGGCAGCGAGACCAGATACAGCGGGATCGAGATGATGAGGAAGTCGATCAGCCGCGCCAGAATCCGCTTGCCCGGTTCACCGAGCGGCGGCATCCCGGCCAGCGGGTCGACTCCCCCGTGCTGACCGCCGTACTGACCCGGATCGTACGGCGGCGGAGGCGGCGGAGGCGGCCCGCTGCCGTAGGGAGAATCCCCGGACGGCGGCGTCGGCTCCTGCGGCTTCTTGAGGAACGGATCGTCGTCCTCGGGCGGCTGGCCGGGCGTCGGCTGGTCGTTACTCATGGGGGCAGTGCACCCCGGCCCACCCCCGCCCGCAACGGCTCAGGTGCGTTCGGGGGAAGGGGCGGGGCCACCGGGGCAGCCGACGGGGCGTCAGCCCGAAACGAAGGTGCGCGCCACCTTGTCGTGCCAGCACTGGCGCCACGGACGGTCGATCAGACACCACAGCACATTGAGAACGCCGACGGCGAGGATGCCGAGCACCCCGTAGACGAGCCAGCGGCGCAGCGCGGCGCCCACGGTGGGCGGGCCGTGGGACTCGATGTCGCGCACTTCCAGGCCGCAGAGCTTCTTGCCGAGCGTGCGCCCCCACTTGGCGGTGGGCAGCGCCTCCAGGAGGAAGCCGAGGACGAGGAAGGCGCCGAGCACCCCGCCGAACAGACCGGCCGTCGTGGAGTCCACCAGCCAGACGGTGACCGTCTCGCCGGACTGCTTGGCGGCTTCGATCTTCTCGTCGATGTGGTCCATGGCCTGGGTGACGAGCGGGAATCCGACCGCACCGACGACCGCGCCGAGTACGACGGTGTCGAGGAGCCGGGCGGCGAACCGCTTGCCGAGCCCGGCGGGCCTGGCCGAGGTCTGGGCGCGGGCGAGCTGCTGGAAGTGGTCGTCGACGGGCGGCTTCCAGGGCACGACGGGCTGGTCGGGCCGGGCGGCCTGCTGTCCCTGATGCTGTTGGGGTTGCTGAGGCTGGAGTTGCTGCGGAGGGCGCGCCGCCTGCTCGGGCTGGGCGAGCTGGTGCACCTGCTGGGCCCAGGAGGGCGAGCCGCCGCCGGGGCCGGGCGTGAGGGGCGTGTGGAGCGCCGGGGGTACGGGGGCGGGGGCCTGCGCGGGGGTGGGTGCGGGGGCCTGGTTGTGGGCCTGGTTGCGGGCCGCCTGGGGGGGCTGCGCCGCCTCGGGTGGCGCCTGGCGCTGGGCAGGGGCCGGGGCGGGGGTCTGCGGGGTGGCGCCGGGGCCCACCGTGCGGATCGTCATCGTCTCGTCGGCGGGCGCGGGTCCGGTGTCGCGCGCCCGGTTCGGCCTGGCGCCGCTTCCCTGGCCGCCCTGGCCGCCCTGGCTTCCTATGGCGCGGATCGTGACCGTGCCGTCGGACGGCGGGCGTCCCGCGTCCGCCGCGGGCCGGTCGGACCGGATGGCCATGGTGCCGTCGGGGACGGGGGCGCTGCCGTCCCGCATGCCGGGCAGCGCGCCGCCGGTCGGGTCCTGCGCCGCGGGCCTGCGGGGGTCGGCGGGTGCGCGGTCGGCGGGGGTACGTGCGTCGGGAGCGCCCTGGGCCGCCTGGCCGCCCCCCCAGGAGACGCGGCGGTCGCGGTCTCCGCCGAAGCCGGTCTGCCGGGAGGTGTCGGCCTGCCAGGTGGGCGCCGCCTCGGAACGGTTGCCGGTGGCCGGCCGGCCACCGGGCCCCGGTCCGCCGTCGGTTCCGTGGACTTCGTCGACCTCGTCGACGTCGTCGAAGAAGACCGGCCCGGTCTCCTCCACCGAAGCCGTCCGCTGCCCCGGTGCGGCAGCCGCCTCGGAGGGCGGCGGCGCGGGGGCTGCCTCGCCCTGCTGCGGCGCCGGCCGACTCGTACCGGGAACCCACGAAGCGCCGTTCCAGTACCGGACGTAACCGGGAATGGACGGGTCGGGGTAGTACCCCTCGCGGGGGCTGTCGTCACCGGGTGCCGGGGTTGGCGCGCTCATCACCGTGGTCCCGTATCTCTCTTCGAGGTCTCAGACCGTCTGTACAAGGGTCCACATCTATCAGACGGTCGCCCGCCCCGGGCCGGTCCCGGCGTTTGGACCTTCTTCCGGGAACATCTGAAGTTTTTTTGTGAAGTCGCGTAATAGGTGGCAGGGAGGGCGCTCTCTCCTTGTGCGGGCCGGTCATGGGACCGGCCACCGAGCACCGGAAGGTCGTGCACTCTCATGCTGAACGTCGTGGAACGCGAGCTGGAACTGAAGCTTGTCCTGTCGCCCGAGCGCTCCATCCCCGTCCCCGCCCGGCTCAGCTACCGCACCGCCGACCCGTACGCCGTGCACATCACGTTCCACATCGGCTCCGAGGCACCCGTGCACTGGACGTTCGCGCGCGAGCTCCTGGTGGAGGGTGTGTTCCGGCCGTGCGGGCACGGGGACGTACGGATCTGGCCGACGAAGACCGACGAGCACAACGTCATCAGTGTCGCCCTGACATCGCCCGACGGCAACGCCCTGCTGGAGGTGCCGTCCGCCGCCGTGGCCGCCTGGGTGGAGCGGACGCTGCACGTGGTGCCGCCGGGCACGGAGACCGAGCGGCTGGGTCTCGACGAGGCGCTCGCCGAGCTGCTCGCGCCGCTGCCTGCCGACGACCTGTGGCTGAGCGACCCGTGGTCCTCCGACGAGTCCCCGTTCCAGGACGGTGAGGTGTGACGGCACGGGCGTCAGAAGAGCTTGCCCGGGTTGAGGAGTCCCAGCGGGTCGAACGCGGCCTTGATGCCGCGCTGCACCTCGATGCCGACCTCACCCAGTTCCCGGGCGAGCCACTCCTTCTTCAGTACGCCGACGCCGTGCTCACCGGTGATGGTGCCGCCCAGTTCGAGGCCGAGGGCCATGATCTCGTCGAACGACTCGCGGGCCCGGCGGGACTCGTCGGCGTCGGTGTGGTCGAAGCAGACGACGGGGTGCGTGTTGCCGTCACCGGCGTGGGCGCAGACGCCGATGGTGAGGCCGAACTTCTCGGCGATGGCGGCGGTCCCGTCGAGCATCGCGCCGAGCTTCGAGCGCGGTACGCACACGTCGTCGATCATCGTGGCGGACTTGATGGTCTCCAGGGCGGTGAGCGACATCCGGCGGGCCTGGAGCAGCATCTCCGACTCGGCGGCGTCCTCGGCGGGGACCACTTCGGTGGCTCCGGCGGCGGTGCACAGCTCCCCCACGGCGGCCAGGTCGGCGGCCGGGTCCAGGGTGTCGAAGGCGCAGAGCAGCAGCGCCTCGGTGGTTTCGGGGAGCCCCATGTTGGCCATCGCGTTCACGGCGCGGACCGTCGTACGGTCCATCAGTTCGAGGAGTGACGGGGTGTGGCCGCGCTCCATGATCCGGCAGACGGCGTCGCAGGCCGCTGCCGCGGAGGAGAATTCCGCGGCCAGGGCGAGCTGCTGCGGCGGCTGCGGCTTCAGCGCGAGGACGGCCTTGACGACGATCCCGAGGCTGCCCTCGGAGCCGACGAAGAGCCGGGTGAGGTCGTATCCGGCGACGCCCTTGGCGGTGCGGCGGCCGGTGGTGAGCAGGCGTCCGTCGGCGAGGACGATGTCCAGGCCGAGTACGTACTCGGCGGTCACTCCGTACTTCACACAGCACAGTCCGCCGGAGGCGGTGCCGATGTTCCCCCCGATGGTGCACATCTCCCAGCTGGAGGGGTCCGGCGGATAGTACAGACCGTGCTCGTTCACGGCGCGCGACAGCACAGCGTTGATGACGCCCGGCTCGACGACGGCGATCCGGTCGACCGGGCTGATCTCCAGGATCCGGTCCATCTTCACGAGGGACAGCACGATGCAGTCCTCGGAGGCGTTGGCCGCCCCCGACAGGCCGGTGCGCGCGCCCTGCGGGACGACCGGGACGCGCAGGGCCGTCGCCGTGCGCATGACGTGCTGGACCTGCTCGACCGTGCGCGGGAGCACGACGACGGCGGGCGTGCCCGCGTCGCAGAAGCTCGCCATGTCGTGGGCGTACGAGGCGGTGGCGTCGGGGTCGGTGATCAGTGCCTCGGCGGGCAGACCGGCGCGCAGCTGTTCGAGAAGATCTTCCATGATCCAAGACTGGCACCCGGGGCCAATGGTGTGAACCCGTCTGCGGCAGCGTTCACAAGGAGCGGTGTGCTCTTCGTACTGACGCAGAGTGATCGGTATGGATGTCATGCCGCAGCAGGACCCGGAATCCCGTCAGCCGCCCGACCGCTATGCGTCCCCGCCGGGCGGGACCGCGCTCCCGCCGGAGGGTGCGACGGCCGTCGTGCCGCCTCCTCCCACGCTGCGTACGACCCTGCGCAGAGCCGCGCTCGGGGCGGTGGCGGCTGCCGTGCTCGTGGCGGGTGCGGTGGTGGTCGTGCCGGAGAACCGGGGCACCGGGCCGCGCGATCCCGGCGCGGTCGGACGGGCCCGGGCGGCGACGACCGCGGGCTCCCCCGCCGCGCTCTCGGACCTGACGGCCCTGATCGGGGACCGGCAGAAGCGGGTGGCGCAGCATCCGAAGGACGCGCCGTCGTGGGCGGTGCTCGGTTCGGCGTACGTGGAGCGGGGGCTGCTTTCCGCGGACGCGGCGTACTACGCCCGGGCGGAACAGGCGCTCCAGCGCTCGCTGGCCGTGCAGCCCGGTGAGCGCGGGAACGGCGAGGCGTGGGTGGGCATGGCGGCGCTCGCCAACGCACGGCACGACTTCCTCACGGCGAAGAAGTGGGGCGAGGCGGTACGGGCGCGGCAGCCGAAGACATGGCGGACGTACGCGGTCCTGATCGACGCGTACAACGGCCTGGGCGACTACAAGGCGGCCGGCCAGGCGACGGACAAGTTCGGTGAGCTCCGCAAGGGGGTGCCCGCCCTGGCCCGGACGGCCCAGATGTACCGCGACAGAGGCTGGCGCGAGGACGCGCTCGCCACCGCCCAGGAGGCCGCCGACCGGGCCACCACCCCCGCCGAGAAGGCGGAGGCCCTGTACCGGCTGGGCGAGCTGGCCTGGGAGCGCGGTGAGCCGGAGGAGGCCGTGCCCCAGTACGACGCGGCGCTGCAAACCGACAGCGGCCACCACGCCTCGCACGCGGGCCGGGCCCGCGCGCTGGTGGCCCTGGACCGTACGGCCGAGGCGCTGGCCGGCTACCAGACGGCGGTGGCGAAGCGCCCCCGCCCGGAGTACGTCCTCGAACTGGGCGAGCTGTACGAGTCGTTGGGCTTCGACGGCGACGCCCTCAGCCAGTACACGAAGCTGCGCGGGATGCTGACGCGGGCGAAGACCGCCGGGGTGAACGAGACCCTGGTCCTGGCCCGCCTGGAATCGGACCACGGCGACCCGGGCACGGCGGTGGAACTGCTGCGCACCGAGTGGTCCCACCAGCACCGCAGCGCCGCGGTGGCCGACGCCCTGGGCTGGGCGCTGCACCGGTCGGGCGACTCGGAGGAGGCGCTGGAGTACGCCCGCAAGGCCATGGAGACGGGCGTGAGGAACGCCTCGTACGCGTACCACCTGGGCGTGATCGAAGGGGAGCTGGCCCAGTACGGCGCGGCCCGCCGCCACCTGGGGGAGGCCCTGCGCACCAACCCGTCCTTCTCCCCGCTGGCCGCACCCATGGCAAAGGACGCCCTGAGCGCCCTCGGCGAACCGGCGGACGGCGGCCCGAAGGACATGCAGCCGACCGAGACCCCGGAACCGGCCCCGGAACCGACGAAATCGGCCTCGGCACGCCCGGAGGAGGCGTTCCCCGCGCCGTCGGCGAAGCAGGAGCCGAGCAGTCCCGCGACCACCTCTCCCGCAGAGCCCGCCCCGATTCCCTCGGCCCTCTCCTCCGTGGGGCAGTGATCCTTGGCGAGGACCGGCACACGCGCTCGGAACGCAGAACGGGCCCCGTGAGGGGCCCGTTCTGCTGCCCCGGCCGGGGAGGTGGCCGGGGGCGGTGGTGGTTCGGAAGGTCTGACGGCCAGGGCTGTCGGCTGGGTCAGAGGTTGCCGCGCTTCTCCTGCTCGCGCTCGATCGCCTCGAACAGGGCCTTGAAGTTGCCCTTGCCGAAGCCCATCGAGCCGTGGCGCTCGATCATCTCGAAGAAGACCGTCGGGCGGTCCTGGACCGGCTTGGTGAAGATCTGGAGCAGGTAGCCGTCCTCGTCGCGGTCGACCAGGATCTTCAGCTCGCGCAGGGTCTCGACCGGGACGCGTGTCTCGCCGGCCCAGTCGCCGAGCGTGTCGTAGTACGAGTCGGGGGTGTCCAGGAAGGACACGCCCGCCGCGCGCATCGAGCGGACCGTCGCGACGATGTCGTTGGTGGCCAGCGCGATGTGCTGGACGCCCGCGCCGCCGTAGAACTCCAGGTACTCGTCGATCTGCGACTTCTTCTTCGCGATCGCGGGCTCGTTGATCGGGAACTTGACCTTGAGCGTGCCGTCGGCGACGACCTTCGACATCAGGGCGGAGTATTCGGTGGCGATGTCGTCGCCCACGAACTCCTTCATGTTCGTGAAGCCCATGACCTTGTTGTAGAAAGCCACCCACTCGTTCATCCGGCCGAGCTCGACGTTGCCCACGCAGTGGTCGATGGCCTGGAAGGTGCGCTTGGCCGGCGGCTCGACGATCGGGTCGGCGGCGGCGAAGCCCGGCAGGTACGGGCCGGTGTAGCCGGTGCGCTCGACGAGGGTGTGGCGGGTCTTGCCGTACGTCGCGATGGCGGCCAGCACGACCGTGCCGTGCTCGTCCTTGACCTCGTACGGCTCGGTGATGCCACGGGCGCCGTGCTCCACCGCGTAGGCGTATGCGGCGCGCGCGTCCGGGACCTCGATGGCCAGGTCGACGACGCCGTCACCGTGCTCGGCGACGTGCTCCTCCAGGAAGCGGCCGTGCTCGGTGGACGCCTTGATGACCGAGGTCAGGACGAAGCGGGCGGCGCCGTTGGTCAGGACGTAACTCGCGGTCTCGCGGCTGCCGTTCTCCGGTCCGGAGTAGGCGACGAGCTTCATGCCGAACGCCGTCGAGTAGTAGTGCGCGGCCTGCTTGGCATTGCCCACGGCGAAGACGACCGCGTCCATTCCCTTGACCGGGAAGGGGTCGGCCTGCCGGGCGGTGTCGGGGGTGGTGTGCAGAGTCTCAGTCATATCCGAAGGTTCCCGCCGCTTCGCAAGGTGCGCAACAGTTCGCGATCCGACTGGGCACTCTGTGCAGTGGGTACGCTGCGTGCGGCGGCTATCTGTACATGATGACCATCACACACTCGACCCTCCGGAGGCGGACCGTGGCGATCGACCGACTGGACGGGCGGCTCATCGTGCTGCTGGCCCGGGAGCCCCGTATCGGAGTGCTCGAAGCGTCACGGCGTCTCGGGGTGGCGCGCGGGACCGTGCAGGCCCGGCTGGACCGCCTTCAGTCGAACGGGGTAATCCGGGGTTTCGGCCCCGCTGTCGACCCGGCGGCGCTCGGCTACCCCGTCACCGCCTTTGCCACGCTGGAAATCAAGCAGGGCCAAGGGGCGGACGTCCGGGCCCATTTGGGTCGCGTTCCCGAAGTGCTGGAGTTGCACACCACGACCGGGCACGGGGACATGCTGTGCCGGCTCGTCGCCCGCTCGAACGCGGATCTCCAGCGAGTGATCGACCTGGTTGTCGGATTTGATGGCATCGTCCGGGCCTCCACGGCGATCGTCATGGAGAACCCGGTCCCGCTCCGCATCATCCCGCTGGTCGAGCAGGCGGCGGAGGACACCGACTGAGCCGGGGAGTGACGTGTGAGCTTCTGGGAGTACCTGGGCAATCGGCATCAGCAGCTGCTCACCGATGCGTTCCAGCACGTCAGTGCCGTCTTCCAGTGCATGGTCATCGCCACGTTGCTGGGCATCCTGATCGGCATGGTCAGTTACCGGAGCGGCTGGGGCGGATCCCTGGCCATCACCTCCACGGCGACGTTCCTCACCATCCCCTCCCTCGCCGCGATCGGCCTGCTGATCCCGCTGGTGGGGCTGGGTGTGCCACCCACCGTTATCGTGCTCACCCTGTACGGGCTGCTTCCCGTCGTCCGTAACTCCATCGTCGGGCTGCGCGGCGTCGATCCGTCCCTCGTCGATGCCGCGAAGGGCATCGGGATGTCGCGGTTCGCCCGGCTGTGCAAGGTGGAGCTGCCGCTCGCCTGGCCGCCGATCCTGACCGGTATCCGGGTCTCCACGCAGATGCTGATGGGGATCGCCGCCATCGCCGCGTACGCCTCCGGTCCCGGCCTGGGCAACGAGATCTTCCGCGGGATCGCCTCGCTGGGCAGTGCCAACGCGATCAACCAGGTCCTCGCCGGCACGCTCGGCATCGTCATCCTCGCTCTGCTCTTCGACGCCGCGTACGTACTGCTCGGGCGGCTGACCATTTCCAGGGGTATCCGTGTCTGAGACCACGGCCGAGGCCGAACCGAGCAGCACCGCGACGTCCGGCGCCACCATCCAGCTGGAGAATCTGACCAAGACCTATCCGGGCAACCCCAGCCCCGCGGTCGACGACGTCTCGATGGACATCAAGGCCGGTGAGACGGTCATCTTCGTGGGGCCTTCGGGCTGTGGGAAGTCCACCACCCTGAAGTTCTTCGAAGTGACCGTCAGGGAAGCGCCCTTGAGCGGATCGCCCGCGCCGACCGAGCCCGGTTCCACCTTGTCCACCATCGGTGAAGCGCTCTTCGGCGGCCCAGCCGTCACGGTGCCTCCAGTCCGTGCGGCATCAGCGACACCTCGACCAGCGAGGCCATCCAGCCCACCAGCAGCGCCAGCACCACCGTCAGGACGGAGCCCAGCACCAGGACCCGGCATCCGCTGGGTCTGGATGCCCGAGGTGATCAGGTCCCCGAGACCGCCGCCGCCACCGAACGTGGCCAGCGTCGCCGGGCCCACATTGAGCACCGGAGCCGTCCGCACGCCCGCCAGGATCAGCGGGACGGCGAGCGGCAGTTCCACCTTGACGAGTGTCCCCACCCCGGACATCCCGATGCCGCGCGAGGCCTCGACCAGCGTCGGATCGATCGACTTCAGCGGATTCGTGCGAGGAACCCCGGGCTTCAGCCCCGGGAGGAATCGCATCCTGTGGTGTGCGTCGCAGCGGTCTGCTTTCGGCGCGGAGTGCCCGTGCCGCCACCTGGCGGAGCCGGACACGGTGAGGCGAACGCGTGTTTGCCGGGTCGCTTGATCGGGCGAAAGGTGTACGGATCCAGCTGGTTTGTACGACCGGCGGACTAGTGTCCGGGGCATGAAGGTGGTGGTGCGAGTCAAGCTGCTGCCGACGCCCGTGCAGGCGGCGGCACTTGAGGCAACTCTGACTGCCTGTAACGAGGCGGCGACCTGGGCGGCATCGGTCGCGTTCGAAACGAACACCTACCGGAGCCTGCCCCTGCGCAAGCACACTTACCAGGAGATCAAGACCCGGTGAGGCCTGGGTGCGCAGGCCGCCCAGCATGCGATCAAGAAGACTTGCGATGCCTACACCGCCCTGAAGGCGAACCTTCGCGCGGGCCGTTACGGCCGGCCGGCTCGAAGCGCCACGCCCGCGCCTCGGGCAAACCGGTGGCCTTCCGCCCGCAGGCGGCGCTGCCGTACGACGACCGGATGCTGTCCTGGCAGCACGAGCCACGCACGGTCTCGATCTGGACCAGCAGCGGACGGTTGAAGCACATTGCCTTCACCGGGCAGGCCGGGCAGCTGGAGGTCCTGGCCCGGCACCGGCAGGGCGAGTCGGACCTGGTGCGGCAGGGCGGGACATGGTTCCTGATCGCGACCTGCGAGATCCCCGAAGCCACCCTGAACGCCCACCCGGTCGCATTCCTCGGGGTGGACCTGGGCATCGTGAACATCGCCGCCACCAGCGACGACACCCGCCACTCGGGTCGCCGTCTCAACCGTAAACGGGTCAACGACCGGGTACTGCGGGCCAAGCTGCAGAAGAAGAACACCAAGTCCGCGAAGCGGCGGGCGAAGACGTACGCGGGCCGCGAGGCCCGTCGCAACAAGGACATCAACCACAAGATCTCGAAGAGGATCGTGGCGGAGGCTGCACGCACCGGTCACGGAATCGCCCTGGAAGACCTGGGCGGCATCCGTGAGCGGGTACGGCTCAGGAAGCCCGAGGGGGTACCTCCCTGCTCGAACGAAGTTGAGAGCTTGGGGGAGCGCCATGATCCACTCCTGGCCCTTTGCCCAGCTCGGCTCGTTCATCGCCTACAAGGCGCAACGTGCCGGGGTACCGGTGGTGTACGTCAATCCGGCGTACACCAGCCAGGAATGCTCACACTGCCACCACATCGAATGGGGAAACCGGCCCACCCAGGCCGTCTTCGCCTGCCGGTCCTGCGGATTCGTTGATCACGCAGACCACAACTCGTCCCACAACATCGCCCAACGCGGCTGGTGGACGTGGGTCTGCGGGGCCCAGTCAACGGCCCCAGCACTCACCCTCACCGCATAGCGCGGGAAAGCGAGAGCAGGACGCAGCCGGATCCATCACAGCCAATGATGGTCACGAGCAGCAAGCCCGGGACTTCAGTCCCGGGTCGTTGACCGAGAACATCATTCCGGGCCAGATGATCGGCCTGATCTTCAAGGCGGCCGGCGCGGAGGTCCTGGACCGGACGAATCTGCCGGGCTCGATCAGTGCGCGCGAGGCGATCATCCAGGGTGACGCCGATGCGATGTACGAGTACACGGGCACGGCCTGGATCACCTACCTCGGCCGTGCGAAGCCGATCGTCGAACCGACGAAGCAGTGGGAAGCGGTCCGCGACGAGGACCGGGGCAACGGGGTGACGTGGCTGCCGCAGTCCAGGTGCCCAAGTCCAGCTCCTGCCTGCTGGGCGAGGTGTTCACCACGGACGGGCGGATCAAGGCGATGGACCTGGACGTGCTGGAGGACGACAAGCACTTCTTCCCCAACTACAACGCGGCGCCGGTCATCCACACGGCGACCTTCGAGAAGTACCCGGAGATCGCGGACCTGCTGGACCCGCTCAGCAAGAAGCTGACGACGGAGGTGGCGCAGGTGCTCAACGCCAAGGTGGACGTGGACGGGGAGGACCCGCACGAGGTGGCGAAGGACTGGCTGGTCGAGGAGGGGTTCATCGAGGAGGGGTGAGAGGCAGCGGAACGAGAGTTGCAAAGAAGTCGTTGCAAAAAATGCTTGCAACCATTCCTTTGCAACTCTACGGTGGGCTCATGCCCGAGATCCCGCAGGACAGAGTCCACGAGCTCGACCCCCGCACCCTGCGGGGGCTGGCCCACCCCCTGCGTATGCGCCTGCTGAGCAGACTGCGCGCCGGCGGCCCCGCCACGGCCTCGCAACTCGCCGCGATCCTGGGCGAGTCCAGCGGGGCGACCAGCTACCACCTCCGCCAGCTAGCCGCGTACGGCTTCGTCGAGGACGCCCCCGAGCACGGCAAGGGCCGCGAGCGCTGGTGGCAGGCGGCCCATGAGTCCATCCGGTTCAACTCCGAGCTCCATGCCAACGCCGACCCGACGGTGCGGGGCGCCGCGAACCTCTTCACCCACGAGGTCGCCTCCATCCACGCGCAGGAACTCACCACCTTCCTCGGCACCTTGGGCGACTGGCCGGACTGGGCCGACGCCCACGACCTCAGCGACTGGACGCTTCGGCTCACCCCGGAACTCACCATGGAACTGGACGCCAAGGTGCACGAACTGATCAACAGCTACCGGGAGCGGGAGGTGGCTCCCGACACCGAGGGATCCGCCAATGTCCGGTTCCATGTGCACGCCTTCCCTCGCACATCCGACTGAAAGGACCGTCATGCACCCCGACATCCATGTCCTTCTCCACACCAGCCGCGCCGCTGAACTGCAGGCCGAAGCAGCCCAGTTACGGGCTCCGTCCAAGGATCTGCGCACCCGGCTCGGCTGGGCACTCGTCGAGTTGGGTCTGCGACTCGCCCAGAGCCGCCCCGCTCCCGCAGCGGTGCGCACACCTCGCACGGCATAAACCAGGACCGGGGGGGGAACACCATGGGCCACCGCACACCACTGACCGCCGTACTCGCGGCCAACTCCATATCCACCGCAGGTACTTCGCTCACTCTCATCGGCGTCCCGTGGTTCGTCCTGGAGACCACGGGCAGCGCGGGCCGGGCCGGCGTCGTCGCCTTCTGCGCGACCCTGCCGATCGTCGTCGCCGCGCTGATCGGCGGCCCCGTCATCGACCGGATCGGCCGCCGCCGGGTCTCCGTCGCCTCCGACGCGGTCTGCGGTACGGCCATCGCCGCGATCCCGCTGCTCCACTACGCGGAGGCGCTCGAATTCTGGATGCTGTGTGCGCTGATGGCGCTCAACGGCCTGGTCCACACGCCCGGCAACACGGCACGGTACGTCCTCGTCCCCGACCTCGCCGAGCATGCGGGCACCACGCTCGCCCGCGCCGCCAGCCTCTTCGACGCCGTGTCGCGCGGCGCCCGGATGGTCGGTGCGGCGCTGGCCGGTGTGCTGATCTCCCTCGTCGGCGCCGAGACCGTACTCCTGCTGGACGCGGCGACGTTCGTCGTGTCCGCGCTGCTGGTCGCAGCAGGGGTACGAGGGGTCCGGGCGGCCGAGCCCCGCAAGGCCGCGGAACCGGTGTCGCTGCGCGCGTACCGTGCCGAACTCCACGAGGGATACGCCTACTTGCTGGGAAACCGGCTGCTGCTCGCCGTCGTGGTCATGGTGATGTTCATGAACGGCACCGACCAGGGCTGGAACGCCGTCCTGCTGCCCGTGCACGCGGAGGGCGAACTGGGCGGGGCCACCGATCTCGGCCTGCTCACCGCACTGTTCGGGGCGGGCGGCCTGACGGGAGCGTTGCTGTACGGGGCGATGGGGCACCGCTTCTCGCGGCGGACGGTGTTCACGGTGTGCGTGATCCTGTGCGGCGCACCCCGGTTCGCGGTCGCCGCGCTCACCGGTACGACGCTGCCGCTGGCCGTCACGATGGCGCTGGGCGGGGTGGCGGGCGGCATGCTGAACCCGATCCTGACCACGATGACGTACGAACGCGTCCCGGAGGAGCTGCGCAGCCGGGTGTCCGGGGCGCTCACCGCGGGCTGTGAACTCGCCATGCCGGTGGGCGGTCTGGCGGCCGGCCTGCTGGTGGAGAGCACGGGCCCGACGGGAGCGCTGCTCGCGATGGGCGGCGTCTACTTCCTCGCCACACTGAGCCCGCTGGTCTTCCCCGCGTGGCGCACGATGGAGGAGCCGGAACCCGCCGCCGGGAAGGGCGTCAGCAGCCCGGGACCTTACCCCCCTGCTCCAGTGCCCGCAGAGCGGACACCGCGCCGCTCAGCGTCGTGACCGGAATCAGCCGGAGGCCCTTCGGCAGCTCCGCCTCGGCTTGCCTGCACTCGGCCTTCGGCACGAGGAAGACCGTCGCCCCGTCACGGCGGGCGGCCTGAGTCTTCAGGGACACCCCGCCGACGGCGCCGACCTTGCCGTCGGCGCTGATGGTGCCGGTGCCTGCGACGTTACGGCCGCCGGTGAGATCGCCGCCGGAGCCGTCACCGTCCAGCTTGTCGATGATGCCGAGCGAGAAGAAGAGTCCGGCGCTGGGCCCGCCCACATCGGCGAGGTTCAGGCTGACGTCGACGGAGCCGGGGGCCTTGTCGAGGTACTTCAGGGCCGCGTCGACGGCAACGTTCTGCGACTCCACCATGTCTTCGAGATTGTGCTGCTCGATCTCCTTCTCGGAGCCACCGGTCGGATAGACGGCGTCCCGGGGCATGACCGCCCGGTCCGTCCTGAACCAGCTGTCGATCACGTCACCGATCCCGACGTCGGCGGTCGGCCCGGTCGCGACGATCGTCGTCATCCGGAGCTGGCCGTCGGTGGTCCGGGTGGGCGTCCCCTTGATGGTGATCACCGGTTTCCCCTGATCGTCCCCGAGGACGTCCGCGGTCAGCCCCGGCTGCGCCAGGGTGAACGGCAGGGGCGCGAAGGCGGCCGTACCGAATACCGCGAGGACGGGCAGCGCACAGAGGGCGAGCGCGCGGGGGCGCGAGAGGCGAGAGAGCACCCGCCCAATCTATCTGGAGCCCTATGTCCTCGATCTCCCCCATTGCCTCAAGGGCATGGGGGACCCCCTCGACGGGCTTGAAATCAAGCCCGCCCGGTGGGACCCCGTCACCGCAGCGCGTCCGCCACCTCCCGGGCGGCGTCCAGCACACGCGGCCCCACCCGCTCCGGTACGGCGTCCGCGAGCATCACCACGCCGACGCTGCCCTCCACGCCCGAGACCCCGACGAGGGGTGCGGCGGCGCCGCTCGCCCCGGCTTCGAGTTCGCCGTGCGTGAGGGTGTAACCGGGGTGGTCCGGTGCGGGCTGCTGCCGGGCGGTGAGAATCGCCCGGCCCGCCGCGCCCCGGTCGAGCGCGTGCCGGAAGCCGGCACGGTAGGCGACGTGGTAGTCGGTCCAGGTCGGTTCGACGACCGCGACGGCGAGGGCGTCGGTGCCGTCGACCAGGGTGAGGTGGGCGGTGGCGCCTATGTCCTCGGCCAGCGAACGCAGCGCGGGCAGCGCGGCCTCCCGGACGAGCGGGTGCACCTGGCGGCCCAGGCGGAGCACGCCCAGGCCCACCCTGGCGCGGCCGCCCAGATCGCGGCGTACCAGGGCGTGTTGTTCCAGTGTGGCGAGCAGACGGTAGACCACGGTGCGATTGACGCCGAGTTTGTTGGACAACTCGGTGACGGTCAGGCCGTGGTCGGTGTCGGCGAGCAGCTTGAGGACGCGCAGTCCTCGGTCGAGCGTCTGGGAAGTCTCCGCGGTCACGACGCCCTCTCCTCTTGGTGAGTGGCGGCGGCTCTCTCACGGATGGAGCGACACCGGTCCCAGCGGCGACGCACGGAGAGGCCGCCGGCTGGCCATGGCACCGGCTGCGCTCCGCGGCGGCGTTGCCACGGGGCGTTCATATGGCCGGGACAGTAGCGAGCCAGTCCGCTCAGCGGAAGACCTCGTCCAGAATCCGGGCGCCTGCGGAAACTCCCGAACGGCCGCCGGGCATAAGCGCCGGTCAGCGGGACACCGTCCGGAACCCGGACATCTACGCGCGTCCTGGTCGGGCGACTCGTCCGCCACGCTCCGTATACGGCATGTGCACCACATGTGAACCAGCGTTAACAGGCCGTAAACAATCGGCCAAAATTTTTCCATGAAGGCAACGGAAAACGCCGGCCCGGGCAAGGAGTGGTGCTCCTGCCCGGGCCGGCGGTGGTGTGTGAAGAGCGCGCGGCTCCCCGCTCACGTCATACGGGTGGCCCACTCCTGGACCTTCTTGATCCGGTCCTGGATCTGTCCGGCCGTCGCCTCGGCGCTCGGCGGACCGCCGCACACCCGGCGCAGCTCGGTATGGATCACCCCGTGCGGCTTGCCGCTCTGGTGCGTGTACGCCGACACCATCGTGTTGAGCGACTTCCGCAGCCCGAGCAGCTGCTTGTGCGTGACGACCGGCCGCGCCTCGGCGGGCTTCTCCAGCAGGTCGGCCTCCTCGGCCGGCTTCTGGCGGCTGTGCGCGATCTGCCGGGTCTGCCGCTTCTGGAGCAGCAGCTGCACCTGGTCGGGTTCGAGCAGCCCCGGGATGCCGAGGTAGTCCTGCTCCTCCTCGCTGCCCGGGTGCGCCTGCATGCCGAATTCGGCACCGTCGTACAGCACCCGGTCGAAGACCGCGTCGGACTCCAGTGCCTCGAAGGGCAGCTGCTCCTCGGTCTCCTCGTCCTCCAGCTTCTCCGCGTCGGAGAGGAGTTTGTCCTCCTCGGCGAACGGGTTCTCCTCGTCACTGCCCTTCTTGGGCTTGTCGAGGACGTGGTCCCGCTCGATCTCCATCTCGTTGGCGAAGTCGAGGAGCATCGGAATGGTCGGTACGAAGACGGAGGCGGTCTCGCCCCGGCGCCGCGACCGCACGAAGCGCCCGACGGCCTGCGCGAAGAAGAGGGGCGTCGAGATGGTGGTGGCGTACACACCGACGGCGAGGCGCGGCACGTCGACGCCCTCCGACACCATCCGGACCGCGACCATCCACCGCGATTCGTCCGCGGCGAACTGGTCGATCTTCTTCGAGGCGGCCTTCTCGTCGGAGAGGACGACGGTCGCCTTCTGACCGGTCACCTTCTTCAGGATCTTGGCGTACTCGCGGGCCGACTCCTGGTCGGTGGCGATGACGAGCCCGCCGGCGTCGGGGATGCCCTTGCGCACCTCGGTCAGACGCTTGTCGGCGGCGGAGAGCACGTTGGGAATCCAGTCCCCGGTGGGCGAGAGCGCGGTGCGCCACGCCTGCCCGATGGCGTCCCTGGTCATCGGCTCGCCGAGCCGCGCGGCGATCTCGTCACCGGCCTTCGTGCGCCAGCGCATGTTGCCGCTGTAGCTGAGGAAGATGACCGGGCGCACGACACCGTCGGCGAGGGCGTTGCCGTAGCCGTACGTGTAGTCGGCCGAGGAGCGCCGGATTCCGTCGTTCCCCTCCTCGTACGCCACGAAGGGGATCGGGTTGGTGTCGGACCGGAAGGGCGTCCCGGTGAGCGCGAGCCGCCGGGTCGCCGGGTCGAACGCCTCCTGGCACGCCTCGCCCCAGGACTTCGAGTCACCGGCGTGGTGGATCTCGTCGAGGATCACGAGGGTCTTGCGCTGTTCGCAGCGGTTGCGGTGCAGCATCGGCCGGACGCCGACACCCGCGTACGTGACGGCGACCCCGTGGTACTCCTTGCTCACGGGGCCCGCGCTGTACTCGGGGTCGAGCTTGATCCCTATCCGGGCCGCGGCCTCGGCCCACTGCTTCTTGAGGTGCTCGGTCGGCGCGACGACGGTGATCTGCTGCACGACGTGGTGGTGCAGCAGCCACGAGGCGAGGGTCAGCGCGAAGGTGGTCTTCCCTGCGCCGGGCGTCGCGACCGCGAGGAAGTCGCGCGGCTGCTCCTGGATGTACCTCTCCATGGCGCCCTGCTGCCAGGCTCGCAGCTTCCCGGCCGTACCCCAGGGGGCGCGGCCGGGAAAGGCGGGTGAGAGGTGGTGGGAGGCGGTAGTAGTCACGGTCTCCGGTTCGGGTCTCTCGGGTACGTGTGGCGCTGTCCGCGGGGCTCGCACGACCTCGTACGAGATACGACAACCGGGCCACCTTACCGGTGGCCCGGCCGGGTCCACGTATGAACGACACCGGCGCGGCACTCCGCGAGACCGGGGTCACATGTCGTCGTGCAGTGCCCGCAAGCGGTCGGCGATCCGGTCCACGTCTTCGAGACTGCCCATCGCCACCTCGATGACAAGCTTGTACGCCTCGTCCTGGTCGACGTCGAGCATTTCGGTCCCGTTGAAGTCGAGAAACACGACTGTGGACATCCAGGCCATGCGCTTGTTGCCGTCCACAAGAGGATGGTTCACCGCAAGCGACTGCAACAGCGCCGCAGCCTTCTGGAACAGATCCGTGTAAGCCTCGACGCCGAACATGGCCGACTGGGGACGGTGCACCGCCGAGCTGAGCAGGCCCAGGTCGCGCACCGCGACCTGCTGCCCCTCACAGGCCAGCTCCGCAAGGTCCAGGACTTCCTGGACTGTCAGATACTTCACTTACTCCCCCAGCCGCCGCAGCAGGTCGGCGTGACCCACTGCGTACTTGGCTCCGAGCCGCTTTACCGACTCCCGATCCGCTTCGACCTCCAGATACCGGTCGATCGCCTGAAGCACTATGGCGTGCATGCTCCGGCCCTCCTCTTCGGCCCGGAGCTTCAGCGCCTCTTGCTGGTCCTCACGCATACGCAGATTCATTGCCATACCGAAACGGTACCACCAGTGGGGTCACTTCGGTACTACTTTGCGCTCCGCACCCGCGCCGCCACCCACGCCCCCGCCAGCGCCACCCCCGCCATCGGCAGGAAGACCGCCACGAACGCGCCGGGATGCGAGCCCGCGCCACCGGCCCCCGCCCCGTGTGCCGCCGCCCCCAGCGCTCCGCCGCCGAGCGCGGCGAACGCCGCCCCGCCGCCCGCGAGCAGCAGCACGTTCGAGAGACCGTCGGAGATCTGGAGGGCCGCCGAGTTGGCTCCAGCCTCCTCCGGTGCCGACAGCTTCAGCAGCAGCACGCTCGTCGATGCGATCACCATGCCCATGCCGAAGCACCCGAAGGCCCAGGCCACCGCGACGATCCAGACCGGCACGCCCTGGATCAGTACGGTGGGCGCCGCCGCGATCGACACCGCGACGAGCACCATGCCGGACACCATGAGCGGCTCGCGGTGCTTCTCCAGGCGCGGGCGCGACTGTACGTACGAGCCCAGCGCCCACGTCGCACCGCCGACGGCCAGCGACAGACCGGCCATCGTCGGGGTCAGGCCACGCTGGGTGACGAGCATCAGCGGTACGAAGGACTCGGCGGCGATGAAGGAACCGGCCGCGACCCCGCGCAGCAGCACCACCGCGGGCAGCCCGCGCGCCGCCCGTACGGTGCCGGGCGGCAGCAGCCCGCGTACGGCGGGTACCAGCAGCGCGACCCCGACGGCAGCGGGGAGAAGGGCGTACCAGTTCAGCTCCTGGCCCGCGTACTGGAGCAGACCCGCACCCACCGAGATGCCCAGCGCGAGCCGGATGCGCCGCCGGTCGAACGGCTCCGCGCCCGTCGAGCCGTCGGCGGGCCCGGCCGCCATCCGCCGGATCGCGGGCAGGGCGAGGGCCAGCGGGAAGACGATGAGCACGGGGATGCCGACGAAGACCCACCGCCACCCGAGGTGCTCGGTCACGGTGCCCGAGGCGAGCGGGCCGACGACGGAGGGGATCACCCAGCTCGCGGCGAAGGCGGCCATGATCGCCGGCCTGATCCGCTCCGGGTAGGCGCGGCCGATCACCACGTACAACGCCACGATCACCAGCCCGCCGCCGAGCCCCTGGACGGCCCGCCCGGCGATGAACATCCACATGCTTCCCGCGGTCCCTGAGAGCAGGAGCCCGGCCGCGAAGGAACTGATCCCGGCGGCGAGCGGCCCCAACGGTCCGCGCCGGTCGGCCCACTGGCCCGAGAGCACCATGGCGAAGAGGCTGGTGGTGAAGTACGCGGAGAACGCGAACGCGTACAGCGGGATGCCGTGCAGTTCGCGCGCCGCGACCGGCATCGCGGTCCCGACGGCGGTGGCCTCGAAGGCGATGAGGAGCACGACGGAGACGATGCCGATGCTGAGCGCCCGGTGAGTCCGCCCGAGTACGCCCTCGCTTTTCTCTTCGCTCTCGCTCTCGGCGACGACGGGGGTTTCGATGCGGGGCGAGACGTCGGCGTCGCGCGGTTCGAGGGCGGTCATGAGCCAAGAGTAAGGGGCAAAGATCCGTTTGAACCCTGTCGATATACGGGTCCGTCCTCGTCCGTTGGTCGTAGGTCCGCGGCCCCGGCCACGCCCCGGCCACGCCCCGGTCATGAACGGCGTATGGCAGTCGTATGGCGCGCCCGCCGGGCCCCTTGTACGCCCTGAACGACCGCCCTAACGTCGTCAGGGCAAGGAAGAAAACACACCTGACCGTGTGCCCGAGAGGCTCAGGGGCTCGACTGCAACTCGAGTTACACCGGTTCGAATCCGGTCACGGTCTCCATACGCCACCGCCCGCCCCTCACACCGAGGG
This sequence comes from Streptomyces sp. NPDC057136, assembly GCF_042670885.1. Taxonomy (NCBI): domain Bacteria; kingdom Bacillati; phylum Actinomycetota; class Actinomycetes; order Kitasatosporales; family Streptomycetaceae; genus Streptomyces; species Streptomyces sp. NPDC057136. The sequence continues at coordinate 38,063 of NZ_JBHUUV010000021.1, forward strand.
GCGGGCGGTGGCGTTGCGGGACGGAGGCGACCGGCGCTCGGCACCCGGCCGCGAAGCCTTCGGACTTGATCACTGAGTAGGCTGCCCCTGTTCCGATGACGTCCAGGGGGATTTCCGTTCCATGCAGCTGCCGCACCTCGCTCCGTCCCGGCAGATCGGCCCCTACCTGGTCGTCGCACGGCTGGACCCGACGGGCCCCGGCGCCGCCGCCGTCTCCGAACAGCGCTTCATCGCCCGCACCGCGGACGGCGACCGGACCGCGCTGGTGAGCGTGCCGCTCCACGGCACCGATCCGGGCAGGTTTCTCACCGAGGCGCAGGCCGCCCGGTTCCTGCTCGGCCCGTGGGCCGCCCCCGTCACCGAGCACGCGGAGCCCGGCGCGACCGTGTGGTGCGCGCGCCCGTACGTCCCCGCACTCCCCCTCCCGACGGCCCTGGCTGTCAACGGAGGGCCGCTGCCCGAGGAGACGCTGCGCGTCCTGGGCCGCTGCCTCGCCGAGGCGCTGGCCACCGCCCATGCGGCCGGAGTGACCCACGCCGGGGTATCGCCCGCCGCCGTGCTGCTGGCCGGGGACGGCCCGCGGCTCACTTGCTTCGGCGCGGCGCGCACCATCGCCGAGGACGGCACGGCCCGGTCGGGACTCCCCGGCCTCGACCCGGGCAGTCTCCCGCCCGAGCAGGCCGCGGGCGGGCGCCCCCGGCCGCCGGGTGACATCCACGCCCTGGGCGCTGTCCTCGCGTACGCGGCCACCGGCCACACCGTCCCCGACCGGGACGAACTCCCTCTCCTGCTGCGCTCGCTCGTGTCCGCCTGTCTCTCCCGCGACCCCGCGGCCCGCCCCCGGGCGACCGATGTTCTCGAGGCACTCGCACCGCCGCTGACCGCCGCCCCGTTCGCCACCGTCCTGGAGACGGGACCCGGGGCAGGCGCGCTGCGGCTGCCCGGCCGGGTGGTCGCGGCGATCGCCCGGCAGTCCGCGGAGATCCTCGCAGCCGACGTACGACCGCCCCTCGGAGCCTGACCGATGATCAAACCCCTGCTCCACGACGACCCTTCGCACATCGGCACGTACCGGCTGGCCGCCCGGCTCGGCAGCGGCGGCATGGGCACGGTCTACCTGGCCCGCACGCCCGGCGGCGCGACCGTCGCCCTCAAGACGGTGCACGCGCACATCGCGGCCGACGCCGCGTTCCGCACCCGGTTCCGGCTGGAGGCCGACGCGGCCCGGGTGATCGGCGGCCGGCACGGCGCCCAGGTCGTCGACGCCGATCCGCTCGCGGATGTGCCCTGGATGGCTACGGAGTACGTCCTGGGCCCGCCCCTGGACGACGCGGTCGCCGTGAGCGGCCCCCTTCCCGAGGCCGCCGTACGGGCCGTGGGCGCGGCCCTGTGCGGCGCGCTCGGGCAGCTGCACCGCTCCGACGTGGTACACCGCGACCTGAAGCCGTCCAACGTCATGATCACCGCGTACGGACCGAAGGTCATCGACTTCGGCATCGCCCGCGCCCTCGGCGACGACCGCCTCACACGCGTGGGCGCGGCCGCCGGAACCCCCGCGTTCATGTCCCCGGAACAGGCCACCGGACAGGAGCACACCCCGGCCGGTGACGTGTTCGCGCTCGCCGGTGTCCTCATCTTCGCCGCCACCGGCCACGGCCCGTTCGGCAGCGGGCAGCCCGCCGATCTGCTCTACCGCGTCCGGTACGCCGACCCGGACCTGACCGGCGTTCCGGAGGCGCTGGCCCCGGTGCTCGCCCGGTGCCTGGCGAAGGACCCTGCGCTGCGCCCGGCCACCGGGGAGCTGGCCGCCGCGCTCCACGACGGGCACGGCGAGTTCGCCGACCACCTCCCCCACCCGCTCCTCTCGGAGATCGCCCGCCGCGCGGCCGAGGTCTGGCAGTTCCGCCCCGAGCGGCTCCCGGCGCCTGTCGAGCCGCCCGTCGCCGCCACCGCCGCACCGGCATCCCGGCGCGCGGGGCTGTCCCGCCGCGGGCTCCTGAGCATCGGCGGGGTGGCGGCGGCCGGGGCGGTCGCGGGCGCCGGACTGTGGCTGCGGCCCGGCCGGTCGGACGCGAAGGGCGCGGCGAAGGGCTCGCCGGGGCCGTCCGCATCCGGGGCGGGCCCGTCCGCCTCACCGGCGGCCCGGGACACGGCGGGGCCCTGGGACGTGCTGTGGACCACCGGCGAGGGGAAGGCCGACGAGGCGATGCCGCCGCTCTTCGTGGGCAAGACGATCGTCGTGACGACGGGCGGCCAGCTGCGCGGCATCGACCCGGTGGACGGCAGAGAACTCTGGATGTTCTTCCCGACGTTGTTCGAGGGCCGGGCCATCACGGACGGCTCCCAGCTCTACTGGACCGTCGGCGAGCCGACGAAGCCGTTCTCGGTCGTCACGATCGACCTGGCCACCGGCAGGCAGGACCGTACGGTGACCACGTGGAAGGCCCTGAACCTTCCGGAGGGCGCGAGCGGCGAACTCCTCTGCGCCACCGCCGACACCGTGTACCTGACGGCCGGGGACAACAGCGCGGAGACGTTCGACTGGCATCTGTACGCGGTGAACGCGCGCACAGGAAAGCTCCGCTGGCGCGTCCCCATCCAGGAGTCGGAGAAGGGCAGCGGCTACGGCGGGGCGATCGGCAAGGTCATCGGCAACCGGATCGTCGTCGCGCAGACCTTGTTCGACCTCGCGCTCAGCACGCACGACACCGGCTCGGGCAAGGAGCTGTGGCGCAGGTCCCTGGAGGCGGCGGCCGACAACAGCTCCACCCTGGCGAGCAGCGGCGCCCAGCTCGCCGACGACGGTACGCACCTCTACATCGGGACGACCGTGCTCCAGTCGATCGGGCTGTCCAACGGCGCGGTGGTCTGGGAGTTCGGCCGCGACCGCGGTCTCGGCGACACGACGGACAGCAGTGACCACTACGGGCCGCCGGTCGTACGGAACGGCGTGGTGTACGCGGCCGAGGGTGAGCGGGGCATCGTCGCCCTGGACCCGAAACGCGGCGAACTCCTCTGGGAGGTCCCGGTTCCCGAGGGCAGCGGCACCACCGCGGGGGCGCCGCCCGTCGTCGTCGGCAAGCACCTCTACTACGGGGACGAGCAGGGGCTGGGGGCGATCGAGCTGAGCAGCCACACGTACGTACGCTCGCTGCGGACGCCGATCGTCAACTTCGCGCTCGCACCCGGCAAGGACACGCTCGTCGGCAACGGCGGCGACCGCAAGGTGGAGGCCCTGCGCCTCGACGGCTGACCGGCCCCTCCCCCTCACTTCCCTCACTCCTCCGAGAAGGACCCGCCATGAAACCGCTCGGCCCAGGAGACCCGCTCCGGCTCGGCCCGTACCGTCTGCTCGGTGTGCTCGGCGAGGGCGGGATGGGCAAGGTCTACTTCGGGCAGGACGGCCACGGCCACCGGGCCGCGGTGAAGTCGCTGCGGCCCGAACTCTCCCACGACCAGCAGCTGGTGCAGCGCTTCGTCCGCGAGGCGCAGACCGCGCGGTCCGTCACCGGCAAGGGCGTGGCCCGGGTGCTGGACGCGCAGGTCGAGGGCGGGCGGCCGTGGATCGCGGCCGAGTTCCTGGCCGGCCCCGACCTGGAGCAGGCCATCGCGGCCCACGGCCCGCTCGACGCTCCGACGGTGCACGTCCTGGCCTCGGCCCTGGCCCGCGCCCTGCACGAGATCCACGGCGCCGGGATCGTGCACCGCGACCTCAAGCCGGCGAACATCGTGCTGACGTCGGACGGGCCGCGCATCATCGACTTCGGTATCGCCCGCCCGGAACACGGGCTCACCCTCACGACGACCGGCCAGATCCCCGTCACACCCGGCTACGGCGCGCCCGAGCAGGTGCTCGGGCACCGGGTGGGCCCGGCCGCCGACGTCTTCTCGCTGGGCGCCGTGCTGGTGTACGCGGCGGGCGGGCAACGCGCCTTCACGGGCGCCCATGTCGCCGCCGTGCAGTACGAAGTCGTGCACGGGCAGCCGCAGTTGTCGTACGTCCCCGAGCCGTTGCGGGCCCTCATCGCCCCCTGCCTCGCCAAGGAGCCGGGCGCGCGGCCCGGCCCGGAACAGATCGCTCTCGCGTTCGCGCCCCCGCGGCGTGCGGAGAAGGTCTGGCGGCAGGGCGGCCTGGCTCCGCTGATCGGCCGGTACGAGACCGAGGCGGCCCGCTTGATTCCGGCAGGCCCCACCGCCGCCCCGATGGATCAGACCCGGCGCAGGTTCCTCACCGCGCTCGCCACCGGCGGGGGCGTGCTCGCCGTGGGCGGCGGAACGGCCGCGTGGCGGCTCAAGGACGACTGAGGCCGGCCGGGCGGGCACGCCACCGGTCGGCCAGCAGAGGCGGCACCGCGACGCCCACGCAGAGCAGCCCGGCGGCGCACACGGCGAGCGCGAGCCAGAAGGCACCGCTGCGCCCGCTGTCCGACGCGGCGACCGCGGGTGCGCCCTGCGCCGGACCGGAGCCCGCCCCGCCGGAGGGTTCCTGCGACGCGGACGCGGAGGCCGATACGGAGGCCGACGGCCTGGGGGTGGGGGACGCGGTGCGGTAGTCGGAGATGGGGTCCCGGTCGGCCGCCCCCGGGTCGCCCGGTGTCTTGAGCGCGATGCGGGGCCGCACGATCCCGTACCCGATGTAGTCGTTGCGCACGGCCCCGCTGGTCGGGCCGCCCGCCGTGCCGACCATGACGCGCAGGACCTGGTTGGCCGTCCACGCGGGGTGCTCGGCCCAGATCAGCGCGGCGGACGCGGAGGCCAGCGCGGTGGCCACCGCGGTGCCCTTGCTCCGGCACAGTCCGGTCCCGCCCGCGCAGGCGCTGATGATGTCCTCGCCGGGAGCGCTGAGATCCACCGCGAGCCCGGCACCCGCCTTCTTGAGGCCGTTCAAGTCCTTGCCGACGGCGCTGACGCCGACGACCCCGGGCGTCGCGGCCGGGTAGCGCACCAGCGGCGCGTCGATCAGGGACTCACCGACGGCCGCGAAGATCAGCTTCCCCTTGCTGCGGGCGTAGTCCACGGCTGCGCGCACCTCATCGGTGTCGCTGGACGCTGAGAGCGACACGCTGATGATCTTCGCGTCGGAGTCGGCCGCGTATCGGAGGGCCGGGGCCAGTCCGGCGTTGACCGCGTCGTCCTGCGCGGCGGCGTTGCCGGTGCCCTGGCCGGAGGAGATCTCCAGCGGGAGCACCTTCGCCCCGGGGGCGAGCCCGAACGCGCTCTCCTGGCCGCCGGGCCCCTTGCCGGTACCGGCGATCACGGAGGCTGCGGTGGTGCCGAAGTCGTTGCGCTCACCGGCGGCTCCCTCACGGAAGTCCTTGCCCGGCAGCAGTCGGCCGGACAGCTCGGGGACCTCGCGCACCCGCGTGTCGATGAGCGCGACCGTGACACCGGCCCCGGTGCTGGTCCGCCACATCTCCTGCGCCTGCATCCGGGTGAGGTGCCACTGGTCGGAGAGCACCGTGTCCGCGTGCGCGGGCGCCGTGCCCACTCCGAGCGCGAGCAACGCCAGGACCACCGGAAGTACCGCCCGGAACAGGCCCGTTCGCACGGGGGCGAGTGCCCGCCCCCGCGCCCCCCGATCGCTCGGCAGCACAGCAATCTCCCCCTCGAAGCTTCGGAGATCACTTTAGTGGGTCCGACGATTGGGGCGGCGACGACCGGTGTGCTCAGGGTTGTCGCTGCAACCCCGAGCACGCCGGCCTCTCACGTGCGGGGTTCCAGCACGGGCTTCTCGGGCAGACCTGCGTTGTTCTCGCAGTCGAGTTCTTTCACCACGGCGAGCGCGGCGGCGTGGAGGATTTCGAGATTCGCTTCACGCGATTCACGGCTGTCCGGCGCATCGCTTTCACCCCGTCCGAAGCTTCCGAAGATCCGCAGGGGATTCCCGCTCGACCCCTTCAGTTGCGGACTCACGCACTCAAGGTAGATAGACGCACCCTGGCGCCTCACCTCGGACCTCTTCCCCATGGTGTAGAGCTCCGAGCCGTCCGCCATACGCGGGTCCGTCACGTCCTGCCGTGCGTACATGGAGAACGTGAGCCCTCCACCGTCCCCCACTCGAGCCCCCTTCGGGCGCAATTTGCATAGTTTCGCCCCGCCGGCCCAATTGCGTCCCGACGCGTGACCCTCTTTCAGTGCCTCGACGACGTTGTCGAGATCCTTGGTCCCCGACCTGAAGAACACCGTGCGCCCGGTTACGGACTCGACCTTCTTCGCCAGCGGACCAGCGAACAGTCCGTCACAGACCTCGGCGGCACCGACGAACGGGTCCTCCTCCGCCTTCTCGTCCGAACCGCATGCCACACCCCCGGCACCCATGGCCAGCACCAGCCCGGCAGCAGCAAGCACCCGCACTGCCCGCACCGATCCCCTGATTTTCATCCGTCTATGCCTCGTTCTTCCTACCTCAGCCGGTTTCCGGTGCCCTGCCCTGCTGGTTCTCGCGGTCATTTCCGGTCGAGTAACCGGACCTCATCGACTCCTTCATGTCCTGACGGAATGCGGTGTCCTCCTTGGTCGTGTGCCGCGCAAGGAACTCATCCATCGGAGCCTCGGCCATGGACTCGCCGGAACGATAGATCCTGTTCCATTCCTGCTCGGTGAGCTCTTCGGCCTTTTCCTTGCTCTTGTCCACCGAGTTGTCCGAGATATCTCCGACGACCTGGCCGATGACCTGCTCCGCAGCACCGCTGGCCGTGTCGGTGACCAAGGGAATGAGCACGGCCGCAGTACCCACCGCGGCCGTCGCCGGCAGGAATGCGACACCAGCCGCGACCCCCGCCACCGCGCCAAATTCCACCCAGCCGGCACGCTTGGCCACGGCCTTCTCGTAGTCCTCGTGGGTCTTCATGTTCTCTGCCTGGACCTGGTCGGCCCGGGACTGGTCGAGCATGCCTTGTACCTCGGCACCCACATGGACGGCCGCCCGGGCAGAACCCGTGTCGACCTTCCCGTCGGGGCCCACCTGCGCTTCGAGCACGCTCCGGGTGTAGACCTGCTCCGCCGTGGAGAGGGTGGCGTAGGCGTCCGGGTGCTGGCCGAGAGCGCTGAGGAAACCCCGCGTGACGCTCCGGCCCTCTTCGTCGTCCGCGAAGTCGATGTGTCCGTCCGGATTCTTGCCGGGGGCGAAGACGCTGTCCGTATTTCCCTTGTCCAGCGCCCAGTTGATGTCGTCGATGTATCCGGCCCCCATGGTGCCGAGGCTGTCCGCCATCCCTTCCTGCTGCTTGAGCAGCCCCGCGTCCGCACCGTACTTCTCCATGACCAACTGCATGACCGCCGCGTTGTCGGCGTCCCGCACCACGCCCGCGTCCGGGTGGCCGGCCGGATAGCCGAGGGTCGCCGACTCCAGGGCGTGCCCCAGTGCGTCCGGCATGTACTGAAGGGTCGGCGCCAGCTTGTCCGGGTCGGTGGAGTTGCTGTCGGGGAACGACTCCCACTTCTCGTTACCGAAGAAGTCGAGGTAGGTCTCGATCTTCTTGCCGTCCTTGTCCTTGCCAAGGTCTACCGAAGCTCCCGCGTTGACCGTCCCGTCCTCGTTGTACGCGGTCGGATCGTCGGCGAAGAAGTGCTTTGCGGCATCCGGGCTGTTCCCGAGCGCCTCCAGCATGGCCGTGGTCGGGTCGTAGCCGGCTCCGTTCTTCCCCGACGGGTTGAACGGGTGCTCCAGGAAGCCGTTGATCTGCTTGTTGTTGGCAAACATGAACGGGTCTTTCTGGTGCAGCTGTGCCACATGTTCGGCAATCGGGTTGAGGAACTTCGCGTCGTAGTTCCCGTACCGCATGATGCCGCCGAGCAGCTGATACCCGTACGCGCCACCGGAGTTGTCGTACTTGGAGAGCGGGATCTGCTCGGTGCCGAGCTTGCGCAGCTCCGGTCCCCACTCGGCCGAGAAGGCCTTGTCGTGCGAGGCGGTGGCCAGGTTCAGGCCGAGATTCCGCTGCAGCTCCTGGACGTCCTTGAGACGTTCCTTGTCGACCTTGCCGTAGTCGTGCGTGTCCGTCGCGAGCTGGCCGAAGAACGCGAGGGACTTCTCCGGTCCGAGCTTCTCGTAGAAGTTCTTCGAGAACTCGGGAGCCTTGCTGTTGTCGTGGAGCAGCTCGTTGAGCGCCTGGAGCTCGGTGTGCGTGATGTCGCGGCCCTTGGCAGCGAGGGCCGCAGCGCGGGCGGCTTCCTCCTGGTCCAGGTTCTGGTACTTCGGAGCGTTGAAGTCCTGGCCCTCGGTGACGTTGGCTTCCAGGGCGTTCTTGAAAGCGACGTCCGTGTCGTTGCAGTTGTCGACGATCAGGTCGATCTTCTTCTGCCAGGCTTCGAGGGACTCACGCTGCTTGCGCAGGAGTTCGCTGTAGTCCGGGTCGTGCCGCGCCGTGTTGTCCTTCTCCAGCGGATGGCGGGCCGTGACCTTGCCCTTGGCGTCGACACGGATGCCTGCCGCGGGACCGTCGACGTCCCGGACTGCCACCAGGTCGTCCTTGGCCTTCTTGATGGCGGTGTGGGCGTCCTCAAGGATGAGCTTGACGCCCTTGGCCTCGGCCGCCGCGTCCTTGAATTCCTTCGCGGTCTTGCCGATGAACGCCTTGGTGACGCCGGCGTTGGCGCCCTCCCACTCGGCCTTGTCCGCCTTGGCCTTCATCCCGTTGGTGGCGTCCTCGGCCAGCCGGTCCAGCTTGGTGACCATCTCCGACCAGTCGTCGGCGGCCGTCTTCAGCTTGGCAACCGGTGCGTCGACGATGTCCTCGTACTTCAACATGAACTGTTCCCCCGCGGATTACTTCAGATACTCGTTGAGCTTGGACACCGAGATCAGGTCGCCGCCGATCTGGACGTCGTCCTTTGCGTGGGCGGATTTCGTGTAATTGAGATGGTTCGAAATCTGCGAGCACGCGTCGAGGAGCGTCTTCAGGTGCATGTTCCACCGGTCGTGGACCTTCAACAGTCCCGAGCCGCTCTCGAAGTTCCCGTTGGTAAGCGCGATGGCCGCTTCAAAGGTCGAGGGCCGGGCATGGTCGCCCTCCTTCGAGACCCTGGTGCGCAGTTCGTATGCCTCGTGCCCGATGGCGCCCAGGTTGTCCTGATTGACCGCAAGGTCGGCAGAGGACGGGCCGCTGGGTTCCGGAGGGACGCCATTGAGTCGCATATCGACCTGTTGTGTCGATTCCGCACGAAGTGCCGCCCACTCTGCGTCGAACGTCATGCATTCCCCCGTACTCGCGTATCGGATTCCATCGGAGCCGTTGCCTCCACCCTCGATGACGCACACGCTAACGGCCCAGTTTCAGCGACTCCACTCCGGGATGTGCACCACGGGGCGCGGCACCGGTCGCGTGCGAAGATCCGGGGACCGCGCACGATCGCTGAGGAGGACCGGGAATGTTCGCGATATCCCTGGGTGACGGGGCAGAGCTGCGACCGCTGGAGCCCTGGCAGGCCGAGGAATTCCTCGCCCACATGGACCGCGGCCGCGCGTACATCGGCCGGCACGTGGGGCTCCCCGACGTCGTGCCCGACCTCGACTCCGCGCGGAACTGGCTCCGGAAGCACGCCGACAAGACCGCCGCCGACACCGGCCGGATCTACGGCATCTGGCTCGACGACCTCCTCGTCGGCGGCATCCTCCTGCCCGTCTTCGACGTCGCCGCAGGCAACTGCGAGGCCGGCTGCTGGCTCGAACCGGACGCCGCCGGGCGCGGCCTGGTCACCCGTGCGCTTCGCGTGATCATCGACTGGGCGATCCGGGAACGCGGAATGCACCGGGTGGAGTGGCTGGTGTCCCCCAAGAACACGCCCAGCATCAACGTGGCCAAGCGGCTCGGGATGACCCTCGAGGGCGTACAGCGGCAGAACGACCTCTACCGGGGCGTACGACAGGACACCGAGATCTGGTCGGTGCTCGCACCTGAGTGGCGTGCCGCGCACCCCGCCGAGCGGTAGGGCGGCATATGGAAGGCGGCCGGCCCGTGCGCTTCCGCAGGGGCCGACCGCCTTCACCGCATATGCGGCCGGTCAGGAGGCGACGGGGACCTGCTGGGCCCTGTCCTCCTTGAGGGATTCCTCCACCATCTCCCGCAGCCACGAGCACGGAGACGACCGCCGCACCGGGCTTGACGTGGGAGCCCAGCTCCCACATGAAGTCGTCGTCGACCCCGGTGTCCGTGACGGCCCCACCGGCCGCCGCGCCCACGGCGGCGCCGAGGAAGGGGGCGAGGAACAGCAGCCCGATGACGCTCCCCCACAGCGCACCACCCGCAGCGCCGGTGGCAAGGGGTGGTTGTTGGCCTGGTGCAGCTGGATCCGGCCGTCCTTCTCGCGACGCTCGACGACGACGTCCTCCAGCTCGACGAGGGCATTTCGGAACCGATGGCGACGGACGGACTCAGACGCGCGGGCCCTGCGTAGGAGGGCCGCCGTACGGGAACTGCCCTTCCGGTGCCCCCGGGGGCGGACCGTAGGCCGGGTAGGGCGGCTGACTCTGCTGGTACGGCGGTACGGCTGAAGGGGCCGCACTACGGCGGCGCGACCGGACGACCGTGACGGCCACCGTGCCGCCGATGAGGGCTGCCGCTCCGACGCCGAGGCCGACCCAGAGGGCCGCGTTGCCGCCCTCGTCGTCTGCGGCGGGGGCAGCGGCGGCCGGGGTCTCGTCGTCCGCCTCGGAGCCACCCTTGGCTTGTGACGGCTCGGCGGAGGGCTTGGCGGACTCGGCTGCGGCGAGGTCGGGGAGCGGGAACACGTCGGCGGGACCGGGGTCGCCCGGGGTCTTCAGGGCGATGCGGGGGCGGACGATGCCGTGTCCGACGGCGTCGGTGCGCTCGGCGCCATTGTGCGGAGCGCCGGCCGTATTCAACAGGACACGCAGGACCTGGTTGTTGGTCCAGTCGGGGTGCTGGGACCAGATCAGGGCGGCGGAGGCGGAGGCGATGGCGGAGGCGTCACTGGTGCCGGTGGTCTTGCAAAGACCTGTCTTCCCACCGCATGCCTGGACCATGTCGACACCTGGTGCGGCGAGATCGACCTGCGGCCCGTACTCCGAGTACTCGGCTCGCTTGCCATCCCTGTCGACGGACGCCACGCCGACCACGCCCGGAGTTCCTGCCGGATACCGCATCGGATTTCCCGCCTTGGCGTCATTTCCGACAGCAGCAAAGATCAACGATCCCTTTCGGAGGGCGTACTTCACCGCATCGCTGAGCCGCTGCGAGCCCTCGTCATTCCCCAACGAGACATTGATGACCTTGGCGCCATTGTCCGCCGCATAGCGAATGCCCGTCGTCAGGTCGTCGTTGAAATTCTTACTGCCGGTTGCCCCGTTGACCTTTCCGGTGTCGTCAGTCATGCGAATGGGAAGGATCTTCGCTCCCGGCGCGAGCCCGAAAGCACCATCGCCCCCGCCCGACTGGCCCGTACCGGCAATCAGCCCGGCCATTCCCGTTCCGTGACCGTCGTAGTCAACGTGTTCGTCGCCAGGAGAATCCAGCGCCAGGTCCTTCCCCTTGAGCACTTGGCCGAGGAGATCCGGGTTGGAAGCATCGACTCCGGAGTCGATGACTGCGACGGTGACGCTCTCCCCCGTGCTCGTCTCCCACATCTGCTCGGCCTGCATGCTGTCGAGGTGCCACTGGTCAGAACGCACCGAGTCCGCACGCGCGGGTACGGCTCCGATCAGCAGCAGCCCTACAACGGCCGAGACCACGGTTCCCGGGCGAGCAACTCCCCGGTTGGCGTTCCTGCTGATCCGCATGCGATTCCTTTGCCAGTTACTCAGTCGACGACCGGCGGCACGATGCGCCGACCGTTCTGCTGCCAGGTCTCCTCGTCCTCCGTGAGGTAGTCCGGCCTCTCACCGCTCGCTTCACGGCGCGAGTCTCCCGGGCGCTGGGGGGTGAAGGCTCCCCCACGCCCCACCGGACCTGCACCACGAGCGCCCTGTGCCGAGCCCCCGCCCCTGACCAGGCCACTGCCCCCCGGCGTGAACGGACGACCGCTGCTGGTCCCTTGCTGCTGCGGACGACCGCCCACGATTCCGCCGGTCTCACCCGCCAGGCGGCGGCCACCCGCCATGCCGTTCTGGCCACCGGTGGGGCCGCCCATGCCCGGGCCGTGCCCCATGGGCGCACGGCCACCATGGGTCCCCTCGCCACCGATCACGGTGCCACGGGGGAGTCCGACCATCGGCTTGCCCGACGACTGCGGGACCTGGCGGCCACCGACGATTCCGGTCTGACCCGACGGTCGTCCGATGGGCCCGGGGCCGGAAGTTGCGGGGGGCATGGGCAGGCGCGAGGTGCCTGTCGGCTTTCCTCCGCCGCTCACCGTGGGCGGCAGACCCGGGCCACGCGCGACAACGGGAGGGGCGCCACCGATCACCGGCGGCAAGCCGCCGTCCGCCTTTCCTCCGCCCGGCATGCTCGGCGGAGTCGCCGAAGGAACGGTCGGAGCGTCCGGCAGCGTGGCTACGCTGTCGATCTCCATGTCCACGGGACGCAGCGCGGCAGTGCCTGAGGACGAGGGCGCCTGTGCCATTCCGGGAATCGCCGTTGCGCCACCTGCCGATTCAGGTTCTCGCGCGTACGCCGTTACGCCACCCGCAACACCGCCGGTGGTTCCGCCCGTCGCTCCTCCTGCACGGGCGTAGCCCCCACCACCTTCGTGCTCGGATTGATCCCGGTCCGGCACGAATGCTTCCGGCGGCGGCGGGAACTTCGGCACGTCCATGCCCGTGATCCGGTCGTTCGACAGCTCGTATGCCTCCGCGAGCTTCTTCATCTCCCGGGCCGCCTCTTGGCGGTTCGCCTCTTTCTCGGCGATCAGCGTCTCCGCCGACGTCCGCGCCACCGCCGAAGCATCCGGGTCGTTCCTCGCCGCGAGCGCCGCGTCCAGGTTCGCCTGTGCGCCGGCGTGCGTGCGTGGAATCGCCACCTGGGCCAGGGCGATCGCATCGGACGCCTCGGCCAGCCGCTTCGACGCACCCTCGCTGTACTCGCCCAGGCGCAACGTCGCGTTGGCCAGGTCCGCGGTCCAGGTGCGGAACGCGTTCGCGCCCTCGCCCTTCCACTCCACCATCTGCGGACGGATCTTCAAGTCCTCCGCGATCTTCTTGATTTCCGTGGCCGCACTCAACAAGCGGTCCGCCGCGCCCTGCACAGCCCCGCTGTTGGCCTGGTCGAGCCACCTGAGCATCCGCTCGTGCGGCATGTCCTCGAACGATGTCCTCTTAGAAGGCATCCCGTTCCCCCGTCCCTACCTCTGCCCGTACCCGTACCGCGCCACTGACCGTCGCCATCAGAAGTCCGAGGAGCTTGCCTTCGGCGTCGGCTTCGAGGCCGGCGGCGCGGCGCTCTGCCCGGCCGGTGGCTCCGGGACGTACTCGCCGCCGTAATGCTCCTTCGTGCTGCCGCTGATCGCGCGCATGCGCTCGCGGATGTCCTCGTCGAGGTTCTCGTAACCCTTATGGGACGCGAGGACCGCGATGCCCATGCCCTCCATCGAGTCCGAGAGCATCTTCGAGAGGTTTTCCAGCTCCGTGATGACCGTCTTGTACGATTCGTGCAGTCCGTGTGCCTCGGCCCATTCCGGGTCGCCGAACTCGGTGGGTGCGACGCGGTCTTCGCCCACCTTCCTCGAGTCGGCCGGTGATGCCTTGAGGTCCTGGATGAGCTCATCGATGCGGTCTCGGAACTTCGTGAACGACTGGAGCTCCGTGACCAGGTCGCCCACGGTGTCCTGTACCGCATCGATGATCCCGCCGAACGGCCATCCAAGAGCCGGTCCCGCCCCTGACCCTGCGTCGCTCGCCACAGTGCCCTCCCCCGTTTACAACTCGCTAAAGCTTTGGGGATCACTGTAGTCAGCATCAGTGACAGCTCGCACCCCTGGGTTGCACGTGCAACGCGAATCACACCGTCATGCGCCGGTCACGCCTTGGGCGTTGCCACCGCCGCCTGCGGGCGGATCGGGAGGCGGTTGACCGGGCGGCCGGTCGCCGAGCGGACCGCCGACGCGACGGCCGCGGGGGACGTCACCACCGGGACGGCGGAGGCGGCCTTGGCGCCGAAGGGGGCCACCACGTCGCGTTCCTCGACGAGTTTGACGATGCGAATGTCCGGTGCGTCCAGGGACGTCGGAAGCGCGTACCCGGTCAGGTCGGGGTGTCGGATCAGGCCACGGGCGGTACGGAGGTTCTCCGTGAGGGCCGCGCCGATGCCCTGGGTGATCCCCGCCTCTATGCGGACGGCCAGTTGGGCGGGGTTCAGGACGCGGCCCACGTCCTGGGCGACAGCCATCTCGACGACCCGGATCGAACCGAGCTCGATGTCGACGTCCACCACCGCGCGGATCGCGCAGAAGGCGAAGCCGACGAACGCGTCGCCCTGGCCGGACTCGTCGAGAGGTTCGGTCGGGTGGGGGCGGCACTGGGCCGTGGCCCAGAGTTCCTTGCCGTCCATGGCCTCCGTGACCGTCGTGGACAGCACCCCGTCGTACGAGGTGATCTTGCCGTCGGTGATCTGGAGGAGCTCCGTGGACATGCCGAACTGGTGGGCCAGCGGCTGGAGGAGCTGGGTGCGCACCATCTTGGCGGCCCGCTCCACCGCCCCGCCGGAGACCCAGGTGTGGCGGCCGTGCGTCGCCGGACCCGCCGGGGGCTGGTCCGTGTCGACCGCGGCCACGTGGACCTCTTCGATGCCCAGGGTCTCCTGCACGATCTGCCGGGCGAGGGTCGAAAAGCCCTGGCCGGTTTCGACCGCTGCGCAGATGACCGTGGCGATGCCGTCGTGGACCCGGACCGTGGCCGTGGAGACCTCGTCCGTGCCCTCCGCGCCGAGCATGTGGACCATGCCCAGCGCGTACCCGACCCCGCGCCGGACGGCACCGGGCTCGCCCGCGCCCTCCGGGCCGCCGGGCAGCAGCCAGTCGTCCTCCGAGGTGTCCTTCGGCAGGGCGGGGAGGGGGAAGTCGCGTACCGCTCGGAGGAGTTCCGCTACCGGTGCCGGGCAGGTGACCGTCTGGCTGGTCGGGAGAATGTCGCCGGTGGACAGCACGTTACGGAGGCGGAGCTCGGCCGGGTCGATGCCCAGCCTGGCCGCCAGTTTGTCCATCTGGCCCTCGTAGGCCGCGCAGACCTGCATCGCGCCCTCGCCTCGCACATGGCCGGAGGGCGGGTTGTTCGTACGGACCGCCCAGCCCTCGATGAAGGCGTGCGGTACGACGTACGGGCCGCAGGCGAAGGCCACCGCGGCGGCGAGCGATTCGGAGGAGGAGTCGGCGTACGCGCCCGCGTCCAGCAGGATCTGGGCCTCGACCTTGACCAGCCGGCCCTCGGCGTCCGCGTGGTGGCGGTAGCGCAGGAGGGTCGGGTGGCGGTGGGCGTGGCCGAGGAAGGACTCCTCGCGGGTGGCGGCCAGTTTGACGGGGCAGCCGGTGCGCAGGGCGAGCAGGCCCAACGGGATCTGGAAGCCGGGGTCCTCGCGGTCGCCGGTCGCGCCGGGGACACCGGTGACGACGATCTTCACCCGGTCCGCCTCCAGGCCGAAGCAGGCGGCGGCCAGGTCGCGGTCGGTGTGCGGGTCGGTGGAGGCCGTGTAGATCTCCACGCCGCCGTCGGGACGGGGCACGGCGAGACCGGCCTCGGCGCCGATCGGGGCGGGGTCCTGACGGCCGATGCGGTACAGGCCCTCGACGACGATCTCGCCCTCGGCCTCCGGGTCGCCGTAACGCAGCGGGATGTGGCGGATGAGGTTGCCGTCGGGGTGCAGGGGTTCGGCGGCGAACGCCTTCTCCGGGTCGGTGACCGGTTCCAGGACCTCGTACTCGACGGCGATGGCCGCGGCGGCGAGGCGTGCCGTGTCCGGGTGGTCCGCGGCGACGGCGGCGATGGGCTCGCCGTGGTGGCGTACCAGCTCGGAGGCGAAGACGGGGCGGTCGACGACCTGGCGGCCGTAGGCGCCGTCCCCGGGGATGTCCTCGTGGGTGACGACCGCGCGTACCCCCGGCATCTCGGTTGCTGCCGAGGTGTCGATGGACAGGATGCGGGCGTGCGGGTGCGGGGAGCGGAGCACGGCCGCCCACAGCAGGCCCTCGGCCCAGAGGTCGGCCGCGTACGGGAAGGTGCCCTCGGTCTTCGCCCGGGCGTCGGCGGGCGGGAGCGACGCGCCCAGGCCGAGCGCGGGCGGCTCCTGGTCCGGGCCGGAGCCGGGACCCGTGGTGTCCGGGAACGTGGTGCGGGTGGCGCTGGTCGCGTTGGCCGCGGTGGCTGCGTCGCTCACAGGTCGCCTCCTCCCTCGTGCGGCTGAGGCTGGACACTACCGGCGCCCGGGGACGCCTGGCGCGGGATGCGGACTTCGTCGGCCGGCTCGGACGCGGCTGCTTCCGCGTGCGCCTCGCGGCCCGCGATGACCTCGCCCACCGCGTCGAGCACGCCGCGGTAGCCGGAGCAACGGCAGAGGTTGCCGCACAGGGCCTGGCGCGTCTCCAGTTCGGAGGGCGCGTGGTTGCCCTCCAGGAGGTCGTGGATGGTCATGGCCATTCCGGGGATGCAGAAGCCGCACTGGACGGCCCCGCACGTGGCCAGGGCCCGCTGCACGTCGGACGGCTCGCCGTCGACCGCGAGTCCCTCGACCGTACGGACCTCGCTGCCCGCGGCCGTGGCCGCGGGGACCAGGCAGGAGGCGACGAGACGCCCGTCGACCTGGACGTTGCAGGCACCGCATTCGCCCTGCGAGCAGCCGTCCTTGGCACCGGCGAGGCCGAGGCGCTCGCGCAGCACGTAGAGGAGGGATTCACCGATCCAGGCGTCGCTGACGGGGCGGTCGGCGCCGTTCACATGCAGGACGTACGAGGCGGAGGGGTGCTCGCTCGGGGCGCCGGTGACGGGGGTGGCAGCGGCTTCGGGGCCCTGGTCGGGCTCGGGTGCGAGGTCTGTGGCCTCCGCGGCTTCCGTGACCTCGGTGGCGGGGGCCTCGGGCGGCTCCACGTCCGACGGGGCCTCCGGGAGCTCCGCCGCCTCCTCGGGTGCTTCGTCGGCGGCCGTGAGCGCGGCTTCGGCCTCCTCCGGCTGCTGCGTCGCCCACGGTGCGGGCGCACCGCCCGGCAGCGTGGCAGGGGCCGTCCCCGCGTACCACTGCGAGGCCAGGACCGAGGCGGCGAACTCGCCGGACTCCTCCGGGAGGTCGCCGTCGGCGACCGGGATCGTCCACTGGCCGGTGTGACCGATCGCCCCGGGGCCACCGGTGGGCTCGGCCGCTGCGGTCGTCACCTCGGTGAAGTCCCACTGGGCCGTCGTGGACGACGTGACCGGGTACTCCCGGTGCTCCTGCTGCTGGTTCGGGTCCGGCCAGTGCACCGAGGAGGGCGCGAGGGGCTCGCCGCCCGTCGGCGCCTCCGGTGCCTGCGGGTTCGGCGTCTGTGCGTTCTGCGGGTTCTGCGTCTGTGGGTTCGGCGTCTGTGGGTTCGGCGTCTGCACGACCCAGCTGCCCGTTGCCGCCGGGTCCAGGCCGGCGGCCGGTGCCAGCGGCAGGATCATCGGCGGCACGTATCCGTGGCCGGGGGCGGCCAGCGGGAGATTGGCCAGGTCCTCCGGGGGCAGGTGGACGAAAGCCGTCGCCTCGGCGTCGTACTCGCCGCTCTGCGGAGTCGGCTGCCAGCCGCCGTACTGCTGTCCGTACGGGTCGTGCTGCCCCTGCTGCTCGGTGGGGTCCTCGTTGCTCACGACAGTGCCCTCCCGAGCGCGCGTCGGGCCAGCGCGGCGACGGTGCGGCGCAGATGTTGTACGGCCGGGGGCAGGGGTGGTGCCTCTCCCCCGTCGGCCGGCGGGGTCTGGTCCGGAATGCAGGCCGCGGCGACGTACTCGCCGAAGGCGGCCAGCGCGTCGGGGGTCAGGCCGCGTTCGCCGTCCCAGTCGATCAGCGAGGCGATCCAGCGTTCGGCCTCCAGGGGCCGCAGCGGCATCGGTGCGACGGCGCCGACCGCGCAGCGCACTCCGCGCCGGGCCGGGTCCAGGACGATCGCCACGGACGCGGTCGCACGGCCGGGGCCGGTACGTCCCGTGGCCTTCAGGAAGACCTGTGGGGCGTGGAGCAGCGGTACGCGGACGAAGCCGATCAGTTCGGCGGGCGAGAGCATCTCGCGGCCTGCCAGCAGGTGCGAGACCGGGATCTCGCGGCGCGCCCCACCGGGGCCCGCGACGACCAGTTCGGCCTCCAGGGCGGCCAGCACCGGCAGGGTGTCGCCGGTCGGGGCTGCGCTGGCGATGTTGCCACCGAGCGTCCCGGCGTTACGGATCTGGGGCGGGCCCGCGGCGCGCGCGGACGCGGCGAGCGCGGGGATGAGGGCGGCGAAGTCGGGCCGTCCCATGCGTGCGTGGGTGAGGCCTGCGCCGAGCAGCGCGTGACCGTCCTGGTAGTGCCAGCCGCGCAGCTCGCTGATCCGTCCGAGGCCGACGAGGCCCGAGGGGCGCAGCAGCCCCTTGTTGACGGCCGACATCAGGTCCGTGCCACCTGCCACAGGAACGGCGGCGGGCATGGCGCCGAGTGCCGCCACGGCCTCGTCGAGCGAGGCCGGCAGCGTCACCGACTGCATCGCCTGCGGTGCGTGAGTGGTCAACCCAGCTGCCCCTTTCCGGTCTCCCGGCTGTCCCGCCTGTTCCGCCGTACGGTACGTGCTCACAGCCCGGACGTGGCAACTCTGGCACATCTTCCGACCGGCCCGACGCGAGGGTCCACGAAGGGGGTTTCCGCCCCTGACCAGGAGGATGATCCTGATTCGCACCTCTTCGGTGCAGAGTGTGAATTGCCACTCTTCAGCGCGTCTCGTACGACTTATTACGTTCGTGCAGGACGGGCTCGGGACGGGCTCGGGACGGGCTCGGGACGGGCTCACGGAGCCCCTCGTGGCCCGCCCCGACGTCGGTGGTGCCTACACGTTCGGGGGCGTTCCCTCGATCGGGCGTCCGAGGACACCGGGGCGCAGCTGCGAGAGCAACGGGCCGCCCGGCGGCCGGTAGTCGACGCCGAGGGCGTCGAGCCGGGCGTAGTGCGTGGTCATCCGGCTTTCGAACCCGGCGAAGTCCCGTTCGGCGGGGGCCGGGAGCCGGGACCAGGCGACCTCGGCGAAGGCGGCGAGCCGGGGGAAGACCTGGTAGTCGACGCGGGCCCGGTTCTGCATGACCTCGGTCCACACATTGGCCTGGGTGCCCAGGATGTGACGGGCCGCCGCTTCGGAGAGGCCCGGCGGTACGGGTTCGAAGCGGTAGACGTCCTCCAGGGTCCGTACGTATCCGATGGGCATCGGCTCGTCGGGGCCGCCGTCCTGACGGTGGTCCAGATACACCTGCTGCTCGGGGCACATCACGACGTCGTGGCCGGCCTCGGCGGCGGCGATGCCACCCGCGTAACCGCGCCACGAGGACACGGCGGCGCCGTCCGCGAGGCCACCCTCCAGGATCTCGTCCCAGCCGATGAGTCGCCGTCCGCGCGCGGCGAGCCAGGTGTCGAAGTGGCGGATGAACCAGGACTGGAGCTCGTCCTCGTCGGCCAGGCCGAGTTCGGCGATCCGCGCCTGGGCCGTCGCGGACTCCTTCCACTGGTCCTTGGGGCACTCGTCGCCGCCGACGTGGATGAACGGCGAGGTGTCCGCCGGGAAGAGGTCGAGGAGCTCCTCGAAGACGCCCTCGAAGAAGCGCAGGGTGGTGTCGGTGGGGGCGAGTACGTTCGGGTTGACGCCCCAGTTGTCCCAGACGGAGAGGGTGGTCGTGTCGACGACGTCGGTGTTGCCGAGTTCGGGGTACGCGCTGATGGCGGCCTGCGAGTGGCCCGGGATGTCGATCTCCGGGACGACCCGGATATGCCGCGCGGCGGCGTACGCCACGATTTCGCGGATGTCGTCCTGGGTGTAGAAGCCGCCGTGCGGGGTCTCGTCCCACAGATCGGAGGCCCGGTGGCCGTACTTGGTGCGGTCCCGCCAGGCACCGACCTCGGTGAGCCGGGGGTACCGCTTGATCTCGACGCGCCAGCCCTGGTCGTCGGTCAGGTGGAAGTGGAAGACGTTCAGCTTGTGGGCGGCGAGGAGGTCCAGGTAGCGCAGGACGTCGTCCTTGGGCAGGAAGTGCCGGGCGACATCGAGCATGAGGCCGCGCCAGGGGAAGCGGGGGCTGTCCTCGATGTTCGTGAAGGGGATGACGGACTTGCTGTCGGGGCCGACGGGCGCGCTTCGGAAGGCGTCGGGCCCCAGGAGCTGACGGAGGGTCTGCGCTCCCCAGAAGACGCCTGCCGGGCTGCCGCCGGTGATCATGACGCCCAGGTCGTGCGTGGTGCACAACTGGTAGCCCTCGGGCTCCAGCGCGGGGTCGAGACGCAACTGGATGGCGTGCCCGGCCCCCTCGCTGCCCGGCGCGAGCGGCAGGCCGAACGCGGCTCCGAGGGTGGAGCGCAGCCACCGCTCGGTGGTCTCGGTGCCGGCCTGTGCCGTGATGGTGGTGGACCGGTCCAGGAGGAACGCGCACCGGCCCTGGTCGTCGGTGCGCACGGGCGCGGGAATGAGATTGTCCACGTCAGTCCTTAACTGCTCCGCCCAGTCCCGAGACCAGGCGTCGCTGTACGAGTACGAAGAAGACCAGCACGGGAATGGTCATCACCGTCGAGGCTGCCATGATCCCTCCCCAGTCGTTCTCGTCCGGTTTGAAGAAGACCAGCAGCGCCATGGGAAGCGTCGACTGGGAGGTGTCGCTGATGAGGAACGACTTGGCGAACAGGAAGTCGTTCCAGGTCGAGATGAACGAGAAGACGCTGGTCGCCACGAGGCCCGGGAAGACCAGCGGGAAGAGGATCTGCCACAGGAAGCGGGTGCGGCTCGCGCCGTCGATGTAGGCGGCCTCCTCCAGGGCCTCCGGGACGGCCTTCACGAAGCCGCGGAGCATCCAGATCGCGAACGGCAGCGAGAAGGCGAGGTGCGGCAGGATCAGCGAGCCCAGCGTGTTCAGCTGCCCGAAGTCCCGCATCAGGAAGAACAGCGGGATGGTCAGTGCCTCGACCGGCACCATCTGCGCGACCAGGAACATGATCAGCAGCGTCGTGCGGAACTTGAAGCGGAACCGGGTCACGGCCGTGGCCGCCAGGAAGGCGATCAGCGCGGAGGCGATGACGACCGTGCCCGCGACGAGCAGGCTGTTGAGGAAGTAGCGGCCGAAGTCCTGCTGTTCGAAGACCCGGCGGAACGAGTCGAGGGACGGGGACAGCGTCCAGGGGCGGGCCTCGGTGGACTGGATCTCGCCCGCCGGCTTGAACGCCGAGAGCACCATCCAGTAGAGCGGGAAGGCGACCGCGGCGGCAATGAGCAGGGCCGCCGCCTCGGCGGCCGGCCGGCCGGGCCTGCGGACACGGAATCGGGTGCTGAGCGTGCTCACAGTTCCTCCCCCTGGCGCCGTACCAGGCGCAGATAGACCAGGGTCACGGCCAGCAGGATCACCAGCATCACGACACCGATCGCCGAACCGAGGCTGTACTGCGAGGACGCGAACGCCTTCTGGTACGCGTACACGTTGAGCACCAGGTTCTGGCCGGCGATGCCGCCGCCGTTGGTCATGACGTAGATCTGGGTGAACACCTTGAAGTCCCAGATGATCGACTGGATGGTGACGACGACCAGGATCGGCCGGAGCATCGGAGCCATGACCGACCGCCAGATCCGCCACTGGGAGGCGCCGTCCAGCGAGGCCGCCTCCAGCACCTCGGTGGGGATCGCCCGGATGCCCGCGTAGACGGTCACCATCACGAACGGGAACGAGCACCAGAGCACTTCGAGGAGCACCAGGGCGAAGGCGCTGTAGCGCCCGTACGTCCACGAGAAGTCGCCGAGCCCCAGGACCCGGTTGACCGGTCCGAAGTCGGGGTCGAAGAGGAAGACCCAGACGGTGGACCCGGTGACGGCGGGGGTCGCCCAGGCGCCGAGCGCGGCCATCATGAGCGCGAGCCGGGGCAGGGCCCGGACGCGGGTCAGCAGGACGGCGAGCGCGCAGCCGGTCATGAGGGTGGCGAGCACGCAGACCGCGGCGAAGACCACGGTCGCGAGGAGCACCTGCCAGAACTGGCTGTCCCCGAAGAGGGTCGCGTAGTTGCCGAACCCCTGGAAGGTGGTCGGCTCCCCGCCGCTGACCTGGGCCTGCGTGTACTCCAGGAAGGAGATCAGGCCCAGTTGGTAGATCGGGTAGACGAGGAGCGCGCCGAGGAGGACGAGCGCGGGCAGGAGGTAGAGCCAGGGGGTCCAGCCGGGCTGCCGTGCGGGTGAGACGGAGCGGCGGCGCCGCGGCGGCCGCGGCTGTGCGCCGCCCGCCCCGGCCGTCCCGGCGGGGGCGGGGGCGGGGGCCTTGTACGTCGTACTGTTCGCGGTCATCGTCAGCCCGCGGCGGCGAACGCCGCGTCCATCTTCTTCGCCGCGTCGTCCGAGGCCTCTGCCACGTCCTTACGTCCGCTGACGATCTCCTGGAACATCGTCGGCAGGACGAGCGAGGCGTCGATCTGGCCCCAGCCCGGCGAGGCCGGGACGAACTTGGCGCCCGCGCCGAGGGTCTGGACGAACGGCGCGACGAAGGGCTCCTTCTTCGCGGCGTTGTCCCGTACGTCGGTGTAGGTCGGCAGGAAGCCCATCGCGTCGAAGAGTCTGGCCTGCGTCTGCTTGCCGGTCAGCGACTTCATCAGGTCCACCGCCAGGGTGCGGTGCGAACTGCTCTTGAGTACGCCGATGTTGTTGCCGCCCGCGAACGCCGGCGCGATCGAACCCGGCGCGACGCCGGGCAGCGGTACGACCGCGTACTTGCCCTTCACGGCGCCCGCCTCGACCGCGGTGTGGCTGAAGTCGCCGCCGATGGCCATGGCCGCCTTGCCCGAGGCGAAGGAGGTGATGGTCGCGTTGCCGCCCATGGAGGCGCACTTGGCGGCCGGGCAGTTGGCGTCCCCGAAGAGCGAGGTGTAGGTCTCGATGCCCTTGCGGGCCTTGTCGCTGTTGATGGCCGCCTTGTACGTACCACCGGTGTCGTTGGCCAGTTCGCCGCCGTTGGACCAGATGAACGGCATCGCGCCGTAGGTGTACGCGCCGCCGACCGCGAGGCCGTACAGGTCCGGATTCGCCTTGTGGACCTTCTTCGCGGTGGAGATCAGCTCGGCCTGGGACTTGGGGACCTCGATGCCCAGGTCCTCGAAGACGTCGGTGCGGTAGTACAGCGCCCGTACGCCGACGAAGAGCGGGGCCCCGTAGACCTTGCCGCCGACCGTCACGGACTGCTTGGCGATCGGGTCGGTGTCCTTGGCCTCGTCCCAGGCCGCGAACTCCTTGCTCACATCGGCGAGTCCGCCGTCCTTCACGTAGCCGGCCGTGTCGGTGTTGCCGTACTCGATGAGGTCCGGGGCGCTCTTCGGGTCGTTGAAGGCGGCCTTGATCCGCTGGGCGCGGGTGTCGACGGGGATGTACTCGATCTCGACCTTCGCGCCCTTGTGGCTCTTCTCGAAATCGGCGACGGCCGCGTCGACGACCTGCTCCTTGGGCTTGTTGCCGACCTCCTGGAACAGCCAGACGCGGAGCGTGCCGGACTTCTCGTCGCCCTTGGCGCTGGTGTCGGAGGTCTGCGGTGCGCAGGCGGTGGCGGTGAGGCCCGCCAGCACAAGCGCCGCAGCGGGGGCGGCAATTCGGGCAGAAAGATTCATCGGGGCCCCTACCGGTCAGTCGTTGCACCCTGTGCAACGCACGTTTCGTTCTGCACAACTGGCAGGAGAGTAGGTGCGCATCAGGGCGCCGACAAGTGGTCTCTACCACTCTGTGACCAGCGGGTGCAGCCCGTGCAACGCGCAGGGCCCCCGGGGCGCGCATTGCTGCGCGTCCCGGGGGCCCTGCCACAGGTCTTTCTGCGGTCTCTCTGCGGTCCTTCTACGACTGACTGCGGACCGGCGAGGACTACTTCTTGTCCTTGCCGCCCTTGCCCTTGTCCTTGTCGCCGCCGGCGCCCATGGACTCGTAGATCTCCTTGCACATGGGGCAGACCGGATACTTCTTGGGGTCGCGCCCCGGTACCCAGACCTTGCCGCACAGTGCCACCACGGGGGTGCCCTCCAGGGCACTCGCCATGATCTTGTCCTTCTGGACGTAATGGGCGTAGCGCTCGTGGTCGCCGTCGCCGTGCGACACCTGTGGGGTCGGCTCTACGAGGGTCCCCGTACCTGCCCCGCGCTCGGGCTCAAGAGTGCTCATAACCGCCAAGGGTACTGAAGGCCGCGCCGTACCGGAGCCGCCAGGTGCGCCGGGCCCCGCCGCCGGTTCGACGGCGGGCCGCGCGTCAGTTCGGCGAAGGGCCGCGCGTCAGTTCAGCGAGGGGTCGTCCGGATACGTCGCTATCATCGCGAGCTCGCTGCGCTGGCGTCGCAGGACCGCCCGCCAGAGGTTCTCCGGGCGGGGCGAGGACACATCGCCGGGCTCGGACTCGACGACGTACCAGGCGCCGTCGTTCAGCTCCGCCTCCAGCTGTCCCGGGCCCCAGCCCGCGTACCCGGCGAAGATCCGCAACGATCCGAGAGCCGCGGCCAACAGCTCCGGCGGGGTCTCCAGGTCCACCAGTCCGATCGCCCCGTGCACCCGGCGCCAGCCGAGGGGCCCGTCGTCGCCGGGGATCACCGCCACGCCCAGCGCGGAGTCGAGCGAGACGGGGCCGCCCTGGAAGACCACGTCCGGTTCACCGGTGAGCCCGGCCCAGGGCGCGAGGATGTCGCCGACGCCGACCGGGGTCGGGCGGTTCAGGACCACGCCGAGCGAGCCCTCCTCGTCGTGGTCGAGGAGCAGCACCACCGCGCGGTCGAAATTCGGGTCCGCCAGGGCGGGTGCGGCCACGAGCAGCCGCCCTGTGAGCGAGGACACCTCGGTCATGGCAGAAATGATCCCGCATCTTCGGCCTCCGCGGGCACCAAGTGGACCGGCCGGTCCTGGAGCGGCTACGAGTGCAGCTCAGGGGCGCACGGATGCACGGGGAGCGCACTGTTCTGCCCTCTTCCGGACGGTAACCCTCCGCCAGGAGTGTTGGGCAGAGCGTGTTGTGGCGGATTTATGACGTTCGTACACGCCCGTTCGCCTTACGGAAGGGGGGTAGGAGGCCATTACCCTTTTCGATGGCCCCCCGCCCGACCACTCCGGAACGCGAGATTCATGACCGGCACAGACGATGTCCTGCTTGTCCACGGCGGAACCCCGCTCGAGGGCGAGATCCGCGTCCGAGGCGCCAAGAACCTGGTGCCCAAGGCGATGGTCGCCGCGCTGCTCGGCAGCGGGCCCAGCCGGCTCCGCAACGTTCCCGACATCCGTGATGTACGGGTCGTCCGGGGGCTGCTGCAGCTGCACGGCGTGACCGTCCGCCCCGGTGACGAGCCGGGCGAACTGATCCTCGACCCCTCCCACGTCGAGAGCGCGAACGTCGCCGACATCGATGCCCACGCGGGCTCGTCGCGCATCCCGATCCTCTTCTGCGGCCCGCTGCTGCACCGCCTGGGCCACGCCTTCATTCCGGGGCTCGGCGGCTGCGACATCGGCGGCCGGCCCATCGACTTCCACTTCGAGGTGCTGCGCCAGTTCGGCGCGACGATCGAGAAGCGGGCGGACGGCCAGTACCTGGAGGCCCCGCAGCGACTGCGCGGCACGAAGATCCGGCTGCCGTACCCGTCGGTGGGCTCCACCGAGCAGGTGCTGCTGACGGCCGTGCTCGCCGAGGGTGTCACCGAACTGTCCAACGCGGCAGTGGAGCCGGAGATCGAGGACCTCATCTGCGTACTGCAGAAGATGGGCGCGATCATCTCGATGGACACCGACCGGACCATCCGGATCACGGGTGTCGACCGGCTCGACGGTTACACGCACCGGGCGATCCCGGACCGCCTGGAGGCCGCCTCCTGGGCGTCCGCGGCGCTGGCGACCGAGGGCAACATCTACGTGCGCGGCGCCCAGCAGCGCTCGATGATGACCTTCCTGAACACCTTCCGCCGGGTCGGCGGGGCCTTCGAGATCGACGACGAGGGCATCCGCTTCTGGCACCCGGGCGGCGCGCTGAACGCCATCGCCCTGGAGACGGACGTGCACCCCGGCTTCCAGACCGACTGGCAGCAGCCCCTGGTGGTGGCGCTGACGCAGGCCAGCGGCCTGTCCATCGTCCACGAGACGGTGTACGAGTCGCGGCTCGGCTTCACCTCGGCGCTCAACCAGATGGGCGCGCACATCCAGCTCTACCGCGAATGCCTGGGCGGCTCCGACTGCCGCTTCGGCCAGCGCAACTTCCTGCACTCGGCGGTCGTGTCCGGGCCCACGAAGCTCCAGGGCGCCGATCTGGTCATTCCCGACCTGCGCGGCGGCTTCTCGTACCTGATCGCGGCTCTGGCGGCGCAGGGCACCTCCCGGGTGCACGGCATCGACCTGATCAACCGCGGCTACGAGAACTTCATGGAGAAGCTCGAGAAGCTCGGCGCGAAGGTCGAGCTGCCGGGCGGAGCGCTCGTCTAGCAACGGCGCACAGCGGCACGCGACGGACGGCGGTGGCCCCTGGGAGGGGGCGGCCGCCGTTCGGCCGTGTGCGGGGGCTTCCAGGCCCGTATACGGCGAAGAGCGGCCACCCCGCACAGGGTGGCCGCTCCTCGTTTGCTGCTCAGGGACTTACTTGCCCTTGGCGGCTTCCTTGAGCTTCGAGCCCGCGGAGACCTTCACGCTGTAACCGGCGGGGATGTTGATCGGGTCGCCGGTCTGCGGGTTCCGAGCGGTGCGAGCGGCACGGTGGGTGCGCTCGAAGGTCAGGAAGCCGGGGATGGTGACCTTCTCGTCGCCCTTGGCGACGATCTCTCCGACGGTCTCGGCGAGCGCGGCCAGCACGGCGTCGGCGTCCTTGCGAGTCACCTCGGCGCGGTCGGCCAGGGCGGCCACCAGCTCACTGCGGTTCATGTTTGTACTCCCGTGTTCTTCTTGCCTGTGAGGCGTGAGATCGAAGCCGATGCTGCCAGGGCCCTCTGACAGTCCCCGGACCCGGGTCTGATGTCAGACCCTCTCGCCCGAATACGCATCCTGCCCCCACCAGCGGCGGGAAAGCCAATCCGGAACCCTCCGGAGTCACACGAAAAGCGCCACGGCTTGCCCGTGGTGACGTTCCGTCGACTCCCTGAAGCGGTCCGCAGCGGATGCCGGGCCCTGCGGGGCCCGCTGCCCGCCACCCTAAAGGGGCGTTTGGGACGCCGCGACCCGCGACGCGCCGTACGGCGGCCGCGGGTGAGGCAGGACACCCTCCGCGCAAGCCGTGGCCGGCCGACGCGGAGGGCATTCCTCAGAGGAGGTCCGAGGTGCTCTCGGCGGCGGCCCCTGCGGCCTTCGCGGCGGCGCGGACCGCACCTGCGACGGCTCCCGCGACCTTGTCGTTGAAGACCGAGGGGATGATGTAGTTCGCGTTCAGCTCGTCCTCGGCGACGACGTCCGCGAGGGCACCCGCCGCTGCGAGCATCATCTCCGTGTTGACGGTGCGGGACTGAGCGTCCAGCAGGCCGCGGAAGACACCCGGGAAGACCAGCACGTTGTTGATCTGGTTCGGGAAGTCCGAGCGGCCGGTGGCGACAACTGCTGCCGTCTGGCGGGCGATTGCGGGCTCGACCTCGGGGTCCGGGTTCGCGAGCGCGAACACGATCGCACCGTCCGCCATGGCGGCCACGTCGTCGCCGTTCAGGACGTTGGGGGCGGAGACACCGATGAAGACGTCCGCGCCGACGACGGCCTCCTTGAGGGTGCCGGTGACGCCCTCCGGGTTGGTGTTGTCCGCGATCCAGCGCAGCGGCGAATCGGGGTCGGCGGAGACCAGGTCCTCGCGGCCCGCGTGCACCACGCCGTGGATGTCGGCGACGACGGCGTGCTTGACGCCCGCGGCGATGAGCAGCTTCAGAATGGCCGTTCCGGCCGCTCCCGCGCCGGACATGACGACGCGTACGTCCCCGGTTCCCTTGCCCACCACGC
This sequence comes from Streptomyces sp. NPDC057136, assembly GCF_042670885.1. Classification (NCBI taxonomy): domain Bacteria; kingdom Bacillati; phylum Actinomycetota; class Actinomycetes; order Kitasatosporales; family Streptomycetaceae; genus Streptomyces; species Streptomyces sp. NPDC057136. Next base: position 66,059 of record NZ_JBHUUV010000021.1, read on the forward strand.
GCAGGGCGTTGGTCAGGGCGGCCAGGACGACGATGGCGGTGCCGTGCTGGTCGTCGTGGAAGACGGGGATGTCCAGGGCCTCGCGCAGCCGTGCCTCGATCTCGAAGCAGCGGGGTGCGGAGATGTCTTCCAGGTTGATTCCGGCGAAGCCCGGAGCGATCGCCTTGACGATCGCGACGATCTCGTCGGAGTCCTGGGTGTCCAGGCAGATCGGCCAGGCGTCGATGCCGGCGAAGCGCTTGAACAGGGCCGCCTTGCCCTCCATCACGGGGAGCGCGGCCATCGGGCCGATGTTGCCGAGACCGAGCACCGCGGAGCCGTCCGTCACAACTGCGACGGAGTTGCGCTTGATGGTGAGGCGGCGTGCGTCCTCGGGATTCTCGGCGATCGCCATGCACACGCGGGCGACACCCGGGGTGTAGATCATCGAGAGGTCGTCACGGTTGCGGATGGGGTGCTTCGACGCCATCTCGATCTTGCCGCCGAGGTGCATCAGGAACGTACGGTCGGAGACCTTGCCCAGCACCACACCCACGATGTTGCGCAGACCCTCGACGATCTCGTCCGCGTGCGAGGTGGAGGAAGCCGCGATGGTGACATCGATCCGCAGCTTCTCGTGGCCGGAAGCGGTCACATCGAGGCCGGTGACCGAACCGCCGTGCGACTCCACGGCCGTGGTGAGCTGGGAGACCGCTGTGCCGCTCGCGGGCACCTCCAGCCTCACCGTCATCGAGTACGAGACGCTGGGCGCCGTTGCCATGGCCGAGTCCTTCGCTTTCCCTTAGCTTCATTGCCGCGTGTCCGGGGCACTCGCCGCGGTCACGCCTCCCGATCGTCGCACCTACCGGCCGGTAGCCGGTAATGACTGCCACAGTTCGGAAAGTAGTTTCCACCATACGAGAAGTAGACCCTTTGGTGGAACCCCAGCCGATCGTGAACCTTCCCGGAACGAAAACAGACCCACGCCACCGGAAGGTGACGCGGGCCTGTCTTCTTCACTTAAGTGGCACCGACCCGCCATGCTCGCCTCGCGGCAAGTGGTCGCTCGAAGCGACGAAGGTTGGGCCCGGGGGCTTGGATCGAGCCGGTGCCAACACCAGGCTAACAAAGACCCCCGGGAAGTGATTCCCGCAGCGCAGGTTGACCGGAAATCAGCCACTCGGCCCCTCTCCGGCCAGCCCCGGCCCCCCTCGCCCGCTCAGTCCCTCAGCAGGTCCGGCACCCCGTCCTCGTCGGGCATGTCACGCTCCCCCGAGACCACCGTGAGCTGCTGCGTGGCACGGGTCAGCGCCACGTACAGCACCCGCAGGCCGGCCGGTGACTCGTCCGCGATCTCCGCGGGCGAGACGACGACCGTGGCGTCGTACTCCAGCCCCTTCGCCTCCAGGCTGCCGAGCGCCACCACGCGCTCCCCGAGCTCCGCGAGCCACTCGCGTGCCTGCGCGCGACGGTTCATGGCGACGACCACGCCGATCGTGCCGTCCACCTCGGAGAGCAGCCTGCGCGCCTCCTCACGGACCGTGGCGGCCAGGTCCCGGTCCCGTACCGGCTCGAAGCGGGGCTCCACGCCGGTCGAGCGGACCGCCGCAGGGGACTCCATGCCCGGCATCGCGAGAGCGAGCACCTTCGCCGCGAGCTCCGCGATCTCCGCCGGGTTGCGGTAGTTGACGGTGAGTGTGAAACGGCGGCGGGGGCGGCTGCCGAGCGCCTCGTCACGCGCCGCCGCCGCCTCGTCCGGGTCGGACCAGGAGGACTGCGCGGGGTCGCCGACGATCGTCCAGGTGGCGTGCCGGCCCCGGCGGCCGACCATCCGCCACTGCATGGGCGTCAGGTCCTGCGCCTCGTCGACGATGACGTGGGCGTACTCGGTACGCTCCGCCGCCAGCCGCTCGGCCCGCTCCCACTGGGTCTCCTCGCGCTGCGGCATCAGCTCCTCGAGACCGGTGAGATGTTCCAGCGGGTCGTACTCGCGCTTGCGCCTGGGCCGGTGCGGGGTGCCGATCAGGGTCTGCAACTCGTCGAGGATCGCCACGTCGTGGACCGAGAGCGGGCCCCGGCCCTCGCTGTCGAGCCGCTTGAAGGAGCGGGCCAGCCGTCGCACCTCCCCCTGGTTGAGGATGCGGCGGGCCCACCGGCCGAGCCGCCTCTCGTCGGCCATCGTGGCGAGCACCCTGCGGGGGGTGAGCTCGGGCCACCAGTCGTTGAGGAAGGTGAGGAACGGCGTCTCGGTGGAGACGTCCTCGTCGAAGGAGGACCGCAGTTCGGCGACGAGCTCGGGGTCGGTGTAGCGGCCCCGGCCCGACGACTTGGTCCACAGGGCGTCCAGCAGCAGCTTGCGGGCGCGCGGGCGCAGCAGGTTGACGGGCGCCGTGCCGCTGAGCACGTTGTTCCGGATGCGCTGGAGCTCGTCGGCGTTCAGCTCGACGCGGGCACCGAAGGCGACCACCCGGAGCCGGGTGGGCGTACCGGCGGGCTGCGCCTGCTCCGGCGTCTCGTCCCCGAACGACAACTGGCCGTCCTGGGACGCCTGCTGCGCCCTGGGCTGCTCCAGTGCCCCGCGTGCCGCCTTGCGCAGCACATGGAGCATCCGGGACGAGCCCTTGATGCGGGCAACGGCCGGTTCGTCGTAGGTGGTGGCGCCCTCGACGCCCGCCGCCTCGTCGGAGAGCGAGCCGACCGCGCGGATCGCGACCTGGCCCTCCTCGCCGAGCGAGGGCAGCACGCCCTCGGTGTAGGCGACGAGGAGCGGGGTCGGCGAGACCACCAGGATGCCGCCCGCGTACCGGCGCCGGTCCTGGTAGAGCAGATACGCGGCCCGGTGCAGGGCCACCGCGGTCTTGCCGGTGCCGGGGCCTCCGGAGACCTCCGTGACGGAGGCGGCGGGGGCCCGGATCACCATGTCCTGCTCGGCCTGGATGGACGAGACGATGTCCCGCATGGTGTGGCTGCGGGCCTGGCCGAGTGCCGCCATCAGCGCACCGTCGCCGATGACGGGCAGCGAGTCGCCGCCCAGGCGGGCGGTGAGCTCCGGGCGCATCAGGTCGTCCTCGACCCCGAGGACCTTGCGGCCCTTGGAGCGGATGACCCGCCGGCGTACGACCCTGCCGGGTTCCTTCGGCGTCGACCGGTAGAACGGCGCGGCGGCCGGGGCCCGCCAGTCGATCACCAGCGGCGCGTAGTCGGAGTCGAGGACTCCGATGCGGCCGATGTGGAGCGTCTCCGCGATGTCCGCGGTGTTGTCCGGGCGTACGGCGTCGTCGGCGGGCTCGACGGAGGTGAACGCGCCGTCCGGGCCGCGCTCACCGTCCTTGCCGAGCAGCAGATCGATCCGGCCGAAGAGGAAGTCCTCGAACTCGTTGTTCAGCCGATTGAGGTGTACCCCGGCCCGGAAGACCTGGGCGTCGCGCTCGGCGAGCGCCCCGGGCGTGCCGACCTGGCCTCTTTTCACGGCGTCGTGCATGAGAAATTCCGCCTCGTCGATCTTCTCTTCGAGGCGGTGGTAAACCCGGTCCAGATGTTCTTGCTCGACACCGATTTCCCGGTCCCGCAACGAATCGACAGCGGCATCCTGCGCGGCCACCGGGGCCCCCTTCTGACGTGCATAGAGCAGCCGTCAACCGTACGCGAAAGGGGGCCCGCTCCGCACCTGTGACCAGCATTGCGATTGCGCGTCGGAAGTTGCGTCCACGCGCGCTCGCACGCTCACGCGTCGATCTCCACCAGCCGCTCGCCGTCGAAGGTCCGTACCTCGAAGTGGTCGATGTCGTCGCGGTCCATCGCCGCGCCGCCGTGCACGTACAGCGGGTACTTCGCCGACGGGTGCGGGGAGTCCACGATCCCGTACCCCCATTTCGGCACGGACCAGGAGGTGACGACCTCCTCCTCGCCGGTCTTGGAGACGGCGATCAGGCTGCATTTCTCGGGGCCCTTGACGTTCTTGAGCTCCAGGACCGTGTGGGTCCCCCAGGCCTTGGCCTCCATGCCGACGGTGGCGTCGACCCCGGTGGTGGGGTCGGTCGCCGCCGCCTTCTCCTTCATGTGGTGGAAGAAGGCGTCCTCGGCCGGGCTGGTGGGGTGCGGGTCGCCCGTCGCCACGGACCGCCCGCCGTCCTCGCCGCCGGTGAACGTGACGGCGATCACGGGGCCCGCGATGATCACGGCGGCGGCTGCCGCCATCAGATACCTGCCGCGGCGGCGGCGCAGGTCCCGCTTCCGCGCGACCTCGTCGACCAGCCGGCCGAGCAGCGCGGGGGCGGGCGGCTCGGGCACGTGCGGGACGGGGCGGGCGCCCGGGTGGGCCGCGGGGGCTTCGGCGAGCATCGCGAGCATGGGTTCGAGGCCGGCGAACTCGTCGAGGTGGCTCGCACACAGCGCGCAGTGCGCGAGGTGCGCCTCGAAGGCGCTCGCCTCGGCCTCGTCCAGGATGCCCAGGACGTAGGCACCGGCGGCGTCGTGCCCCGGACCCTCCACCGGGTGCTCGAAGGGGCCGGAGGGGCCGGAGGAACCGGAGGAGCCGAACGGCGGGCCTGCGGGTCCCGAGGGGCTTGCGGGCCCCGAGGGGCTGCGGGGGCCGGTGGGCCGGGGCCCGAATGGCTGCCACTCGTGGTCGCTCATGCCGTGATCCCCCTCTCTTCGAGTACGAGCTTCATGGAACGCAGTGCGTAGAAGACCCGCGAGCGCACGGTCCCGCTGGGTATGCCGAGCACCTCGGCGGCCTCGTTGACCGTTCGTCCCCGGAAATAGGTCTCGACCAATGCTTCCCGGTGCGCGGGGGTCAAATCGTCCAGCGCGTCCGAGAGCGTCATCAGCCACAACGCCTTGTCGATCTCGTCCTCCGCGGGAATGACCTCCAGCGGCGACGGATCGACCTCGCGCGGCCGGGCCTGCCGGCTGCGGTGCGCGTCGATGACGATGCGCCGGGCGACCGTCACCAGCCAGGGGCGTACGGAGCCGGTGGCCCGGTTGAGCTGACCGGCGTTCTTCCAGGCACGGATGAGCGTCTCCTGCACCACGTCCTCGGCGCGCTGCCTGTCCCCCGCCACGAGGCGGAGTACGTAGGCGAGCAGCGGCCCGGCGTGTTCGCGGTAGAGCGCCCGCATCAGCTCCTCGTCGGGGACGTCGGAGGCCGGGCGGGGCGGTTCACTGCGATGTCGAGCCCTGTGCAGACGGTCATCGGCCACGGCCGCATCCTTGCGCACCCGAACCTCCCGGTCGAGACCCTGTCGAGCTCTTCGGCCATCGATACGGAGCCGGGGGCCGAACCATTCAATCCGGCGCGAGATTCTTTTTCAGCGGCTCTCTTCAGCGGCTGTCCGCGTCGACGGCTGCCGCCCGGCGGCGGTGCCGGGCGACCCGTTCACGGTTTCCGCAGACCTCGCTGGAGCACCAGCGGCGCCGGTGCCCCCGTGAGGTGTCGAGGTAGAGCCGTCGGCAGGTGTCGCCCTCGCAGCGGCGCAGAGCCGCCCTGGCCTCCGGGTCCGTCAGCAGGTCCACGCAGTCCCTGGCGACGGCGACGAGCAGTTCCCCGCACACGGGCGGGGCGTTCAGGGTCCGGGTGAGTGCGCCGCTCTTGGCGCGGACCGCGCGCAGTCCGGGCGGGGCCCCGGCGGCGAGCGCGTTGACGTGGTCCAGGGCGGCATCGTCCCGGGCGCCGCCGAGTTCGGCGGTCAGCAGCCGGCCGATGTCCGCCCGCAGGTGCCGGAAGCGGGTCACCCAGTGGTCGTCGACCGTCGCGAGCACCGTCCCGCACGGCACCAGGGCGGCGGCCACCAGCCACTCGGCGAGCGGTCCGGGCCCGGCGAGCTGTTCGCACGCGCCGGAGGGCCCGGTCCCCGTCGCCACCAGGTCGAGGCAGATCCGGCCGGAGTCGAACCGCCAGTCGTACGCGCCCGTGCCCGCCGCCATGCGCCTGTCACCGCCTCGGGGTCACCGATGGGGAGTCCCCACCAGAGTGCCCGTCACCGGGCCGGGCCGGAACCCCTCCTACCGGGTGGGTGCCTTCCGGGCGCCGCAAGGACGTTCCGTACCGTGTCCGTATGGACGAAGGCCACCCCGAAGTCACGCTCGCCGCGGGCTCGTTGCTCCTGCGGCCCTGGCGGCCGGACGACGCTCCCGCCCTCCTCCGCGCCCACGCCGACCCCGCGATGCGGCACTGGCTGGCGACGCAGCTGACGAGCGCCGAAGACGCGGCCGGGTGGCTGGCGGAGCAGCGGGAGGGCTGGGCGGCCGGCAACCTGTTCGGTTTCGCCGTGACCGATACGGCGCTCGGCGGCGAACTGGTCGGCAACCTCGTGCTGAAGCGCCACGGACCGGCGTCGGACACGGCCGAGGTCGGCTACTGGACGACGGCGTCCGCGCGGGGCCGCGGGGTGGCGCCCAGGGCCCTCATGGCGCTCTGCGACTGGGCGTTCGCCGCGTTCGCCGCGTTCACCGGGGAAGGGCTCGCGCGGCTGGAGCTGGTGCACCAGGTGGACAACGAGGCGTCCTGCCGGGTCGCGGAGAAATGCGGTTTCGCGCTCGCCGGCATCCTCCCGGCGTTCCCTCCCGCGTACCCGCTGGACGGCCACCGCCACGTCAGGTCAGCGGTTGTCCAGGACGCGCCCCAGCAGGTCAGCGCGGCGGGCCGTCGTGCAGAATCCGCTGGAACAGCCGGTGGTCGCGCCACTCGCCGTTGATGTGGAGATAGCGCGGGGCCGTCCCGAACTGCTCGAAGCCGCACTTGGCGAGCACCCGCTGCGAGGCGGCGTTGTCCACGAGGGTCCCGGCCTCGACCCGGTGCAGCCCGAGACCGTCCCGCGCGAGCTCGCAGATCCGGCCGACGGCGGCGGTCGCGAGCCCGCGGCCCGCCTGGTCGACGTCGACCCAGTAGCCGAGGCCGGCACTGCGGAACGGCCCGAGCACGATATTGGCGAGCGTGAAGGAGCCGACCGCACGGTCCTCCCCGTCGGCGAGCACCCAGGGCATCGCGCGCCCGCCATCCCGGTCGGCCAGCAGCCCGGTGAGGCGCTGTATCTGCCCCTGCGGCGTGTAGAACTCTTCGGGCCGCACGGGCTCCCAGGGCCGCATGTACGCGCGGCTGCGGGTCAGTGATGCGGCTAGGGAGCCGACGTCGCCGAGGGTGGCGGGGCGCAGGGTCATGCCGTCGGCGACGGGGTGACTGTCATCAATCATCCGAGCACGCTATCCCGGGGTTCAAAATCAAGCCCGTCCGGCGATTGAGGACAGCACGGTCACCGGGTGGACCCGGTAAGTCGTCCGGCTACTCCGCGTACTTCGTGTCGGCCACCGGGTCCAGCGCCAGCCGGTAGCCGCGCTTGACGACCGTCTGAATCAGCCGGGGCACACCGAGCGCGCTGCGCAGCCGGGCCATCGCCGTCTCCACCGCGTGTTCGTCGCTGCCGCTGCCGGGCAGCGCGCGCAGCAGGTCGGCCCGGGCCACCACCCAGCCGGGCCTGCGGGCCAGGGCGTTGAGCAGGGCCATGCCCGCGGGCGGTACCGGACGCAGGGCGCCGTCGACGAGCACGGCGTGTCCGCGGATCTCGATCCGGTGGCCGGCGACAGGCAGCGGGCGGGCCGTGCCGGGGAGCCGGGTGCAGAGCAGCTGGACGAGCGGGCCGAGCCGGAAGCGTTCCGGCTGGAGGGTGTCGATGCCCCTGTCCTGGAGCGGGAGGGCGGTCACCGGGCCGACGCAGACCGTCATGACGTCGTCCCGGAGTGCGGACAGGACTTCGGGGAGCAGCCCGCGTGCCTCGGCCCGGTTCAGATAGGAGGCGGCGGCGGGGGCGCTGGTGAAGGTGAGCGCGTCCAGGCCCCGGGCGACGGTGATGTCGAGCATCCGGTCGAGCGGGGCGATGTCCTCGGGGGGCATCCACCGGTAGACGGGTACGCCGACGACTTCGGCACCCGCGGCCCGCAGCGACTCGACGAAGCCGGGCAGCGGTTCGCCGTGCAGTTGCAGGGCGACCCGGCGGCCCTCGACGCCCTCGCCGAGCAGCCGGTCCAGGACCTCGGCCATCGACTCGGACCCCGGTGACCAGGCCTCGGTGAGGCCGGCGGCCCGGATGGCGCCCTTGACCTTGGGGCCGCGCGCCAGCAGCTCGACGCCGCGCAGCACGTCCAGGAGCGCGTCCCCGATGCCCCAGCCGTCGGCGGCCTCCACCCAGCCGCGGAAGCCGATCGCCGTGGTGGCGATCACGACATCGGGTGTGTCGTCGATGAGCTCCTTCGTGGCGGCGAGGAGTTCGCTGTCGTCCGCGAGGGGCACGATGCGCAGGGCGGGCGCGTGCAGGACCACGGCCCCCCTGCGCTGGAGGAGTGTGCCGAGCTCCTCGGCGCGACGGGCGGCGGTCACCCCGACCGTGAAGCCCGCGAGGGGCCCGTGCTGTGCGTCGTCGTGCATGGCGTGATACCCGGCTCTCGTGTCCCGCTACTGCTCGGTGGTGCGGAGGGCCGAGACTGCCAACACTGCGTGACAGCCTCGGTTCACTTGTATTTCACACCCGTTACGTCCCCCCGTACGAGACACGGGTTACGTCACACCTCGGCGTAGCTGAGCTGCGGCTTCGCAGCCACCGCGGCGGTCCGGCGAAGGTATACCGCCCAGGTGACCGTGAAGCACACCGCGTAGAAGGCGAGGAAGGACCAGAAGGCGGCCGTCCCGGTGCCCGCCGTCTGGAACGACTGCCGGAACGCCAGGTTGATCGCGAGCCCGCCGAGTGCGCCGACGGCCCCGATGAGCCCCATGGCCGCTCCCGAGAGACGCCGCCCGTACGCGGCGGCCTCCTCGCCGCGCATGCCCTTGCGGATGGCCTTGGCGTGGAAGATCCCGGGGATCATCTTGTACGTCGATCCGTTGCCCAGGCCGGTCAGGACGAACAGGGCGATGAAGCCGAGGAGGAAGACCTCGAGCGACTCGATCCCGGAGGCGTAGACGACGACCCCGGTCGCCGCGGCCATCCCCGCGAAGTTCCACAGGGTGATGCGGGCGCCGCCGTACCGGTCGGCCAGCCAGCCGCCCGCGGGCCGGATCAAGGAGCCGAGCAGCGGTCCGATGAAGGTGAGCGAGGCGGCCTGGAGCGGGGTCCGTCCGAACTGGGTCTGCAGGACGAGCCCGAACGCGAAGCTGTAGCCGATGAACGAGCCGAAGGTGCCGATGTAGAGCACCGACATGATCCAGGTGTGCGGATCGCGTACCGCTTCCTTGGCGGCCCCGGTGTCGTTCTGCACGGGCCGCAGGTTGTCCATGCGGAACACGGCGAACAGTGCGGCGACGACGATCAGCGGTACGTACACACCGAGCACGATCCTCGGGTACGTGGCCCCTGCCGTGCCGATCACCAGCAGTCCGACGAGCTGGACGACGGGGACGCCGATGTTGCCGCCGCCCGCGTTGAGCCCGAGGGCCCAGCCCTTCTTGCGCAGCGGGAAGAAGGCGTTGATGTTCGTCATGGACGAGGCGAAGTTGCCGCCGCCGATCCCGGCGAGCGCGGCGACGGCCACGAAGGTGCCGTACGAGGTCCCCGGTTCCATCACCACGAACGCGGCGATCGCCGGCACGAGCAGCGTCAGCGCGCTGAACACGGTCCAGTTGCGTCCGCCGAACTTCGCGACGGCGAAGGTGTACGGCACCCGTACGAGCGCGCCGACCAGGGTGGCCGTGGAGATCAGGAAGAATTTCCCCGCCGGGTCGACCCCGTACTCCGGCCCCATGAACAGGACCATCACCGACCACAGGGTCCAGATGGAGAATCCGATGTGCTCCGAGAGCACCGAGAACCAGAGATTCCGCCGGGCGACGTGCTCGCCCGTCTCACGCCAGAAGGTCTCGTCCTCCGGGTCCCACTGTTCGATCCAACGACCGGCCATCACGCGCCTCCACGGGTGTCGGGTGCTTGTGTCCCGACCGTATGGAGCTCGCATTTCGGCGTGGTGCTGTGAGGTGACCGGTAGGCAACCTTGCTCTCACCGGGCCGGGGACGGCCCGGTGAGGGTTGGAGTGGTCAGTGTGCTCGAGCGTGTCCGCCCGTACGGGCCTGCAGAGCCTTCTCCGGGTCCTTGCGCGTGCCGTTCGGCCACAGGCGTGGCCGACGCCGGGCCGCCACGTCCTCTGCCCAGCCGATCGCGAGGATCGCCACGCCCAGGAGGGGCCAGACGGCGATCAGGGTGAAGACCCGTACCGAGCACGGCGGTGAGGCCGATCGGGGCGAGCATCGTCACCCACGGCAGCTTGCGGAACGCCTTCAGCAGCAGCGAGGCGATGACGAACCAGAGGTACGCCCTGATGTACCAGAGCGGCCCTACGCCCTGGTCGGCCCAGGAAACCTCGAAGAACCCGCCGGGTGCGAGCGCGCCATCAGGGACCGGCCAGGGCGAACATGACGCCCATGGACCCTCGAGCTCCGGTACCCGGGTCTTCTTCAGGAACGGTGACGCATCAGCGACGCATCGACTTCCGGCAGCCAGGATCCAGATGGACGGACCATCCACCCTTCTTCCGCCGCCAGTTGGGCAGCCGCGGCCCGCAGAGCGGACAGACCTGGGTGATTCAGCCCATTGCGCCAGACCATCACGAGCGGCGACAGCGGTACGGGGCGGACCAGCGGCCTGACCACGGTTCCGGGCAGCGGTGGAAAGTCGACGACCGCGAGCACGGGGTTCCCTGACTTCTCCATGACCCGCTGGAATTCGGCCACTCCGACAGCGAGCGGAACGGGCGGAGCGAGCAGGACGGACCACTCGTCGAAGAGCAGCCGGGCGAGATCCGTCCACTCCTGGGTGCGCTCATTGCCCGCGCCCGCGTAGACGGTTTCGCCGGCCAAGTCGTCCAGCGCGACGACCTCCTGTCCGGCGAGTGGATGATCACGGGGCAGCAGGACGGCCATCGGCTCGTACCGCACGGGCTGCACGGAGAGCCGGGACAGCACCGCGGGGTCGAGCCCCGCGGCCCGTCCGAACGAGACGTCGAGCCGCCCGGCGAGGACCTCACCGGCCGCCCAGGACAGACCGCTCTCGAAGCGCGCCATCAGCTCGCACGCCGGGGCGAGTTCCCGCGCACGGGCCAGCACCCTGGCGGCGGCCATGCCGTCGGTGTTGAGGTCGACGAGCAGCGGCCGGGCGGCCGGATCGCCGAATGCGGCGGCCAGAGCATCCTGGGCGTCCAGCACCCGCCGGGCGTACGGGAGAAGCCGCTCACCGTCCACGGTGAGGGAGACCTGACGGGTGGTGCGTACGAAGAGCTCCGCACCGAGCTCGCGCTCCAGCCGGCGGATGTCCCTGCTCAGCGCCTGCTGGGCCACGTAGAGCCGGGCCGCGGCGCGAGTGAAGTGCAGTTCGTCGGCCACCGCGAGGAAGGCACGCAGGAGACGGGGATCGGTGTCGGAGGTTGCCACACGCAGAATTTACAACACACACGCGTTAATCGGTACGAAGTAGGTGTTGGACCGTACGGACCGGGCGCCCCGACGCTTGGCGCATGCCGCCCGACACCGCCACCGGCGCCCGGAAGAAACCGCCCCCGCAAGACCGCCCCGCCCCGTCCACAGCGCCGGGCGCGCGCGTCAACCCGTACCGCCGGCTGCTCGCCACCCCCGGCGTTCGCGCGTTCACCGCGGGCAATCTGCTGGCCAGGCTGCCCGCGGGAATGTTCAGCGTCAGCGCGGTCATCATGATCGCCGGGGCGCACGGCTCATACGCGCTTGCGGGCGCGATCACCGCGACCGGTCTCGCCGCCATGGCCGTCGTCGCCCCCTGGACCGCACGGCTCGTCGACCGGTACGGCCAGGCCAGGGTCGCCGTACCGGCCACCGCGATCGCCGCGCTCGGCTCGCTCGCGCTGGTCCTCTGCGTCCACTACGACGCCCCGGTCTGGACCCTCTTCGCCGCCTACGCCGCGACGGCCACCACACCCAACACCGGCGGCATGTCCCGCGCCCGCTGGGCGCACATCCACCGGGGCGATCCGGCCGCCCTGCACACCGCGAACAGCTTCGAGCAGGCCGCCGACGAGCTCTGCTTCATGCTCGGCCCGGTCCTGGCCGCGACCCTGTGCGGGGCACTGTTCCCGGAGGCCGGCACCCTGGCCGGCGCGGTCCTGATGATGACCGGCGTCCTGATCTTCGCCGCCCAGCGAGCGACCGAACCCCCGGTGGCGCCCCGCACCCACAGCACTTCCCCGTTCCGCACCGCCGGGATGCCCACACTGCTCGCCGCCTTCCTCGCCACGGGCGCGGTGTTCGGCGCCATGGAGGTGGTGTCCATCGCCCACGCCGGAGGCGCGATCCTCGCCCTTCAGGCGGCCGGCTCCTGTGTGGCGGGCCTGCTGTACGGATCGCTGCGGCCCGTCGGGAATGTCCGGCGCCGGCTGCTGCTCTGCCTGGCCGGGATGACGGCACTGATGTCCCTGCCCCTGCTCGCCGCCGCCTCGACCGACTCACGGCTCGTGCTCGCGGGCTGCCTCCTGCTGGCGGGTGCCGCGACCGCGCCGACCATGGTCACCGGGATGACGCTGGTGCAGCGCCTCACGCCCGAGGGACAGCTGAACGAGGGCATGACGCTCGCGGTCACGGCACTGCTCGGCGGCATAGCCGCCGGATCGGCGGCCGGTGGCTGGATGGTGGAGCACGCCGGGACAGTGACCGGCTATGCGGTGCCCATGGGCGCGGCGGGTCTGGCGCTGGTGGTCGCGGCAGCCGGCATCCGGCGTTCGTGAACCGGCGCGGGGACGGAAAACACGACTGCGGAAACACGAGGACCCCGTCGCCTGGTGGCAACGGGGTCCTCGTGTACATGGGAATTGTGGAGATGGCGGGAATCGAACCCGCGTCCAACGGTGCGGAACCAGGGCTTCTCCGAGTGCAGTTCGCTGCGCTTTTCTCGGCCCCGGAGGTCACACGAACAAGCCTCCGACAGGCCCAGCCACTGTTTGATTTCCTTCTGGGCCCCGTGACCGGGCCTAGAAGTTTAGATCCCTTAGTGATGCCAGGATCCGGGTCGGGATCACCCCCGGGCTGACACTCCGCAGAGTCTTCGCTTAGCTGCTAATTAGGCAGCGAGGGCGAAGGCGGAGGAATCGCGCTTGGAATTGGCGATTATTGGTTGCGACATATGGTTAACGAGATCATTGCCGCTTCCTCGACTCGCTTCCCCTGCTTCGACATCCGCTGTCGAAACCGATCATCCCCATGTGTGCCGCTGTTGAATTAGATACCGCTCAAGGTGGTACACACCCCGTGGGGTGCAGTGCCATCGTACGTGACCAACGCCCGACGGTGCCAGCCTATTCCTGCTCAGGCGCTCCGCTGACGTCGGCGGGCCGCCGAGATCGCACGGTTCGTCTCCCTCGTGTCCTGCTTCTCCCGCAGCGTCTGACGCTTGTCGAACTCCTTCTTGCCCTTCGCGAGCGCGATCTCGACCTTGACCCGGCCGTCCTTGAAGTACAGCGCGAGCGGCACGATGGTGTGGCCCGTCTCCTGCGACTTCGACGCCAGCTTGTCGATCTCGGCCCGGTGCATCAGCAGCTTGCGCTTGCGCTTGGCCGTGTGGTTGGTCCAGGTCCCCTGCACGTACTCCGGGACGTGGATGTTGTGCAGCCACGCCTCGTTGCCGTCGATCTGGATGAAGCCGTCGACCAGAGAGGCCCGGCCCATCCGCAGCGACTTGACCTCGGTACCCATCAGCACGAGGCCGCACTCGTAGGTGTCGAGGATGGTGTAGTCGTGCCGCGCCTTCTTGTTCTGCGCGATCATCTTGCGCCCTGTGTCTTTTTCCTTGGCCATAGTGCAGTCATTTTCGCACTACGACCCACCCCCGAGGCCACTCAATACTGTCTCGGCCCGCTGCTGGGCCGCCGCACCGACCACGAGGTCCGGGGTGATGCCCTGTCCGTCGACGCTGCGGCCGGTCGGTGTGCGGTAGTGCCCGACGGTCAGTTCGGCCACCGAACCGCCCGCGAGCTTGCTGGGCATCTGCACGGAGCCCTTGCCGAAGGTGCGTGTGCCGACGGTGACTGCGCGGCCCCGGTCCTGGAGCGCGCCCGTCAGCAGCTCGGCCGCGCTCATCGTGCCGCCGTCGACGAGGACGACGAGGGGACGGTCCGTATCGCCGCCCGGCTCGGCGTTCAGGGCGCGCTGCTCGCCGTGCACGTCGTAGGTGGCGACCAGGCCGCCCTCCAGGAAGGCGGAGGCTGCGGTGACGGCCTCGGTGACCAGGCCGCCCGCGTTGGCCCGGAGGTCCAGGAGGATTCCGGCGTCTCCGGGGGCCGCACGCACGGCGTCCCGGATCTCGGCGCCCGTCCCCTTGGTGAAGGCGGTGACCTTGATCAGGACGGCGGAGGCAGGGGCGCCGCCCAGCCGCCGGACGGTGACGGCCTCGGTGGAGAGCCTGGCCCGGCGCAGGGTCTCGGTCCAGCTGCGCCCCTCGCGCCGGAGCCCCAGGACGACGGCGGTGCCCGCGGCGGCGTCCGTACGGTCTCCGCGCAGCAGGGCGACGACTTCGGCGACGGGACGCCTGTCGACCCGGTGGCCGTCGACCGTACGCAGCTGATCGCCCTTGCGGATGCCCGCCCGGCCGGCGGGCCCGCCGGGCTCGACACGGGACACGGAGACGCTCCCGCCGGCCGAGCGCCGGGCGGAGAGGCCGACACCGGTGTACGAGCCGTCGAGGGCCTGCTCGAAGTCCTCGTACTCCTGCTCGTCGTAGACCGCGCCCCAGCGGTCCCCGCTGCGGCTGACGGCCTCCTGGGCCGCGTCCGTCACGGACTTCCCGTCGGCCTCGGCCTCGGCGGCCGCGTCCTCGACCGCTTCGCGGTCCCGGGGGTCGACGGCGGAGGCCACGGAGCGGGCTTGTATATCGGGGTTCCGCGGGTCTGCGTCACGCGGCAGCGACCCGGTGGCCGCGGCAGTGGCGAGCACACATCCGAAGACCAATGTCAGGGCCGCCCCGCGGCAGAGACCGCGGGACCCGAAGCGGTGCGAAGGGCCCGACATGGCGTCGAGTCTAGGACAAGGCCCCGGCGCCGCACGGCCGCTTGGCCACGCGGCGCCGGGGGCGCATCTCACACCTTCAAGTACTTGCGGAGCGCGAAGAGCGCCGCGAAGGCCGGCATCAGCAGGCCGATCGCGAGGACCAGCGGGAGCTTGGTGAAGACCGCGTCCCAGCCGATGAACTCGATCAGGTTCAGCTTGTCCTGGAGGGCGAGTCCGCCGTCGATCAGGAAGTACCGGCCACCGATCAGCATGGCGCAGGCGAGCACGCCACCGATCAGGCCGGCGAAGGCCGCCTCCATGATGAACGGCATCTGGATGTAGAAGCCGGAGGCGCCGACGAGCCGCATGATGCCCGTCTCCCGTCTGCGGCTGAACGCCGAGACACGGACGGTGTTGACGATCAGCATCAGCGCGATGACCAGCATCAGCGCCATGACGAAGAGCGCCACCTTGTTCATGCCGTTCATCAGCTCGAAGAGGTTGTCCAGAATGGATCTCTGGTCCTGGACGGACTGCACCCCGTCACGTCCCGCGAAGGCCGTGGCAACGACCTTGTACTTCTGCGGGTCCTTCAACTTGACCCGGAACGACTCCTGCATCTGGTCCGGCGTGATGTTGCCGGCCATCGGGGAGTCGCCGAACTGCTCCTGGTAGTGCTTGTACGCCTGGTCGACCGTCTCGAAGAGCACCGGCTTCTCGACAGCGTCCATCTTTTCGAGATCGGCCTTGATCTCCTTCTTCTGCTCAGCGGTGACCGCACCCTTGGCGCACTTGGGTACGTCCTTGGCGTCACTCTTGTTGCAGAGGAAGATCGAGACGTTGACCTTGTCGTACCAGTAGGTCTTCATCGAGCTGACCTGGTCGCGAATCAGCAGCGCGCCGCCGAACAGGGCGAGCGAGAGGGCGACAGAGACCACCACGGCGAAGGTCATCGTGAGGTTGCGACGAAGACCGACGCCGATCTCCGACAGGACGAACTGGGCGCGCATGGCGTCCTTTCAGTACTCGATGCTCAGTGCTGGTAGCCGTAGACGCCGCGCGCCTGGTCACGTACGAGACGGCCCTGCTCGAGCTCGATGACGCGTTTGCGCATCTGGTCGACGATGTTCTGGTCGTGGGTCGCCATGATCACGGTGGTGCCGGTCCGGTTGATCCGGTCCAGCAGCTTCATGATGCCCACGGAGGTCTGCGGGTCGAGGTTGCCGGTCGGCTCGTCGGCGATCAGCAGCATGGGACGGTTCACGAACGCCCGGGCGATCGCCACGCGCTGCTGCTCACCACCGGAGAGCTCGCCGGGCATCCGGTCCTCCTTGCCGCCGAGACCGACGAGGTCGAGAACCTGGGGCACCGCCTTGCGGATCTCACCGCGCGGCTTGCCGATGACCTCCTGCGCGAAGGCCACGTTCTCGGCGACGGTCTTGTTGGGCAGCAGGCGGAAGTCCTGGAAGACCGTGCCCAGCTGACGGCGCATCTGCGGCACCTTCCAGTTGGACATCCGCGCGAGGTCCTTGCCGAGCACATGGACCATGCCCTGGCTGGCGCGCTCCTCACGCAGGATCAGCCGCATGAAGGTGGACTTGCCGGAGCCGGAGGAGCCCACCAGGAAGACGAACTCGCCCTTCTCGATGTCGAGTGAGACATCCCGGAGCGCAGGACGGCTCTGCTTCGGGTAGGTCTTGGAGACGTTGTCGAATCGGATCACGAGTGCACCACGGTCGGCCGGGAGTAGGTGAGCGTGACCATACGCGAACCGGGCTCAGACGTGCAGGCAGGCTCCGGCAATGGGCGATTTGTGACGCCCGGAACGGGCAAATCAGGCGCCCGGCGGGGCGTCCCCGACGGGTTCCGGCGGTACGTTGCCGGGCGCCCCGCGCCGAAAACCGCGCGAGCTGGCACAGTGATAGGGGGAACAGTCGCGTTTCCCGGAGCGTTGTGCGGAGAGAACGTGTATGCGGCTCCGCCGCGCGGGAGGAGGAAAGCGCATGACCTATGACCGACTGGTGTGCGCGAACTGCGCGGCGCCCGTGAACGAGGGACGCTGCCGGGTCTGCCGGGCCGTGCGACAGCAGATGGAGCAGGAGCGGGAGCAGGGGCCCTTCGCCGGGCTGAACCCCGTGATGCTGATCGCGCTGATGGTGCTGCTGGTCGCGGCGCTGGCACTGCTGGCGTAGCAGGCCGCACAGACCGCCGGCGCGCCTCTCCCAGGGGCCTATGACATCACAGAGGGACCCGGTCCGCTTGCGCGGGCCGGGTCCCTCTGTGTGTACGTACCGCTGATCGCCCTTAGGCGACCGTGCGGCCGTTCACCAGGCGCGGAAGAATCCGGAAGCCGATGCCGCCGGCGATCATCGTCGCAGCGCCGACCAGCAGGAACGTGGTCTCGGCCGCACCGGTCTCGGCGAGCTCGTCCTTGCCCTTGCCCTGCTCGGCCGGCTGGTTGCCGACGCTGTCGGTGTCGGTGTTGTCGACACACTCGGCGCCGTCGAGGTCGACGGTGCAGGTGCCCGCGCCGCCGTCGGTGCTGGAACCAGAGGTCCCGGTGCCGCCGGCCTGCTGACCCTCGGTGCCGTTGCCGCCAGTGGTACCCGTGTCACCCGTGGTGCCGGAGGTGCCGGTCGTACCCGTCTCACCGGTCGTGCCGGTCTCACCGGTGGTGCCGGTCGTACCCGTGGTGCCAGTCGTACCGGTGGTGCCGGTCGTACCCGTGGTGCCAGTCGTACCCGTGGTGCCGGTCTCACCGGTGGTGCCGGTGGTGCCCGTGGTGCCGGTCGTACCCGTGGTGCCGGTCTCACCGGTGGTGCCGGTCGTACCGGTCGTACCGGTCGTGCCGGTCGTACCGGTGGTGCCAATGGTGCCGGTGGTGCCAATGGTGCCGGTCGTACCCGTCTCACCGGTGGTGCCGGTGGTACCCGTGGTGCCGGTCGTGCCCGTGGTACCGCTCGTACCCGTGGCACCACCCTGGTCGGCGCCACCGATCGGGTTCTCGCCCGTCGTGCCACCCTCGGTCTCGCCGTCGAGGCCGAGGCCGGCGTCGAGCTCGACACCGTTCTCGTCGGCCTCAGCCTTCACGCTGAGACCGGCGACATCAACGCCGATACCGACGGCCTGTGCCGCACCGGCAGCGGTGAGCGAGGCGCCCGCGGCGATTACCGCACCTGCGGCTATCCGCGCGACGCGGACTCGCGTCTTCTTGGTCATCTGCTGCTACCCCCAGTAGCCGTTCTGAATATGGAGCAGCCATATGCGGGGCCACGGCCCTGCGGGGTTGCGCTCTCGGCAGGGCCACTTCGTGCTGTGGTCATCCCGCCCGCCCCCGTTCGCACCCGTCCCAGACATACGCATGCTGCTTAAGCAGCCTGTCCAGAGTTAAGGATTACGTCAAGGCCGTTTCGTGTAATGCACACCGGTATGGGGGTACTTGACAGTCATTCGGAACCACGACTGTGACGCATTCACCACGCCGTCCCCCCAACTCCCCTTGCGCCGGAACGCGGAAGAGCCCGGGCGGCGGGAGGCCGGCCGGGCTCAACTGCTCTGTGCGTGGGGCTACTTCTCGCTCTGCTTGCGCCAGCGAATACCGGCCTCGATGAAGCCGTCGATCTCGCCGTTGAAGACCGCTTCGGGGTTGCCCATCTCGAACTCCGTACGCAGGTCCTTGACCATCTGGTACGGGTGCAGGACGTAGGAACGCATCTGGTTGCCCCAGGAGTTTCCGCCGTCGCCCTTGAGCGCGTTCATCTTCGCCTGCTCCTCCTGGCGGCGGCGCTCGAGGAGCTTCGCCTGGAGGACGTTCATCGCGGACGCCTTGTTCTGGATCTGCGAGCGCTCGTTCTGGCAGGAGACGACGATGCCGGTCGCCAGGTGGGTCAGGCGCACCGCGGAGTCCGTGGTGTTGACGCCCTGGCCGCCGGGGCCCGAGGAGCGGTACACGTCGACGCGCAGCTCGGACTCGTCGATCTCGATGTGGTCGGTCTGCTCGACCACCGGCAGCACCTCGACGCCCGCGAAGGAAGTCTGGCGGCGGCCCTGGTTGTCGAAGGGTGAGATCCGGACGAGCCGGTGGGTGCCCTGCTCGACGGAGAGCGTGCCGTAGGCGTACGGAACCTCGACCGCGAAGGTGGTCGACTTGATGCCGGCCTCTTCGGCGTACGCCGTTTCGTAGACCTCGGTCTTGTAGCCGTGCCGTTCGGCCCAGCGGATGTACATGCGCTGGAGCCTCTCGGCGAAGTCGGCGGCGTCGACGCCGCCCGCCTCGGCACGGATGGTCACCAGCGCCTCACGCGAGTCGTACTCGCCGGAGAGAAGGGTGCGGACCTCCATCTCGTCCAGCGCCTTCCGCACGGACTCCAGCTCGGTCTCGGCCTCGCCGAGTGCGTCCGCGTCGCCCTCGTCCTCGGCGAGCTCGAACATGATGCCGAGATCGTCGATGCGGCCACGCAGGGCCTCGGTCTTGCGGACCTCGGCCTGGAGGTGCGAAAGCTTGCTCGTGATCTTCTGTGCCGCCTCCGGGTCGTCCCAGAGGGACGGCGCCGCAGCCTGCTCCTCGAGCGCGGCGATGTCCGCCCTCAACGCATCCAGGTCCAGGACGGCCTCGATCGACCCCATGGTGGAGGAGAGGGACTTCAGCTCTTCGGAAATATCGACGACTGCCACAGGTCCAGCGTAACGGCTGGACGAGTGAAGCTGTCCCTCACCCGGGAGCCGGCCTCGATTCGTGCCCGCTCCGGACAGGCCCTACGGCGACGTGGGTGCCGAGTTCTTGGTGTCCTGGGGGGTCGCACCCGCGTCGTCGCCGCCGGTGGCCACCCAGCTGCCGACGCCCACCGCCGCACCGAGAACGAGCGCCACCACACCCAGAGTGATGCGCCGCTTACGGACCGCGGCGGACTTGTTGCGGGCCGAGCCGGGGCGCGGGCTGCCCGGGGCGCGGGGGGCGCGTGCCGTGCCGAGCGGGCCTCCGGCCAGTTCGTCGGGGGCCGGGACGCGCATGCTCGTGTGGGTGTCCCGGTTGGAGTCCGGGGAGGAGCCGGGTACGAGGGGGACGGCGCCGCGGCGGCGGGGCTCCTCGGCGGCCGGGGTGTACTGCTGCTCGTCGTAGGTCTGCGGTTCCGGTTCGGTGTCCGGTTCGTCCACGTCCAGCGGCGGGATGCCGCCCAGCAGCGGAAGCAGCTCGCGCAGCCTGGCCGCGAGCTCGGAGGCGCGCAGCCGGGAGGCCGGCGCCTTGGCCAGGCACTGGACCAGGAGCTGCCAGAGCTCCTCGGGGATGCCCGGGAGGGGGACAACGGTCTCCGTGACGTGACGGCGCAGGACGGCGCCGGGGTGGCCGCCGCCGAAGGGCGTGAATCCCGCGAGGAGCTCGTACAGCACCGTCGCGAGGGCGTATATGTCGACGGCGGCGCGCGGCGGGAGGCCCTCGACGATCTCGGGGGCCAGATAGTCCGGCGTACCGATGATCTTGGTGGCCTTGGTGCGGCGCGGGGTGTCGATCAGCTTGGCGACGCCGAAGTCGGTCAGCAGGGCCGGGTGCGAGCCGCCGGGGCCGAGCGGGCCCTCCATGTCGAGCAGGATGTTCTCCGGCTTGACGTCGCGGTGCACCACTCCGGCGGCGTGTGCGGCGGCCAGGCCGTCGGCGACGTCCGCGATGATCGCGACCGCGGCCTCGGGGGCGAGCCTGCGCTCGCGGTCGAGACGGGTGCGCAGATCGGTACCGCGTACGAGGTCCATGACGAGCGCCAGGTCGGTCCCGTCCACCACGAGGTCGCGGACGGCGACGACGTGCGGATGATCGAGTCCGAGCAGGGCGGTGCGCTCCTGGACGAAGCGGCCCACGAGCTCCTGGTCGGACGCGAGGTCCTCGCGCAGCAGCTTGATGGCGACGGGGCCTTCCGGCCCCTCGCCGAGCCACACCGTGCCGGCGCTGCCGCGCCCCAGAATCTGGTGGGCGGTGTACCGGCTGCCGATATTCCGTGCCAAGACTGCTCCCTCAGCGGCTGGCGGTGGACCTCCGGTCGACAAAGTTACGCGGCGATCGGGGTTTTGCGTGCCCTGGATGGCGCCAACCTCGACTTCTACGGGCGAAATTGGCCCGCAGAAGTCGACATAGCTACAGAATCACCGATCTCCGGCGTCAGTTGCCGGCGTTCTCGACGCTGTCGGCGGCGTTGCCCAGCTCCGAGACCCAGTCCATCACGGTGGTGATCGCGTCGCCGATCGCCTCCCAGTAGCCCTTGCCCTGGGCCACCCAGTCCTGGAGCGGCGTGAGTTCCCAGATCAGCCAGCTCGCGACGATCAGCAGCACCACGGTGAACAGGCAGCCCTTCAGGCAGCCGAGTCCCGGGATGCGCATCGGGTTGGAGCTGCGCTGCCTCGGCTGGCGGGGAGCCGGCGGCTGGGGCGGCTGCTGCTGCGGGGGCGCGTACTGCTGGCGCTGCGGCTGTTGCTGCTGCGGCTGCTGGTAGCGCTGGGGCTGCTGCTGCGGCGGGTACTGCTGGCGCTGCGGGGGCTGTTGCCGCTGCTGGCGCTGCTGCTGTGGCTGCTGTGGCTGCTGCTGGCGCTGGGGCCGGCGGCGCAGCGGGTCGTCGTTCGGGTCGAGGTACTGGACCTGCGTCTGCTCGTTGCGGTCGCGCGCCGCTTGGAGCTGCGACTGCCACGGGTGCGGGCCGTCGGGCTCCGGAGGGCCGTCGGGGCGGGGCGGTACGGGCGGCATGACGGAGGTCGGATCGGCGCCGCCCGCTCCCTGGCCGTAGCCCCCCTGTCCCTGGTTCGGGCCGGGGGTCTGCCGCATGACGCTGGTCGCGGCGGCGGGGTCGTACGCGTTCGGGTCGTAGGCGTTCGGGTCGTACGAGCCCGCGTTGCTCGGCAGCACCTGCGTGGGGTCGGCCGCGCCCGGGGTCTCCGGCACCGCGGCGGGTGCCGGGTCGGGGGCGAGCAGGGCGCCCACGCCGTCGGCGGCCGCGATCTGGGCTGAGTTGGCGTGCACGCCGATGCCCGCGGCGACGGTACGCAGCGCGCGGGCCAGGCTCTCGGCGCTGGGCCGCTGGTCGGGGTCCTTGCGCAGGCAGCGCTCTATGACCGTCCACAGCGGTGCGGGGACCGTGGTGGGGCGGCGCGGCTCCTCGCTGAGGTGCCGGTGCAGGACTTCGAGCGCGGTGCCGCCGGCGAACGGCGGGCGGCCGGTGACCAGCTCGTACAGCAGGATTCCCGCGCCGTAGATGTCGACGGCGGAGGTCTGCGGGCGGCCCTCGGCGGACTCCGGCGCCACGTAGGCGGGCGTGCCGACGAACTCGTGGGTCCGGGTCAGGCCCGGGGAGTCCGCGAGCCGCGCGATGCCGAAGTCGGTGAGCATCGGGTGCATCTGGCCGTTGCGCTCGTCGAGCAGCACGTTGGCGGGCTTCAGGTCGCGGTGGACGACACCGTCGGCATGGCTGGCGGCGAGCGCGTCCGCGATCTGCGCGGTGAGGAGGGAGGCGGCGACCGGGGTGAGCGGGCCGTTCTCGCGGAGATAGCGGTGCAGGTCCGGGCCGTCGATCAGGTCCATGACGAGAGCGAGGAGATCCCCCTCGACGACCAGGTCACGGGTGCGCACGATGTTCTCGTGGGTGAGCCGGAGCAGCACGGAGCGCTCGCGCAGGAACCGCATCACGACGTCCGCGTCGTTGGCGAGCTCCTCCTTGAGGACCTTGATCGCAACGGTCTCGCCGGGCTGGCCCGCGACGGCCGCCTCGGCGCCCGCGGTCTCCCGCTGGCGGGCTCGCCAGACGGTGCCGGTGGCGCCGCGTCCGAGCGGCTCCTCCAGGAGGTACTTGCTGCCTACAGGCCGCACGTCATGCGCTCCCTGCTGATCGTGGTGCTTGCCGTCCGCCGGGCCTGCCCGGATGTTCCGCCCCACTCTAATGCCGCCGAACGGGCCGTCGGCCGGTCGTCTTCCGGTCGTGTCCTGCGTGTCCTGGAGTATGCAGGGGTGAAGACGCGGCACACGCGTGAATGGTTGTCGAACAGGCGTGCAGAACGGCTTCCCGTAGTGCGACAGGTGCCCCCGCGGGGGCTTCGAGACCGGCCCAAGCAGGCACTTTTAGGCCCACAGCCGACCATTCAAGATCACTTAGTGCTGGCCCCCGGGCGTGTTGTCAGTGGCAGGTGCGAGGATGCCTCCAGCACGGAACTGTGGGGTCGGGAGCCTCGCGGTACGTGACGACCTGTACCGGACGACGCGTCCGTGCCGGGTGGGGGGAATCACAGGTCATCTCCTCTGCCGGGCGCCCGCGCAGAAGGGACCGCTGACGGCGATGCAGATCCGGCTGACCGTCCTCGCGCCGCGCAGCGGCCAGACCCCGACCCCGGCGCGCGCCTGCGATGTGCTCGTCACCGCGCCCGCGGGCACGGCACTCGCCGCCGTCGCCTCCGGCCTGGCCTCGGCCGTCTCCGGGCCCGACAGCTCCATGGGCGGCGGCGCGGTGGTGCTCTTCGCCGGGCGCGAGCGGCTCGACGCGCAGCGCATCGCGCTGGGTGAGCCCCCGCTGGTGGACGGCGCGGTGCTCTCGCTCCAGATGCCAGGTGAGGACGAGGCGGCGGACGACGCCGTCCCCGCGCACCTGCATGTGATCGCCGGGCCCGACGCGGGCGGGGTGCATCTGCTGCACGGCGGGCAGATACGGATCGGCCGCTCCGCCGACGCGGACGTCCCGCTCGACGACCCGGACGTGTCCCGGCTGCACTGCGCCGTGACGGTCTCGGAGGACGGCCGCGTCTCGGTGACCGACCTGGGCTCCACCAACGGCACATCGCTGGACGGTACGGAGGTCCACGACCGGCCCGTCCGGCTGAACCCGGGCGCACTGCTGCGGCTCGGCGAATCGACGCTCCGGCTCACCTCGGGCACCCGTACGCCCGTGCTGCCGACGGCCCCGGACGGCGAGGGCCACCTGCGGGTGAACCGGACGTCCGTCACCCATGCCCCGGACCGGACGGAGCACGGGGCAGCGGAGTACGAGGAGGGGTACGGGGACGGTTCGGCGCACGCGTACAACGGCGCCCCTTCCCGGGGCGGCCCGGGACCGGCCGGGCACGACGACCACCGGGGCGACCACCCGTACGGGCCTGCCGGGGCGCACTCCTCCGTCACCCATGGGCACGGCACCCGTCACCTCGCGGGCGAGGCGCCCCGGCGCGGCGGCATAGGCGCCTGGGCGCGACGGCTGGCGGGCGGCAAGGGCGAGGCGGCCCACGACACGGCGGGGCAGGCGGACGACTCACGCGCCACCCCTTCGTCCTTCTCCCAGTCCTCCTTCTCGCCGTCCTCCACTTCCTCCTCTTCCTCGCTGCCTCCGCGTTCCACCGCCCCGGCGGGCACCTGGCCCGACCCGGCGGAGGTGCTGCTGACCGCTCTCGGTCCCGGCCCGCGCCTGTGGGAGCGCGACACCGCGCACCCCGAGGCGCTGGTCGTACGGCTGGGGACGACCGACCGGGCCGACCTGCCCGCCGTTCCGGTGACCGTGGGCCTGTGCGAGGCCGGTTCGCTCGGCCTCGCGGGGCCGAGGGCCCGGCTGGCCGGACTGGCCCGCTCGACGGTGGCGCAGCTCGCCGCGCTGCATTCCCCTTTCGACCTGGAGATCGTGCTGATCAGCACGGACCGCGCGCGCAGCGCGGACGAGCGCCGACGGGAGTGGGCGTGGCTCGGCTGGCTGCCGCACCTGCGGCCGATGCACGGGCAGGACTGCAGGCTGCTCCTCGCGTACGACCGGGAGCAGGCCACGGCCCGTACGGCGGAGCTGGTGCGCCGGCTGGACGAGGGGCCGCTCGGTCCCGGCTGGGCGAGCGTCGACCGGTCCACGGTCGCCGAGGCCGCCCGGCTGCACTCGGGGCCGTACACCGTGGTGATCGTCGACGGTGACCCCGGTTCCGCGGCGCTGCGCGAGACCACGGCCAGGCTGGCCGGTGCAGGGGCCGCTGCCGGTATCCATCTGATCTGCCTCGCCGAGACGCCGGCCTCGTCGCCCACCTCGCCGGTCACGGCGACGTACGACGCCGCGTGCCGGGCCTCGATCGCGTTCCGGGAGTGCGGGGCCGTCGCGATGCTGAGCGGCGATGTGGCGACCGCGCTGCGCCTGCTGCGTACGGCGGGCGGGCAGACGGCGGGCCACGGCACGGTGGCGGCCGTGGACGCGGTGTCGGTGGCCTGGGCCGAGCGGTTCGGGCGGGCGCTGGCCCCGCTGCGCGAGGAGGGCTCGGTGGCCCTGCCGGGCCGCCCGATGGCCGCGGCGCTGCCGCCGTCCGCCCGGCTGCTGGACGAGCTGGGGCTGGCGAGGGCCACCCCGGCGTCGTTGATGGCGCGCTGGGCCTCCACGGCGGAGGAGCAGCCGGGTGCGACGCGCCCCGCCGCCTCGCCCTGCCCGTCGGCGTCGGAGCTGGACACCCCGGACTCGGGCCGCACCGTCAGCACGGCCGCCCGCGTGGGCCCCCAGCGCACCTCCCCGGAGAGGGACACCTCCGGCTCGGGGCGGACCCCGTACCCGGGCAGCACGGCATACGGCTCGGGCCGTACGCCGTACCCGGGCACGGACACCGGCGGCTCGGGCCGCGCCCCGTACCCCCGCACGGACAACAGCACCTCAGGCCGCACCCCGTACCCAAGCTCCCGCGACTCCGGCCGTACGCCGTATCCGGGCACCGACAACACCGGTTCCGGCCGCACCCCGTACCCCGAAGCCACCACCACCGCCTCGGGCCGCACCCCGTACCCCCGCGCCGCCGCGCAGCCGCAGCGGCGCGACGAAGGGGCGGGCGGTTCGGCCGTGTACGCCGGGCGGCCCGTCATCGTGCTCGGGGCCGGGCCCCGGGGGGCCCTCAGTGTCGATCTGGCCGACGAAGGACCGCACCTGCTGATCGAGGGCCCCGCAGGCAGCGGGCGTACCGAGCTGCTGCGGGCCGTCGCGGCCTCCCTCTCCGCCGCGGCCAGGCCCGACCGGCTCGGCATCCTGCTCATCGACGGGGCCGGCAGCGAGCGCGGCGAGGGGCTGGGCCCCTGCACCGAGCTCCCGCACGTCTTCACGCACCTGGTGGCCTCCGATCCCGTGAGGATGCGGGAGTTCGCCCAGGCTCTCGGCGGTGAGCTCAAGCGCCGGGCCGAGCTGCTCGGCCCGCTGGACTTCGCCGAGTGGCACGCGCGGCACGAGGTGGGGCAGCGGATCGTGGGCCGGCGTCCGTCGAGCGCCGGCGAACAGCGCGGCGATCTGGACTCGCCGGCCACCGGCACCCTGCGGCTGAGAACCTCCGCGCGGACCGCGGACCCCGGTCCCTCACCGCTGCCCCGGCTCGTCGTCCTGGCGGACGACTTCGACGCCCTGGTCGCACCCGCGCTCGGCAGCCCCGGCCGCCCGGCCGCCGGTTCCGTCGTACGCGCCCTGGAGGCCGTCGCCAGGGACGGCGGACGGCTCGGCGTCCACCTGGTCGCCACCTCCGCACGCCCGGACCGTACGGAGGACACCGAGCTGGCCCACGGGGCCCGGCTGCGGATCATCCTCGACGCACCGGCCGTACCGCCCTCCCCGGACGAACCCGCTCCGGGCCGGGGGCGGTTGGGGCATCCCGACGGGCGGGTCACACCGTTCCAGGGGGGCCGGGTCACCGGCCGCATTCCCCGTACGGCGACGCTGCGCCCCACCGTCGTCCCGCTGGAGTGGGAGCGGATGGGCGATCCGCCCACCCGGCGGCCCGTGCGCGAGCTGGGCAACGGGCCGACGGACCTGGCGCTGCTGGCGAGCGCCCTGGAGCGAGCAGCCCGTTCGGTGAACGCGGAACGACTGCCCCCGCTCCTCCCCTTCCCCTCCTGACTCCATGATCCGAACCGGCCCCTAGGGTCTTTCGTTTGGATCAGGCCGGATCAGGGAGCGGGGTCTGGTGCGTGCAGCTGCAAGGCGGAGGATTGAGGCAACGCGAAGGGGGTCCCCCCTGGCCCTTAAGGCCTCGGGGGAGTTGGTGACTGACGACAACGCGGCAGATGTGCGTGCCAGACCCCGCGAGCCCGGCCTGATCCAAACGAGAGGCCCTAACTCACTGACCTGACGTCACGAGCCCATCACGATCAGCTGGTTGGGGCTGATCGCGGTATTGCGGCGCCCGTGCCCCGGGCGTAGGACTGTGCGCACGGACGACGTGTACGCAATGAACGCACGACATGTGCACGGAGCGGCAGCGCGGGCCCATCGGCGGCGTCACCGCTCCGCGCGCCTGCGCGCGCAGGAGAGACGGGGCAGGGATGCGCACAACCCTTCGCATGCGTAGGGCCGCACTGGTATGCACCGCGGTCGGGGCACTGGCCCTCACCGGCTGCGGTGGCGACAGCGACGGCAAGGACAAGCCGGGCAAGGGCTCCACCAAGGACAGCCAGAGCCCGTCGAGCGTCGTATTACCGAAACTGGACGGCGAGAAGATCTCGGTCGCCGCGGTGTGGACCGGGCCCGAGCAGGCCAACTTCACCAAGGTGCTCGATGAGTTCGAGAAGCGCACGGGAGCGACGGTCACCTTCGTTCCGGCCCAGGACCCGATCGTCAACTTCCTCGGTACGAAGGTGGCGGGGGGCCAGCCGCCGGACGTCGCGATGATTCCGCAGGTCGGCGCGATCCAGCAGGCCGTGGCGAAGAAGTGGGCCAAGCCGGTGGGACCCGAGGCGAAGGCCCAGCTGAGCAAGAACTACGCGCAGGTCTGGCAGGACCTCGGAGCGGTGGACGGCACCCAGTACGGGGTGTACTTCAAGGCGGCGAACAAGTCCCTGATCTGGTACAACGCCCAGGCGTTCGAGAACGCGGGCGCGAGTGAGCCGAAGACCTGGAAGGACTTCCTGGCCACGGCCGAGACGGTCTCCGCCTCCGGTGTCACCCCGGTCTCGGTCGGCGGAGCGGACGGCTGGACCCTCACCGACTGGTTCGAGAACATCTACCTCTCCCAGGCAGGACCGGAGAAGTACGACCAGCTGGCGCAGCACGAGATCAAGTGGACGGACCCGTCCGTGAAGGACGCGCTCACCACGCTCGCCCAGCTCTTCGGCAAGCCCAGCCTGATCGCGGGCGGCGCGGACGGCGCGCTCCAGACGGAGTTCCCGGCGTCCGTCACGCAGACGTTCACCGGCGGGGACCAGCCCAAGGGCGCCATGGTCTTCGAGGGCGACTTCGTCTCCATCAACATCGCGCAGACCAAGGCCAAGATCGGTACGGACGCCAAGGTGTTCCCGTTCCCGGCGGTCGGCGCCGAATCCCCCGTGGTGACGGGCGGCGACGCGGCGGTGGCCCTGAAGGACAGCAAGGGCGCGCAGGCCCTGCTGACCTGGCTGGCCTCCATCGACGCGGCGAAGATCTGGGCCGAGGCGGGCGGGTTCATCTCGCCGAACAAGGGCCTGGACGCAGCCGCGTATCCGAACGACGTGCAGCGCACGATGGCCGAGGCACTGATCGCGGCCGGTGACGACGTCCGGTTCGACATGTCGGACCAGGCACCGCAGTCGTTCGGCGGTACCCCCGGGAAGGGCGAGTGGAAGACGCTCCAGGACTTCCTGAAGAACCCGAAGGACATCGCGGGGACTCAAGCCACGCTGGAGTCCGACGCGGCCAAGGCGTACAAGAGCTGACGGGATGACGACAGCGGCCAAGGGGGGCACCGCCGCGGTGTCCCCCGCCGACCAGCGTCCACCCCGCCGTCCGACCAGGAGCGTGACCGGTACCAGGAAGCTCGTCGCGGCGGTGTTCCTGCTGCCCGCGCTGGTGCTTCTCGGCGCGCTCGTGGTCTATCCCATCGTCTACTCCGTCTACCGTTCCTTCTTCGACCAGGCGGGTACGGGCTTCGCCGGGATCGACAACTACAAGGCCCTGTTCACCGACGCCACCATCCGTACCGCGGTCAAGAACAACGCGGTCTGGGTCGTGTTCGCGCCGACGATCTCCACCGCCCTCGGGCTGATCTTCGCGGTGCTGACCGAACGCATCCGCTGGGGTACGGCGTTCAAGCTGATCGTCTTCATGCCGATGGCGATCTCGATGCTCGCCGCGGGCATCATCTTCCGGCTGGTGTACGACCAGGCCCCGGAGCGCGGTGTCGCCAACGCCGTATGGGTGGGTGTGCACGACACGTTCGCCGAGTCGTCGGGCTTCCCGAAGGCGCATCCGCTGCCCGCGCATCCGCTGAAGGCGGGCGGCGGCGGCTCGTTCGTCACGAAGCAGCCGGTGAAGGCAGGCGATCCGGTTCTGATCCCGCTGGTCGGCGTGGCCCCGGCGAAGATGCCGGGCGACGCCGCACCGGCGAAGGCGGCCGGTGGCGGGGACGGGAAGATCACCGGCACCGCCTGGCTGGACTTCACGAAGGGCGGCGGCGGCACACCCAATGTCGTCGACCCCAAGGAGCTCGGCCTCAAGGGCATCAAGGTCGAGGCGGTCAGGGACGGCAAGGTGATCGCGTCGGCGACGGCGGGCGCGGACGGTACGTTCACCCTGCCCGCCTCGGCCGACGGCGCCCAGGTCCGGCTGCCGGCGTCCAACTTCGCGGAGCCGTACAAC
Organism: Streptomyces sp. NPDC057136; assembly: GCF_042670885.1. Taxonomy (NCBI): domain Bacteria; kingdom Bacillati; phylum Actinomycetota; class Actinomycetes; order Kitasatosporales; family Streptomycetaceae; genus Streptomyces; species Streptomyces sp. NPDC057136. The sequence goes on from NZ_JBHUUV010000021.1 coordinate 95,580, forward strand.
GGCGTCGACTGGCTCGGGCCGTCTCTCGTGACGCCCGGGATCATCGGCAGCTACGTCTGGATGTGGGCGGGCTTCGCGATGGTGCTGATCGCGGCGGGCCTGGCCGGTCTGCCGCGTGAACTCCTGGAAGCGGCCCGGGTGGACGGTGCCAGTGAGTGGCAGGTGTTCCGCCGGATCACGGTGCCGCTTCTCGCGCCCGTCCTCGCGGTGGTGCTGGTCACCCTGATGATCAACGTCCTGAAGATCTTCGACCTGGTGTTCATCATCGCGCCGGGGTCCTCGCAGGACGACGCGAACGTCCTGGCGCTCCAGCTGTACCGGTCCTCGTTCGGCACGGACGCCGACCTGGGGATCGGCAGCTCCATCGCCGTACTCCTGCTGCTGCTGGTGATCCCGGTGATGCTGTTCAACATCCGCCGGATACGGAAGGAGGGGCGCCGGTGACCACAGTGCCAACGGTGAAGGCCAAGCAGTCCCTCGGTGCGCGGATCGCCGCCCGGGCCGGTGGCGGGGTGATGCGGGTCTTCCTGATCCTGGTGGGCCTGTTCTGGCTGATGCCGACGATCGGGCTGCTGCTCTCCTCGCTGCGGGGCGCCGACGACATCGCGGCGACCGGCTGGTGGAAGATCTTCACCGCGCCCTCCGAGCTCACCTTCGACAACTACCAGCGCCTGCTGGACAATTCAGTCATCACCGACTCCCTGTTCAGTACGGTGATGATCACCGTCCCGACCACGTTCCTGGTCGTGGTGATCGGTTCGCTCGCCGGATACGCCTTCGCCTGGATGGAGTTCCCCGGCCGCGACTGGTGGTTCCTGATCGTCGTCGGGCTGCTCGTCGTGCCCGTGCAGGTCGCCCTGATCCCGGTCTCCGAGCTCTTCGGCATCATCGGGATCTTCGAGACGACCTTCGGCGTGATCATGTTCCACACGGCGTTCGGGCTGCCGTTCGCGATCTTCCTGCTGCGGAACTTCTTCGCGGAGATCCCGCGCGAACTGCTGGAGGCCGCGCGGCTCGACGGGGCGGGCGAGATCAGGCTCTTCACCCGGGTGGTGATGCCGCTGGGCGGACCTGCGATCGCCTCGCTCGGCATCTTCCAGTTCCTCTGGGTGTGGAACGACATGCTCGTGGCGCTGATCTTCGCCGACTCCGAGTCCCCGCCGATCACCGTGGCGCTCCAGCAGCAGGTGCGCCAGTTCGGCAACAACATCGATGTGCTGGCGCCCGGCGCGTTCGTCTCGATGGTGATTCCGCTGGCCGTCTTCTTCGCGTTCCAGCGGCAGTTCGTGTCCGGGGTGATGGCGGGCGCCGTCAAGTAGCCACCTGCCACAGTCATCCGACAGAACCATCTGTCGGACTCGTCAACGCGGAGCGGCCCCGTTACCCATAACCGGGCCGCTCCACCCCGAACATGCCTCGAATGCCGCGTCTGGCGTAACCCTGTCACTCCTTCGGCCGTTTGCGGGCCACCTGCCGCCCGCGACCGACCCATGGATGTGTTGTGCCCCGGTTCAGTGTCATCGTGCCCGCGTACCGGGTCCAGGCGTATCTGCGCGAGTGCCTGGACTCGGTGTCGGGACAGTCTTTCAAGGACGTCGAAATCATCGTGGTCGACGACGGCTCACCGGATGCCTGCGGCGACATCGCCGACGAGTACGCCGGCCGCGACCACCGCTTCGACGTCGTCCATCTGCCGAAGAACACCGGCCTCGGCCCCGCGCGCAACGCCGGTATCGCCAGGGCGAGCGGGGACTACCTGATCTTCCTCGACGGGGACGACACCCTCCTGCCGGACGCGCTCCAGACCATCGCCGACCGGATCGCGGCGACCGGCGGCCCCGACGTCCTCGTCTACGACTACACCCGCGTGTACTGGTCGGGCGAGACCGTCCGCAACCAGCACGCCCGCCACCTCACCGAGACCGGTCCCGCTTCCTTCGGGCTCGCCGACCGCCCCGAGCTGCTCAAGGTCCTGATGGTCGTCTGGAACAAGGCGTACCGCCGCGAGTTCGTGGAGGCCGAGGGCTTCACCTTCCCGCCGGGCTACTACGAGGACACGCCCTGGACCTATCCGGTGCTGATGGCCGCCGGATCGATCGCAGTCCTCGACTCCGTGTGCCTCGGCTACCGCCAGCGGCGCCGGGGCAACATCCTCTCCACCACCAGCCGCCGGCATTTCGACGTCTTCGACCAGTACGACCGGGTCTTCGCTTTCATCGACGCGCGCCCCGAACTCGCCGTCTGGCGGCCGGTGATGTTCCGGCGGATGCTCGACCACTTCTCGACGCTGTTCACCTCGCAGGGCCGACTGCCGCAGGGCACCCGCGCCGAGTTCTTCCGTCGCGCCCGCACCCACTGCGTCCGCCACCACACGCCCGGCGCCCCCGTCCCGCGCCGCGCGCGGCTGCGCCACGGGCTGTTCCGACTGGGCGCCCACCGTACGTACCGTCTGCTGTGGGCCACGCATCAGCTGCGCGGCGTGCTGAGACTTCGGGCCGCGTCCCTGCGCCACGTGGTGCGCGGAGCCCTCCTCCAGCTGCACTACCGCGTCCAGCTGCGGCTGCCGGTCCGTCCCCGCGACGCGGTGTTCGCCGCCTACTGGAACCGGGGTTACGCCTGCAATCCGGCGGCGATCGAGGCGAAGGCCCGCGAGCTGGTGCCGGGCCTGCGAACCTCCTGGATCTGCCGCCCCGAGGACGCGCACACGGTGCCCACCGGCACCCGCCGGCTGCACCCGGGGACGTACCGCTACTGGACCGCGCTGGCCCGCTCCAAGTACCTCGTGAACAACGTCAACTTCGACCGGCGGCTGGTGAAGAGGCGCGGTCAGGTGCTGGTGCAGACCCACCACGGGACGCCGCTGAAGACGATGGGGACGGACCTGGTGGACCGCCCGGCGGCGGCCGGGTCCACGGACTTCGCACAGCTGCTGCGCAACATCGACAAGTGGGACTACTCCCTCTCCGCCAACCTGCACTCCACGCTCGTGTGGGAGCGGACCTACCCGTCCGGGTACACGACGCTGGAGTACGGCTATCCGCGCAACGACGTCTTCCACCGCACGAGCCCGCAGGAGGTGGCGCGGCTGCGCGAGACGCTCTCCATCCCGGAGGACTGCACCGCCATCCTGTACGCGCCGACGCACCGCGACTACCGGCGCTCCCAGCGCCACGCCCTGGACCTGGAACGGCTCGTCCAGGTCCTCGGCCCGCGCTTCGTCGTCCTGGCCCGCTCCCACTACCTGCACAGCGCCCCGAAGGCCCCGGCCGGCCGGGCCCCGCATCCCCGGATCATCGACGTCAGCGACCATCCGTCGCTGGAGTCGCTCTGTCTCGCCTCGGACGCGCTGATCACGGACTACTCGTCGCTGATGTTCGACTACGCCAACCTGGACCGCCCGCTCGTCATCCACCTGGACGACAGCCAGGCGTACGAGGCGGCCCGGGGGACGTACTTCGACCTCCAGACGTTCCCGCCGGGAGTCGTCGCGCGCAGCCAGGACGACCTGCTCGACATCTTCGCCACGGACCGCTGGCGGGGCTCCTGGTCCGCGCAACTGCGGGCGGCGTTCCGGGCCCGCTTCTGTCCGTACGACGACGGGTACGCCGCCGAGCGGGTGGTGCGCCGGGTCTTCCTGGGCGAGACGGCCGGGCTGCCCGTGCCCGTACCGCTCAAGGAGCGGCGGCCCGTGGGCACGCTGCCCCGGCAGTCGGCCAAGCGGGCGGCATCAAGCCCGACGAGGGCGGCGACAACAAGTCCGTCCGGAGACTGAGGAGAACGACGCCACGGGGTGCCGGGCCGGTGAACTCCTCCGGCCCGGCACCTCCCTCACCGTTCCAGCAGGGCGAAAAGCTCCTCCCAGCGCCGGACGATCTCCGCCTCGGAGAACCGCTGCACATTGGTCCGTGCCCGGTCCCCCATCGCGTCCCGCATCCGGGGGTTTCCGGTCAGCCGCAGCAGTCGGTCGGCCAGGGCGCCGATGTCCCCGGCCGCCGCGAGCAGGCCGTCCTCGCCGTCGCGCACGATCTCCCGTACGCCCGGCGCGCAGTCGAAAGCGGCGCACGGTACTCCGCTCGCCATCGCCTCCATGAGCGCCAGCGGGAAGCCTTCGCCGCGTGAGGACTGGACGAAGACCGAGGCGTCCGCGAGGGCTCCCGGCACATCGTCGGTGCGGCCCTTCCACTCGACCGAACCGTCCAGGCCCAGCTCGGTGCACCGGGCCTTCAGTTCCGCCTCGTCCTCACCCGCCCCGTACACGCCGAGCCGCCAGTCCGGCCGCTGCGGGGCCACCAGCGCCCAGGTGTCCAGGAGCATGTCGATGCCCTTCTGGTCGCTGAGCCTGCCGATGCTCGCCACGCTCTTCCCGGTGCGCGGGGAGGGCACGTCGGGCAGCCCGGCCAGGGCATTCGGCATGAAGCCGACGTTGTTCATGCCGTCGCCCGCCCAGATGTCGGCGTCCTCCTCGGTGAGGACGAGCCAGCGGTCCAGGGCGCTGTAGTGGTTCTTGATCCAGCGGTAGCGGTGGCTCGCGCGGGAGTAGTCGTACGACTCGTGGCTCATCCCGATGACCCGGTGGCCGGAGGTGTCGGCCTCGCCGACCCATTCCATGGCCCACACCTGGGTGACGATGACCACGGCCCCGGGGCTCGCCGTGCGGAAGATCCCGGAGAGCCGCCGGACCGCGCGCCGCTTCTCCTCGGCCCTGGCCGCCTCCCGGCGGCGCGCCGGGATCCGGAAGTGGTCCCGCAGGTTCTTCGGCGCCCAGGGGGTCGGCGGGTGCGCCGGGTACAGGGCGGTGACGGGGTGGCCGGCGGTGTCGGGGAGCGCCATCTTCAGCTCCGAGGCGTGGATGCCGATCACCTGCACCCGATGCCCGCGCTGCTGGAACAGCCGGGCCGTCCGGTGCGTCCAGCCGGTGACCCCGCCGAGTTCGTCGGTGCTGTTGGAGACGATGAATACGTCACGGCTGCGGCTCATCGGCCGGCCCCCCGGGCGGTACGTGAGAGGTGGCGGGCGAAGACGGTGCCGACAACGGCACGGGCCGCGTCGCCCTGGTCGTAGCGGCCGAACTCCTCGGCGAACGCGGCGCGCGCCTCCTGGAATTCGGTGTCGGTGGCCTTCAGACGGCCCATCACCGCGAACAGTTCGTCCTCCGTCTCCACCACCGGGCCCGGTGCCTTCTCCCGCAGGTCGAAGTAGCTGCCCCGGGCCGCGGCGTACGCGTCGAGGTCGGGCGCGAACAGCACGACAGGCCGGTCCAGCAGCGTGTAGTCGAACATGATCGACGAGTAGTCCGTGATCAACACGTCGGCGAGCGCGAGAAGTTCGGTGACGTCATGGTGCGCGGAGACGTCCAGCACCGTGCCGGGTGCGCACAAGGGCAGCCGTGCGGCCTCCAGGTAGTGGGCCCGCACCAGCAGCGTGTACTCGTCACCGAAGCGTTCCGCGAAGCGCGCCACGTCCAGCGGGAGCCTTCGCCGCCTGCGCTTCCCGGTACCGCCGCGGAACGTCGGCGCGTACAGCACGACCTTCTTGTCGTCGGGGATGCCGAGCGTGCCGGCGAGCGCCGCGCGCGGCAGCCGCCCCTCGGTCTCGTCCCTGGCCCGCGCGGCGAGCAGGGCGTCGTTACGGGGGTAGCCGGTCGCCAGCAGCCGCTCGGCGGGGAGGCGGTAGGCGCGGGCGAGGGTGTTCACATCGTGTTCGGAGCGGACGAGGAAGTGATCGAAGCGGTGCACGGCCTCCTGGAGGCGGTGGCGCTGCGGCGCGTTCTGCATCCGTACGCGCGTCTCGTCGAAGCCCATGCGCTTGTACGCCGAGCCGTGCCAGGTCTGGAGATACGTGGTGCCGGGGCGCTTGCGCAGATTCTGCGGGAGGCCCTGGTTGTCGACCCAGTACTCGGCCCGGGCCAGGGCCCACAGATACCGCCACGACCAGCGCCGTACGAGCCGTGCGTCGGCGGGGAACCCCTTGGGGGAGCTCTCGTACGACCAGACGCAGTGCAGCCCGAGACCCTGCCTGCTCAACTCCTCGTGGATGGCCCGGGGGCTGTCGCCGTAGCACTTGCCCATGTGGCTCTCGAAGACGACGGAGCCCTTACGGACGGGCAGCCGGCAGAGCCAGGTGTTGTAGACGGGTGCTTTGAAGGCGCGCGAGTGCCACCGGTCGCGCCTCTTGCGCAGGGCCCGCAGCAGGAGTTGGGCCTTGCGGGCGGGGCGGAAGTGGGTGGCGTAGTGGACCAGGCGGCGCAGGGCGCGGGCGGGACGGTTACGGGGCACGAGCCGCAGCGCCAGGTGGTCCTTGAGCGTGACGTAGGGCTCCCAGGTGTCCCCGGCGAGCCGTCCGAGCCGGGGCCGTGCGGTGAAACGGTCCGGTCCGTCGAGCAGGTCGTGGGCGGCGAAGAGGTCGCTGACGGACCGGGTCCCGCCGGCCTCGACGACCAGGCGGGCGTCCCACAGCGTGTCGCGTGCGCCGAGGGGGCGCAGGACGCGGGTGAGGTCGGCGTGGGTCCGCCAGCGGATGCCGGTGGCCTCGCGGTGCAGCTCACCGACCGGGAAGCGGAAGGCGCGGGAGCCGTCACGCACGCGGAACTCCAGCTCCGCGGTGAGCGGCAGTCCCGGGTCGGGGCCTGCGTGGGCGGGCAGGACGAGGTGCCCTTCGAGGAGCAGGTGTCCGTTGTCGGTGGTGCACCGGGTGAGCCGGTTCATCAGCCGCAGCTCACCGAACGTGCGGTACTGGTGGCCGAGTTCGGTGACATCGAGGTCTGCGGGCATCGCCTGGACCGCATCCGCGGTGGGCCAGTGGACCCGTCCGTCGTCGCCCGTGACGAGAGGGGCGGCCACCGCCCCCGGCCGGTTCAGTGCGTACGCCGCCGCCAGTACGCCGTCCGCGTCGCCCTGGGCGAGGAGGTGGACGGCGACCCGTTCGAGGGGCGGCAGCGTCTCCCGGACCGGGCCCGGGACGCTGTCGCTCAGACCGCGGGCGGTGACCGCGGCGATCCGGTCCCGGTCGGCGGCGGGCAGCCGGGGGAAGGTCCGGACGAGCGGCACCAGCCGGTCGAGCGCGAAGGCACGTTCCCGCTGCTCGCGCAGGTCGTGCAGCCCTTGCGCGACCAGCGTGTTGGATACGCTCCGGTGGGCCTCGATCAGTCCGGCCACGTCCTGCCCGCTCTCCGCGCGCCCGGTCACGATCAGTCTGCGTACGAGCGCGATCCGGCCGGCCGCGGCGGCCGCCAGGGGGCCGAACAGGATCTCGCTGCGGGTGAGGTCCTCCGCGTACCGCAGGCCGTGCCGTTCCAGGGCTTCGCGGCGCACGCAGAACCCGGTCACCAGGGCGTCCCTGACGGTCAGTTCGGGTGCGTCGACGAAGCGGTCGAGCGTCCGGGAGCGGGCGAACAGCTGATGCTGCCAGGAGGGCTCCCGCTCCTTCGTGCCCTCCCCGGTGAGCCGGCTCCAGCGGCCGGCCACGAGGTCGGCGCCGGTGCGTTCGGCGGCCTCCCAGAGGTTGCGGCAGGCGTGGAGCTGGAGGCGTTCGCCCTCGCCGAGTACGAGGATGTGCCGGCCGCGGGCCGCGTCGAGTCCGGTGTTGCGCAGGGCCGCCGTGGAGGTCGCGGCGCTGTCCGCGACGAGGAGGCGGACCCGCCCGGGGCGGCTCGCGGCGAGCTTGCCGGCCGCCGCCCGGGTGTCCGCGTCTGCGTCGGCGGCGAGGACGACGAGGGCCTCGGTGGCCCGCAGACTCTGGCCGGTCACGGAGTCGACGGTCGCCCTCAGTGCGGCGGCCCCTCCCCCGCCGGTGATCACACAGCTGAAGTCCGGTGTGCTCATACCTGCTCCCCCTTGAGCATCAGATCGACGACCCGGGCCGCCGCGGTGCCGTCGTCGAGGTCGCAGAACGACTCACGGAACCGGGCGTAGGCGTCGCGATGTGTTTCGGTGACGGACGCGAGGTCCCCGAGGGCCTCCACGACACCCGACGATGTGGGGATCAGCGGGCCGGGCGCCTGCGCGGCGAAGTCGAAGCAGAAGCCGCGCAGGGTGTCGCGGTAGTGCTCCAGGTCGTGCGTGTGGAACAGCATCGGGCGGCCGGTCCCGGCGAAGTCGAACATCAGGGACGAGTAGTCGGTGACCAGGGCGTCGCTGATCAGGATCAGCTCGGCGACGTCCGGGTAGCGCGACACGTCGCGGACGCACGCGCTCTGCGGGATGCTGCCGCCCACCAGGTAGTGGCGGCGCACCAGCAGGACGCTGTCCTCGCCGAGTGCCTTCTCGGCGTGTGCCAGGTCGAGTTGGAGGTCGAGTCCGTAGCGGCCGCCCTGCTTGGGCCGGTCCTCGCGCCAGGTGGGCGCGTAGAGGATCACGCGTTTGCCGTCGGGGATGCCGAGCCTCTCCCGTACGGAGTCGGCGACCTTCTCCCGGTCGGGGGCGTACAGCAGGTCGTTGCGCGGGTAGCCGCACTCGACGACCGCACCCGTGTGGCCGAAGGCTCCCCGCAGGACCGGTGTGGAGAAGGTGTTCGGTGAGACAAGGATGCTCCACTGCGCGGCGCGCTGCGGCATCGACGCCATGTAGGCGGCGTCCGCGGTCGGGGTGCCCGCCAGATCGCGGCCGATGCGCTTGAGCGGGGTGCCGTGCCAGGTCTGCACGACGAACTGGCCGTCGGCCCGCTCGAACCACTCGGGCAGCTGCGTGTTGGAGACGATCCAGCGGCTGCGGGCCAGTGCCTCGTGCCACTCGGCGCTGTGCAGGGCGACCGCGCGCACTCCGGCCGGGACGCGGACCTGCTCGTCGCGAACCACCCAGAGGTGTTCGAGCGTGGCGTCGCGGCGGGCCAGTTCCTCGTGGATCGCGCGCGGCGAATCGGAGAACTGACGTCCGTCGAAGCTGCTGTACAGAACGGCCGGGCGCAGTTGCCCGCCCCCGCCGCGCAGGGTGGCGTACCGCTCGCGCAGCCGGAGCTGTCCGTACGCGCCCCGGTCCCCGGCGGGCAGTGCGCTGCCCGACTCCAGGACGAGCCGGTCGTGGAAGCGCCGTTCCAGGGTGAAGAGCCTGCCGCCGTCCTGCTCGCGGTGGAGCGGCAGTCCGGCGTGGAGCGGAATCGCGGCCCGTAGCGGGAGGTAGGCGTCCGGGTCGGTCTCGCCGCGTTCGCGCAGGAAGAGGTACCAACGGCCCTCGGGAAGCGGGAGGGTGCCGCCGAGCCCTTCGACGGCCGTCGGGTCCAGGCCGGCCCGGAACCCGGCCGCCGGGTCGCCCGCCACTGTCTCCGCCGCGAAGGCGGTCTCCTCCTGGTGCCCGCTGTGGCGCAGGACGAGCTCGATGCCGCTGTCGTACGTCCCGGGCAGGCTGCCTTCGAGTACGAGTTCCCCGGTGTCCGCCCAGGAGAGCCGTTCAACGACGGGCTGCACGCTCCGGTCGGTGAGGACCAGGTCACCGGAGGGGTTGGCGGCTGCGTAGAGTTCGCGGCCACCGGCGAGCGGGTAGCGCGCGGAGTCCGTCTCCGGCCGGGCGGCCACCGTCACCCGGCGCTTCCCGCCGACGAGTTGGACGCCCCACACCCCGTCGGACCCGCGGAAGGCCGTGAGCGGGACCTCGGCGACGACCGTACCGGCCGAAGCGCTGTCCGGCCCGCTGAGCCCCAGGGGGAATTCCCGGGTCTCCTTGGTGCGCCATTCCTGGACGCGCAGGGCGGTCGGCTCGCTGCCGTCGAGGACCCGTACCTCGATCCGTACGCCTTCCGCGGTCGCGGTGTGCGAGACGAGAACGGCGTCGATCCGGTCGGTGCGCAGCTCCAGCTTGTTGCCCGACAGGACGGGGACGATCCGCGTGCGCTCACCGGCGTACACGACGGCGGGCGCCGCCGGCTTGCCGAGCAGCCGCATCGGACCGCGGCGCGGCCGGCCGCCGCCGAGGACGACGGATTCCAGCTTCCAGGTCTTCCGGCCGCTCTTTCCCGCGCCCTTGGCAGCGAGCGTGCGGGGGTCGACGACGGCCTCGAAGCCGGACCGCTCGTAGCGGTGCAGCGTACGGCCGGACCGGGCGGCGGCCTCGTCTGTAGGGAAGGTGCGCAGGCGCAGCGGGAGGACACGGCGCCCCGACCGCAGCCAGCCGGTGCCGGCCGAGCGTCCCGGCGCGTTACGGACGTAGGCGTACCCCTTGAGGTGCAGCAGTCCGTCCCGCCAGACGGCCTGGGTGAGATGGGCGTGTACGGGGAGGTCGGTGGCGCCGAGGGCGGTGGCGCGGGGCGGGAGCGGTCCTTCGACGACCGGGTACTGGGCGCGGGGCCGGAGCAGGCCGCGGACGTGGAAGGTGTCGGGGTCGGACTTCTCGTACGCGAGGAGGGCGAGGAGTTCCGGCATCCGGCGTTCCCGGATGAGCTGCCACTTGACCCGCAGACGCAGGGGCAGTGCGTCTACGACGGCCGGGTCGACGGTCGCGGCGAACGTGTTGGCGTGTTCGAGGAACGCCTCGTGGAAGGCGGTGTCGCCCTCCGGGAGCGCGTCGATGAATAGCCAGAGGTCCCCGGAGAGTGCGTGCCCGTCGTACCGGCGCTTGGCCTCGGTCATGCCCCGCGCGGCGAGGAATCCGCTGACGGTGGAGACGGCGGTGACCCGGTCACGGATGCCCCGGGGCACCGCACGCCGTGTCGTGATCGAGCCGGCGCGGTCCCGCCAGTGGTACACGGGCTCCTCGACGACGTCGACGGACCGTGCCAGGAAGTGGGCGGGCAGCACGACGGCGATGTCCTCGTACAGCACACCGGTCGGGAACGCGAAGGCATGGCGGTCCCAGAACGATCTGCGGAAGACCTTGTTGCAGGCGATGCGGTCGCCGAGGAGCACCCAGTCCCGGGTGATGTGGGTGGCGGACCGCGGCTTCTCCATCGGCTTGCGGAACATCGGCGACTGTTCGAGTGCGCCGTTGGCGCGGAGCCGGAGCACATTGCCGGTGACGAAGTCGGAGCCGGAACGGCTGAGTTCGCCGAGCATCCGCTCGAACGCACCGGGCGGCACGATGTCGTCGCTGTCGACGAACGTCAGGAACTCCCCGTCCCGGTGGGCCTCCAGGACCCCGGCGTTGCGGGCGGCGCCGAGCCCGGCGTTCTCCTGGCTGATCAGCCGGAAGCGCGGGTCCCGCGCGGCGAACTCCCGGGCGACGCGCCCGCTTCCGTCCGTGGAACCGTCGTCGACCATGACGACTTCGAGGTCGGGCATCGTCTGCCCGGCCAGCGAGTCCAGGCAGGCACCGAGGTACTCCTCGACGTTGTAAAGGGGGACGACGACGGTGAGACGGGGTGCCATGCGCTGTGCACGATCCTTCCGGACGGACAACCTGGGGGTCTGGGGCGGGTCCGGCGTATCAGGGCCGGACACACCCCGGGGGCTAACAACCCCGGCCGGGCCCCGGTCACCCGACGGCAGCCATTCGGGTGACGGCCGGGGGCCGGGGGTCGATAAAACGACCGAGCCCCGTACCGGTGTGGCACGGGGCTGGTGGGGTTCACGCGAAGCTCAGGGCTTGACGGCGATGCGGCCCTCGTCCATGCGCAGCAGCAACAACTGCTCGCCGGTCTTCTCCAGGAACTCGTCGACGGCCTGCCGCGAGCCCTGCCAGTAGCCGTAGTCGTCGATCAGCAGCACACCGCCGCTCACCAGGCGCGAGTAGAGGTGCTCCAGCTCGTGCTTGGTGGAGGCGTACCAGTCGGTGTCCAGGCGGAGGATGGAGATCTGCTCCGGGGCGCGGTCCGGGACGGTGTCCTCGACCCTGCCCTGCACGTAGTGGACGCGCTCCTTCGGGTAGGGCACGTTCTCGAATCCGGCCTGGACGTCCTCCAGCGAGGCCACCGCCCAGATCGGCCGGTCCTTGCCCTGCGCGTCGAGCAGTTCCTGCGCCGACCTGCCGTCAAGCCGCAGGTCCTCCTCGGTGGGTGGGGTCATGCCCTCGTACGTGTCGAAGAGGTACAGGTCTCGCTCGGTCTCCCCGAGCGAGAGCAGCGTCTTCGCACACGCCTGCATGGAGCCGCCGCGCCACACACCGCACTCGACGATATCGCCGGGGATGTTGTGGCGGGCGATGTGGCGGGTCGCGAGGATGAAGGCGTTGAGCCGCTCCGGTGAGGTCATCGAGTACGGCTTGACCGCCCGGATGATGTCCTTCGCCTCGTCGTCGTAGTCCGCCGGGAACTGCGGACCGACCTTGGCCTTCGGCTTGGGCTTCGGTGCGGGCGCCGCGGCTGCGGGGGCGTCGGCGGCTGCCGGGGCCGCCGTGGCGGTTCGGGGAGCGGGCACGGACCCGCGCCTGAGCTGGTACCCGGTGAGTTGCTGAAGGACGCCGTTGACGGCGTTGCGCCAAGCCATGCCCCGGGACAGTACGCGCGTATTGCGACTCATGTCATCTTTCGTCAACCTGTCATTGATTTGCCCCTGTTGGACCATGGAGTCAGGAGCCGGTCTCGGCGGATGCAGGGATGTCGGCGGCGGCGTCCACCGGGAATGCCACCGTTCGCCCACACCGCTCCCGGCCGTCCAGCGGGCGCGGCAGCGGGACCGCGTCCACTCCGCCGACGCGGTTGGCCCACCACACGGTCAACTCCCGTACGGCGAACATCGTCAGCCGGGGATAGCGCTGCGGCCTGCGGAACACCCCGACGGAGTCGCCCCAGTAGGCGCCCTTTTCGATGCCCCGGTAGTCGTGCCAGATGCCCTTGCGGGGCGGGAAGTCGGTGTACGCCTCGCAGAGTTCGAGCCGCGAGTGGGCCGCCATCGCCCGGAAGCCGTCGGGGTAGTAGCGCCAGCAGTCCTGGGCGTCGTGCGCATGGCCGCGGGAGGGTGCGGTGATGAAGGCGTAGCCGCCGGGCTTGAGAACCCGGGCGATCTCCAGCATCGACGCCCAGAAGAAGGGGATGTGCTCGAACGCCTGCCCGGAGAGGACGACATCGGCGCTGCGGGACTTGGCGGGGATGCGGTACGGCCGGGTCATCATGGCGTCGACGTTGGGTCCGTCGAGGACGTCGACCCCGAAGTAGTCGATGTCGTGACCCGCCAGCAGTCCCCTGTGCGTACGGGTCTGCCTACCGGAGATCCGCGATCCGAGGTCGACGACGCGGTGCCTGCGCGTCTTGGGCAGATATTCCTCGATGCAGAGTTCCATCTGCTCATAGGCGGACTGGTGCATGAGGTCCTCCCAAAATTGCCGTGTGCATGAGCTGTTGAGCACAACGACGGCGGGATGCGGAGGGGTCGCACCCGGCGTGGGCGATCCGCCATTCGAGTGGTGGCGCGCCTCAGCAGCGCCTCAGCCCGCCCCGCCGTCGAGGAACAGCCGCCGCACCACACGCTCCGCCGCGCGCCCGTCGTCGTACGGACAGAACCGGTCCCGGAACGCCTTGCGCAGCACCTTGGTCCGCTCGGAATCCCACGCGCCGCTCCGCAGCACCTCCAGCAACTCGTCCTGGGTGGTGGCGATCGCTCCCGGCGTCTCCCCGGGCCGCCCGGAGAGCAGGTCGAAGTAGGTCCCGCGCGAGGCCCGGTACGCGTCCCAGTCGGGTGCGTAGCTGATGATCGGGCGGTCGAGGCAGGCGTAGTCGAACGTCAGCGAGGAGTAGTCCGTGATCAACATATCGGCGGCAAGGCAGAGTTCCTCGACTCTGGGGTGCCCGGTGACGTCGACGACCCGGCCGTGCCGCGCGTCGGGGAGCCCCGCCGTGTGCCCGTAGAAATAGTGGGCGCGCACCAGCACCACATATTCGGCGCCCAGTTCACGGGCGAGGAGTTCCGGGTCGAGGTGGGGCAGGAAGCCCTTGCGGTAGTCGCGGTGGGTCGGCGCGTACAGCAGTGCCCTCTGCCCGGGGGCGATGCCGAGTCCGGCGCGGATCGTGGCCGTCTGTTCGGCGGTGGTGGTGAAGAAGACGTCGTTGCGCGGATAGCCGAGGTTCAGATGCTCGTACGAGGACGGGTAGACCCGGTCCCAGATCTCGGTGCTGTGGGGATTGGCGGAGAGGCTGTAGTCCCACTGGTCGGTATGGGCGACGATCTTCTCGAAGCTGATCCCGTTGGTGAGGGCGGGGTAGGCGCGCTGGTCGAGGCCCATGGTCTTGAGCGGGGTCCCGTGGTGGGTCTGGAGGTAGATCTGCCCGGGGCGTTTGGTGAAGCCGCCGGGGAAGCTGGAGTTGTTGACGAGGTACGTGGCGGTGGCCATGGTCCGCCAGTAGGCGCGAGAGCCCTCGATGACGTACGGGACACCGGGCGGCACCCGGTCGCGGTGGCGCGAGGAGACGACCCAGACGCCTCGGATGTGCGGGGCGAGTTCGAGGGCCTTGGCGTGGATGGCGGCCGGATTGCAGGCGACCCCCCGGTTCCAGTACGCCCCGTACACAGCGAGGCAGGGGTCCAGGGGCCGCAGCAGGTCGGCACGGTAGGCGGTGCGCAGGACGAGGGTGCGGAGCGCCTTCCGGCACCGGAGGAGAGCGGCGGGGACGCGCGCGCGGGCGGTGCGGGCGGCGGTGCGCGCGCGATGGACGGTGTAGGGGCCCGGGAGTCCGGCGGCGCGGTGGAGAGCGGCGCGGTCGCGGGTGGGGAGGGCTTCGGGGGCGCCTTCGGGCTCGTCGAGGAGGCCGCGGAGGTGGGCTGTCCGCGCGGCCCGGATCCGTGGGTCTTCGCCGGTCTGGGCAAGGAGTTGTCCGTACACGTCGAGGAGTGCGAGGGGGCCGTGGCCCTGTTTCGCCCGCGTACCGAGGAGGCGATGACGTACGCAGAGCTGTTCCAGGGTGGCGAGCGTCCCCGCCCCGGACGCCAGCAGGTGCGCGCGCTGGACGGGGAGGACGTCCTCGTACGGGCCGTCGGTGAAGCGGAGCCCGTGGGTGGCCCAGAAGGCGCGCCGGAAGAGCTGGTTGCGTGCGGCGGGGACGGCGTCGGGGGCACCCGGCCGGATCTTGCCCCAGCGGTCGACGCGGTCATGGCCCAGGCGCAGCACGTCCGGGCGGTTCTCCGACAGCAGGCCGGCGGCGGGTTCCAGCACGCCGGGCAGGAGCAGGTCGTCGCCGTCGAGGAAGAGGAGGTAGTCTCCGCGCGCCTCGTCGGCCCCGGAGTTACGCGCTCCACCCACCGTGAGGTGCCCTGCGGGGGCCCGCATCCTCACCCGGGTGTCGCGCTCCAGGTACTCGGCCGCGATGGCGGCGAAGGCGTCCGACGCCCCCACGTCCGACGCCCCTACTTGCGACGCCCCCACGTCCGACGCCCCCGCCTCGACCAGGATCAGCTCCAACTCCCGTACGGGCTGGTCGAGTACGGAGTCCACGGCGGCGCGCAGATATCCCGGTCCGCGGGGGACGGCCATGACCACACTGAGGAGCATGGCAGCCGAGCGTAATCGGGCCGGTACGCGATCCGGCCTTTCCTTTCACCCGTTCGGGTCAGTGCCGGTGACTCGGGGCGCGCACCCCGGTTGAGCATGACCATGAAGCCTCTCCTCAGCGTCGTCGTCCCCGTCCACAATGTCGAGGAGTGGCTGGAGCAGTGCCTGCGGTCCCTGGCCGGGCAGTCGCTCGAAGCGATCGAGGTGGTGCTCGTCGATGACGGTTCCACGGACGGCAGCCGTCGGATCGCGGAGCAATTCGCCGCGCACGACAGCCGTTTCCGGTGTGTCCACCAGCCCAACGCGGGCCTGAGTGCGGCCCGGAACACGGGGGTGCGCCACACCACTCCAGGCGTCCCGTACCTGGCGTTCGCCGACAGCGACGACGTCCTCGTCCATGACGCGTACGAACGAATGCTCGCGTCCCTGGAGTCCACCGGTTCCGACCTGGTGACCGGCAATGTCTGGCGGCTGACCGAGCGCGGCAGGCAGCAGGCGTGGCAGTACCGGTGGCTGACGGCCACCCGCCCCCGTACCCACATCACCCGCGACGCCCGCCTCCTCGCGGACCGGGTCGCCTGGAACAAGGTGTTCCGGCGCTCGTTCTGGGACCGCCACGCCTTCACGTTCCCCGAGGGCAAGCTCTACGAGGACACCCCGGTGATGATCCCGGCGCACTACCTCGCACGCTCGGTCGATGTGCTGCACGAGCACGTCTACCACTGGCGGGTGCGGGAGGGCTCGATCACCCGGCGGCGTACGGACGTGACGGGCGTACGGGACAGGATCGCCGCATGTGAGCAGGTCAGCGCATTCCTGGCCGGCCGGGACGCGGCGCAGCAGCAGCAGCGCTACGACGTGTCGTGCCTGCGCGACGACTTCCTGTACTTCCTGGAGGGGATGACGCTCGGAAGTGCCGCCTACCGCACGGCGTTCATGGCCGACGCGGGCGCCTTCCTGGACCGCGCGGGCAGCTCGGCCCTCGACGGACTTCCGGTGGAGCTGCGGGTCAAGTGGCGGCTGGTGCGCGAGCGCAGGCTCGACGACCTGCTGGCCGTACTCGCCTTCGAACGGACCAACGGGGCAGGCACGTTCGCGGTCGAGGGCCTGCCCGGCCGGCGCCGGGCCGTCCATCCGGGCGTCACCCACGGCGACTCATGGCTCGGCCGGTCCGATCTTCCGGCGGTGGCACGGCTGTTGAGTTCCTCATGGGGCGCGGACGGGCGGCTCGGGCTGCGCGGATACGCGTACATCCGCAACCTCCCGGCGGACACGGCCCGCCACGCACTGAAGTGGGGCGTGCTGCGGTCGGCGGAGGGCAGGCAGCTGCGGTCGGCGCCCTTGCGATCCGTCGCGGCGCCGGTCGCGACCGTGAACTCCGGCCAGCAGCTGCACAGTTACGACCGCTCGGGCTTCGAGATGGACATCGACCCACGCAAACTCGGGCCCGGCAGCTGGCTGGTGGGCCTGGTGGTGTCCAGTCACGGTGTGGTGCGGCGCGCCGCCGTACGGGCCGTGGACGCCGCCTCCGCCCAGCCGCTCGTCCGCGAGCTGGGCGGCGGGCGACGGGCGGTGCTCGGCTACCGGGACGGCCGGCTCGAACTGGCCGTCTCGCAACTGCCCGCCCTCGCACAGGCGCACGACGGCGGCACCGGAACCCTGAGGCTGACGGGGCAGCTGTACGGCGGTGCGCGGCCGAAAGCGCTGCTCCTCACCCTGGACGGCACCGAGGAGGAACGGTCCTGCCCGGTGGAGTGCGGGGACGACGGGCGTTTCGCCGTACGGATTCCGCTCACGGAACTCGTCGCCGTACCCCCGCCGCCCCACGTGGCTCCCCGCGAAGTGGAACCGGAGGGCGGCGCCCGGTGGCGGGCCCTGCTGCTGCTCGCCGACGGCAGCCGCGCCCCGCTCGCCGCCGCGCCCGACCTGCCGCCGCCTGCCACCGCCTGCCCGGCGGGCGAGCTGGTGGTGGATGTGACCGGGCAGCCGGTCGTGGACGGGGCGCGATGGACGGCCGACGGCGGCCTGCACATCGAGGGGACGGGGACGGGCGCCGAACTCCTTCTGCGCCACGAGGCCCTGCGCGAGACGGCGACCGTCGCCGTGACGCGGCAGGACGGCCGTTTCACCGCGTCCATGCCCACCGAACTCGTCGCCGCCACGCTCCAGGAGGGCCGCTGGGACCTGCGCCTGGACGGCTTCCCCGTACGCGCCACGTCGTCGCTCACCGCCCGCCTCCCGCTCCACCGGCCGGGCGGTGAAGGCGAGTTGGCCCTCGAACGGCGTCACGGCGACCGGCTGACCCTGCACGCGGGCCCGGCCCTGCCGGTCACCGAGCGGGGCGCGTACCGCCAACGCCTGCTGCGCACCACCCACTACCCGGGGCGGCGCACCCTCCCGCTGCGCGACACCGTCCTGTACACCGGCGGCGACTCCCCGCGCGCCGTCCACGCCGAACTGGTGCGGCGCGGCACCGACGTCGAGCACCTCTGGGTGACCGCAGGGCGGGCGGGGCGGGCGGCGCACGTCCCGGACACGGCGGTCCCCGTCGTCGAGCACAGCGCCGCCTGGTACGAAGCGCTCGCGCGGGCCCGCCGCATCGTGACCGACGACCAGCTGCCCGAGTGGTTCGAGCGCCGCCCCGGCCAGACGGTCGTGCAGACCTGGCACGGCACTCCGCTCGGCCGCTTCGGCACGGACCTCGACGGCAGCCTGTACGCCGACCACCACGCGCTCGCCTCCCTGCCGCACCGCTCGGCCCAGTGGTCCGTACTGGTCTCCCCGAGCCGTTTCGCCACCCCGCATCTGCGCCGCGCGCTGGCGTACGGGGGCGAGGTGCTGGAGACGGGCTCGCCCGCCGCCGACCTGCTGTTCGCGCCCGACCGGGAGAAGACGGCCGAGCGGGTCAGGCGCCGAACGGGCATCCCGGACGGCCACCGGGTCGTGCTCTACGCACCGACGTACCGCGACCACCTGGCCCACGACCGGACGGCTTCCTCCGGCCACCGGCCGGGCCCGTACCGCTGGGACCCGGCGCTCGACACGGCCGCCCTGGCGCGGTCGCTCGGCGCGGACCACACGGTGCTGGTGCGCAAACATCCCCGGGTGACGGGCAGCGTGCCGGCCGGTCCTGGTGTGCTCGACGTGTCCGGGCACCCGGACACCGCGGAACTGCTGCTGATCGCCGATGTGCTGGTCACGGACTACGCGGGCCTGGCGTTCGACTACGCGCACACCGGCCGCCCGATGCTCTTCCACACCTACGACCTGGAGCACTACCGGGACACGGTGCGCGGCTTCTGCCTGGACTTCGAGACCCGGGCGCCGGGCCCGCTGCTCGTCACCACGGACGAGGTGGCGCAGGCGCTGCGCACCACGGGCGTGCTGGCGGCGCGGCACGCGGACGCGTACGAGAGCTTCCGCAGGGACTACTGCGAGCTGGACGACGGGGGTGCGGCGGGCCGGGTCGCGGACCGGCTTCTGGCGGACGGGGCGTGATGCCTCCGCACTGGTTCAGCTCTGCCGCAGCGCGGCGACCGCCGATGCCGCGAGGTCGTCCAGGTAACCCTTGGGCAGGTCCCCGCGGACCACGGCCAGGCGCCAGTACAGCGGGCCGACGATCAGGTCCAGGGCCCGGTCCGGATCACTGCCCTCGGGCAGCTCGCCCCGGGCCACGGCCTCGCGCACGACGACGGCGGCCACGCCCTGCTGCTGGTCGAGCAGGGCGGCCTTGATCGCGTCGGAGATCTCCGGGTTGCGTGCCGCCTCGACCAGCAGATCGGGGATGACCTGCGAGGCGACCGGGTGGCGCAGGGCATACGCGGCCAGTTCGAGTACGGCGCGGACGTCCCCGTACAGCGAACCGGTGGCCGGTGCGGGCATCCCCTGCGAGGCGACCGCCGAGACCAGGTCGAGTACGAGCGAGAGCTTGGACTTCCAGCGGCGGTAGACAGCCGTCTTGCCGACGCCCGCGCGCCGGGCGATGCCCTCGATCGACATCCGGGCGAATCCCACCGAGGCCAGTTCCTCGAAGACGGCGGCACGGATCGCATCGGTCACGTCCTCGCGCAGCACGGCTGCGCCCGCCGGCGTGCGGCGTCGGGTTCCTGGGTCGGTGGCCATGGGCGGAATGATAGTCCGTAACGACGAAACGGTTGCGTTGCGACGTGGAAGCGTCTTACCCTCGGCGTTGCGACGATACGGTTCCGTCCCGTCGCGAGTCCGTCACAGCCCCCCATCGAAAGCGATCGTGGTGAGCCAGACAGCAGCGCCTCCGGCGCCCGTGGATTCAGCCGCCCCCACTCCCCTCCCGGTCCACGCACCGGGCGAGCTGGCCGCACTCGCGGCCCGGCACGGGCTGACCGTCAGCGGGGCCCGGCCCTCGCTGATGTCGTACATCGGGCAGCTGTGGGGGCGCAGGCACTTCATCACGGCGTTCGCCGGCGCCAAGCTCAGTGCCCAGTACAGCCAGGCGAAGCTCGGCCAGATCTGGCAGATCATGACGCCGCTGCTCAACGCGACGGTCTACTACTTCATCTTCGGTGTCCTGATGAACACCAAGAACGGAGTCGCCGACTACGTGCCGTTCCTGGTCACCGGCGTCTTCATCTGGACCTTCACCAGCAGCACGATCACCGCGGGCACCCGGGCGATCAGCGGCAACACCGGGCTCGTACGGGCCCTGCACTTCCCCAGGGCCTCGCTGCCGATCGCGCTCGCCCTCCAGCAGCTCCAGCAGCTCCTGTACTCGCTGGTGGTGCTCCTCCTCATCCTGCTCGCGTTCGGCCAGTTCCCCCAGCCGTCCTGGCTACTGGCCATACCCGCTCTGACCCTCCAGGCCCTGTTCAACACGGGTGTCTCGATGGTCGTGGCGCGACTCGCAGCCCAGACCCCGGACATCGCCCAGCTCATGCCGTTCGTCCTGCGCACATGGATGTACGCGTCGGGCGTCATGTGGATCCTGGACACGCATCTGTCGAACGGCCGGGTCCCGCACGCGGTCGTGGTGGCCCTGGACTGCAATCCCGCCGCCGTCTACATCGACCTGATGCGGTTCGCCCTGATCGACAGCTTCACCGGAAAGCAGCTGCCCGACCATGTGTGGTCCATCGCGACGGGCTGGGCGCTCGTCTGCGCGGTCGGCGGCTTCGTGTACTTCTGGAAGGCCGAGGAGCGTTACGGACGTGGCTGAAACCCCCGATATTCGAGTTCCCACCGTCGTCGTGGACGACGTCCACATCACGTACACCGTGCATGGCGCCCGTACCGGCAAGGGCAGCGCCACCTCGGCCCTGAGCCGGCTCGCGTCGCGCGGGAAGAGCCCGGGAGCGCGGGAGGTGCACGCCGTGAAGGGTGTCAGCTTCGCCGCGTACCGGGGCGAGGCCATCGGCCTGATCGGCTCCAACGGCTCCGGGAAGTCGACGCTCCTCAAGGCCGTCGCAGGTCTGCTGCCGCCGACCCGGGGCCGGGTCCACACCCAGGGACAGCCTTCACTGCTCGGGGTGAACGCCGCGCTGATGAGCGATCTGACCGGCGAGCGCAATGTCGTCCTGGGCGGACTGGCAATGGGCATGACGCGCCGGCAGATCCGCGAGCGCTACCAGGACATCGTCGACTTCTCCGGCATCAACGAGAAGGGCGACTTCATCACGCTGCCGATGCGGACGTACTCCTCCGGCATGGGGGCCCGGCTGCGGTTCTCCATCGCCGCGGCGAAGAGCCACGACGTACTGCTGATCGACGAGGCGCTGTCCACGGGGGACGCCAGATTCCAGCGGCGCAGCAAGGACCGGATCAAGGAACTGCGCCAGGAGGCGGGCACCGTCTTCCTGGTCAGCCACAGCAACAAGTCGATCACCGAAACCTGCGACCGGGCATTGTGGCTGGAATCGGGCACGCTACGCATGGACGGCCCGGCCAAAGAGGTAGTAGCCGCCTACGAACAATTCACCAAGCCAAACCCGAAACGCTGACCGCCAACCCAAGCCCGCCCGGCCAACCCCAGCCCGCCCCGGCCAACCCCGGCCCTCCCCGGCCAACCCCGGTCCACCCTGGTCAACCCCAGTCACCCTGGCCAACTCCAGCCCGTCCGGCGTTTGAGGACAGCAGTAACCCGCACACCCTCCACCGCCGCATCCGCCGCACCCGCCGCCCCAACACCGGCAAACCCAGCCCGTCCGGCGCTTGAGGACAATCAGTAGCCCGCACCCCCAACCGCCGGACGGCTAAACCAAGCCCGTCCGGCGATTGAGGACAAGGTGGGACAAGGGCGCCCACCACCGCCCAGCAACTACGCGTGCGTCCGCAACAACGTCCGCATCGTCCGCATAGCCACCGACAGATTCGCCAGATCAAACGCGTCCGAGCTCTGGATCTCATCCAGCGTGGACCGCGACCGCGCCAGAATCGCCGCGTTCTTCTCCTCCCACGCCGTGAAGCGTTCCTCCGGCGTCGACGACCCGTTGCCCACCGACAGCACGTCCGCGGTGAGCGCGGCATGCGCCGCGTACAGGTCCTCGCGGATGGAGGCGCGGGCCATGGACTGCCAGCGGTCGGCCCGCGGCAGCTCGATGATCCGGTCCATCAGCTGGGTGATCCGCAGCCGGTCGGCGAGGTCGTAGTAGACCTCCGCGACCGCCAGCGGGTCCTTGCCGGTGCGCTCCGCGATCGCCACGATGTCCAGCGCCGGGAAGGCGGAGGAGAATCCGGCGACCCGCGTCGCCAGCTCGTCCGGGACACCCACCGAGGTGAGCTCTTCCCGGATCGACTGGTACCACTCCTGGTCCGCACCCATGAGCATCTTGGGCAGCTGACCCCAGACCTGCTCCACCCCGTCCCGGAAGAACTCGATCGTCTCGGCGATCTGGACGGGCTGCGGCCGGTTGCCGAGCAGCCAGCGCGAACCGCGCTCGACGAGACGGCGCGAGTGCAGCCGGATGCGGGTGAGGACATCCGCGTCGACCTGGTTGTCGAGCGCCTCGACGGCGTCCCACACCTGGGCCAGGCCGAAGATCTCGCGGGCCGCGGCCTGCGCCCGCACGATCTCCTCGATCGACGCCCCGGTCTCTTCCCGCAGCCGGTGCAGGAAGGTCGAACCACCGGTGTTCACCGTGTCGTTGACCAGCACGGTCGTGATGATCTCTCGGCGCAGCGCGTGCCCGTCGACAACCTCCGGGAAACGCTCCCGCAGCTGCTGGGGGAAGTAGGCGTGCACCAGCTTCTGCAGATGCGGGTCGTCCGGCAGGCTGGTGGAGATCAGCTCGTCGGCGACCGTGATCTTGGTGTACGCGAGCAGCACGGACAGCTCGGGCTGGCTGAGCCCCTTGCCGGAGTTCAGCAGTTCGCGGATCTGCCGGTCGTTGGGCAGGAACTCCAGCGCCCGGTCCAGGGTCCCGTCGCGGCCCAGCCGGCGCATGAAGCGCTGGTGTGCGTGGAGCAGGGACGGTGCCTGGGCGCAGGCGTTGCCGAGCGCGGTGTTCTGCGCGTAGTTGTTGCGCAGCACCAGCCGGCCGACCTCGTCGGTCATCTCGGCGAGCAGCTTGTTGCGCTGCTTGACGGTCATGTCGCCGTCGCGGACGAGCCCGTTGAGCAGGATCTTGATGTTCACCTCGTGGTCGGAGGTGTCCACACCGGCGCTGTTGTCGATCGCGTCGGTGTTGATCCGGCCGCCGTTACGGGCGAACTCGATCCGGCCGAGCTGCGTCGCGCCGAGGTTGCCGCCCTCACCGACGACCTTGGCCCGCAGGTCCTCGCCGTTGACCCGGATCGCGTCGTTGGCCTTGTCGCCGACGTCCGCGTTCGACTCGTGGGACGACTTGATGTACGTACCGATGCCGCCGTTCCACAGGAGGTCGACGTCGGCCTTGAGGATGTTCTGCATCAGCTCGGCGGGCGTCATCTTCGTGACCCCCGACTCGATGCCGAGCGCCTCACGCACGTGCGCGTTGATCGGGATCGACTTGGCGCTGCGGAGGTGGATGCCACCGCCCGTGGAGAGCAGTTCCTTGTTGTAGTCGGCCCAGGAGCTGCGCGGCAGGTCGAAGAGACGGCGCCGCTCGGCGAACGAGGTGGCGGCGTCCGGCTTCGGGTCGATGAAGATGTGCCGGTGGTCGAAGGCCGCGACCAGCCGGATGTGCTCGGAGAGCAGCATGCCGTTGCCGAACACGTCACCGGACATGTCGCCGACGCCGACGACGGTGAAGTCCTGCGTCTGGGTGTCGTGACCGAGCTCGCGGAAGTGCCGCTTGACGGACTCCCAGGCGCCGCGGGCGGTGATGCCCATGCCCTTGTGGTCGTAACCGGCGGAGCCGCCGGAGGCGAAGGCGTCACCGAGCCAGAAGCCGTACGCGACGGCGACCTCGTTGGCGATGTCGGAGAAGCTCGCCGTGCCCTTGTCCGCGGCGACGACGAGGTAGGTGTCGTCCTCGTCGTGGCGGACGA
This sequence comes from Streptomyces sp. NPDC057136, assembly GCF_042670885.1. Classification (NCBI taxonomy): domain Bacteria; kingdom Bacillati; phylum Actinomycetota; class Actinomycetes; order Kitasatosporales; family Streptomycetaceae; genus Streptomyces; species Streptomyces sp. NPDC057136. The sequence continues at coordinate 119,360 of NZ_JBHUUV010000021.1, forward strand.
CATCGGCGGGCGGCACGACCTCGCCGGCCACCATGTTGTCGGTGATGTCGAGCAGCGCCGAGATGAACATCTTGTACGAGGCGATGCCCTCGGCCAGCCAGGCGTCACGGTCGACGGCCGGGTCCGGGAGCTGCTTGGCGACGAAGCCGCCCTTGGCGCCGACCGGCACGATGACGGTGTTCTTCACCATCTGCGCCTTGACCAGGCCGAGGATCTCCGTACGGAAGTCCTCCCGCCGGTCCGACCAGCGCAGACCACCGCGGGCGACCTTGCCGAAGCGCAGGTGGACGCCCTCGACGCGCGGCGAGTACACCCAGATCTCGAACGCCGGACGCGGCGCGGGGAGGTCCGGAATGGCCTGCGGGTCGAACTTCATCGACACATAGCCGTGCGGCTCGCCGCTCTCCGCCTTCTGGAAGAAGTTGGTGCGCAGCGTGGCCTTGATGACGGTGAGGAAGGACCGCAGGATGCGGTCCTCGTCGAGCGAGGCGACCTGGTCGAGCGCGCCCTCGAGCTCCTCCAGGAGCCCGTCGGTCAGCTCCGTGCCGGCCCGCTGCCGCTCGGGCGACATCCGCGCCTCGAAGAGGGAGACCAGCAGCCGGGTGGTGTGGACGTTGTTACGGAGGGTGTCCTCCATGTAGTCCTGGCTGAAGGTCGACCCCGCCTGGCGCAGGTACTTCGCGTAGGCGCGCAGCACCATGGCCTGGCGCCAGTTGAGTCCGGCGCGCAGCACGAGGGAGTTGAAGCCGTCGTTCTCGGCCTGACCCGTCCAGGAGGCGGTGAAGGCTTCCTGGAAGCGGTCGCGGGCGTCGTCGGCGAGGTAGTCGCCGCCGTCGGTCTGCGGCATGCGCAGCCCGAAGTCGTAGATCCAGGCGCTCGTACGGTCCGCGCAGCGCAGCTCGTACGGGCGCTCGTCGACGACCTCGACGCCGAGCCGCTGGAGCACCGGGAGGACGGCCGAGAGGGAGACCTGATCGCCGGTCCGGTAGATCTTGAAGCGGCGCTCGCGGGAGACGGCGCCGACGGGCTCGTACAGGCTGAGCGCGAAGTCCTTCTCACCCCGCTGGAGCGCTTCGAGATGCACCAGGTCGGCGACGGCCGCGCGCGACGAGTGGTCGGCCTTGTAGCCCTCAGGGAAGGAGTGCCCGTAGCGGCGCATCAGCTCGGCGGCGCGCTCCTCGCCGCACTCGGCGTTCAACGCCTCCTGGAAGCCGTCGGCCCAGGAGCGGGCGGCCTCGACGAGCCGGGCCTCGATGCGGTCGGTGTCGGCGTCGGTGAGGTGCGGCAGTTCCGTGCCCGGCGGGACCCGGATGACGAAGTGCAGCCGGGAGAGGATCGACTCGGTGTTCCAGGCGGTGAAGTCGACGTTGGTGCCGCCCAGCTCCTCCTTGAGGATGTCGATGAGCCGCAGGCGCACACCCGTGGTGTAGCGGTCGCGCGGCAGGTAGACGATCGCGGAGTAGTAGCGCCCGTACTCGTCCTGGCGCAGGTACAACCGCAGCCGGCGGCGCTCCTGGAGGTAGAGCACGGAGGTGACGATGGAGCGCAGCTGGTCGGGCGGCGTCTGGAACAGCTCGTCGCGCGGGTACGTCTCCAGGATCTGGAGCAGGTCGCGGCCGTCGTGGCTGTTGTACGAGAAGCCCGCGCCGTCGAGCACCTCGGCGACCTTGCGGCGGACGACGGGCACGCGGCGCACGGACTCGGTGTAAGCGGCGGAGGAGAACAGTCCGAGGAAGCGGCGCTCACCGATGACGTTGCCGTCGGCGTCGAACTTCTTCACTCCGACGTAGTCGAGGTAGCTGGGGCGGTGCACGGTCGCCCGGCTGTTGGCCTTCGTCAGGACGAGCAGCTTGTGCTCACGGGCCTTGGCGCGGACGTCGGCGGGCAGCCGGTCGAAGGACGGGGAGACCGGGTGCGCCTCCTCGCCGGTGTGGTGCGGGTCCGCGCGCAGAATGCCGAGGCCGGTACCGGGGACGGCGGTGAGTGCGTCGCTGTCCTTGAGCTCGTACTCGCGGTAGCCGAGAAAGGTGAAGTGGTCGGCGGCGAGCCAGCGCAGCAGCTCGCGGGCCTCGTCGACCTCGTCGTCGGCGAGGTCGTCCAGCGGCTCACCGGGAAGGTCGTCGGCGATGCGCAGAGCCGCGTCGCGCATCTTCTCCCAGTCCTCGACGGTCTCCCGTACGTCGGACAGGACCCGCAGCAGATCGGCGGTGATCTGCTTCAGGTCGGCACGGTCGGTCTCGCGGTCGATCTCGACATGGATCCAGGACTCGACGAGCGCGTCGTGCGGCAGCTCGGCCTTGTCCGCCTTGGCGCCCTTGGCGTTCTTACGGCCCTTCGGGACCGGGCCGGCGCCATTGACGTCGGTGAGGACCTCGATGAGCTTTCCGGTGACATCGCGGCGGACGATGATCTGCGGGTGGATCACGACATGGATGCCACGCCCCTGCCGGGACAGCTCATTGGTGACGGAGTCGACCAGGAACGGCATGTCGTCCGTGACGACCTCGACCACGGAGTGGCTGGACGTCCAGCCGTTCTCCTCGACGGTCGGGGTGTGCACCCGGACGTTCGCCGTGCCCTGGGGCCGGTTTTCGGCGAGCCGGTAGTGGGAAGAAGCCGCACCGAAGACATCGACCGGGTCCCGCCCGCTGACGTCCTCCGGGGCAGTGTGCAGGTAGTAGCGCTGGAGATAGGCGAGCAGGGTGCTCTCGCTCGGACGGTCTCCCTGTCCGGTCCCGGCACCCGTCCCGGCAACGTGCACCCGGGGGGTACGTCCCGGGCCACCGACACCACCGCCCGGGCTGTTGTCAGCTACCTCGGCGGCCCGTGCGAGCAGCTCGGCCTTGGCTTCGTCCAGCTTGGTCTGCATGTCCTCTGGCTCCTGTCGCGCGCCGTTGCGTGACGTAGGTGAAAAAGACGACGTACCGCCACGACACGGGGTATCCGGTCTGGGTCGACGCTATGCCGCTATGAGAGATACCCGGGACCGTATGGGCCATTTTTGGCAGGCGGTCCGGGATACGGAGAGCGCGGATCGCCCGGGCACTGTGGCACTCCGGGCGCAGGCCGGGGGCTTCGCTGCCCCCGAGGCGTATCGCGCTGATCACGGCACCAGGCTATCTCCCTTGCCCCCGTCGCCGTCATGAGCTGTATGTGTACAAAAGATGGGTCCTAACTTTGACACTTTGGACAGTGCGCCGCGTCGTCTTGGCGAACCGCGCCACAACCGGCAGGCTGTCCGGGTCGCACGGCATCCGCCCTCCGGCACCTGTCCTGCGGCAACCGGCGTTCGAACCCGGCGTTCCGGGCCGGCCTTCGACACCCTTCGACGTGTGGGGAGTCCTGTCATGGCAGCGAAGATCCTGATCATCACCGGCGATGCCGCCGAGTCCCTCGAAGTCCTCTACCCGTACCAGCGGCTGCGCGAGGAGGGGTACGAGGTCGACATCGCGGCCCCCGAACGCAAGACGCTCCGCTTCGTCGTCCACGATTTCGAGCCCGGCTTCGACACGTACACCGAGAAGCCCGGCTACACCTGGCCCGCCGACCTCGCCTTCGCGGACGTCGACCCCGGCTCCTACGTGGCCCTGGTGATCCCGGGCGGCCGGGCCCCCGAGTATCTGCGCAACAACGCCGAGCTCCGCAAGATCGTCCAGGCGTTCTTCGACTCCGACCGGCCGGTCGCCCAGATCTGCCACGGCCCGCTGATCACCGCGGCCACCGGCGCCCTGTCCGGCCGCCGGGTCACCGCTTACCCCGCGCTCGAACCGGACATGCGAACGGCCGGCGCGGTGTTCCACGACGTCGAAGCGGTCGTGGACGGCACGCTCGTCTCGTCCCGTGCCTGGCCGGACCACCCAGCCTGGATGCGCGAGTTCCTGAAGGTGCTCCGCACAACGGCCCCCCTCCCCTGACAAGCCAAAATCAATCCGGTGACCGAGGACAGAGCGGGGCCACCACCAAGCCGGCGATCGAGGACAGCGCGGGGCCACACCAAGCCCGTCCGGCGATTGAGGACAAAGCAAGGCCGCAGGCCGCGCCGCCCCCTACCCGCACCCCACGCCCCGCTCAGCCCGCCATACGCTCGGCCAGCGAAACCGCCTCGGCCAGGGTGTCCACCACAGGCACCCCGGCGCCCTCCAGGCTGGCCCTGCTGTGCGACCCCCCGGTATAAAGCACCGCTCGCGCCCCGACATGCGCCGCGGCCACCGCATCGTCCACCGCGTCGCCGATGATCACCGACCACTGCGGAGATACCCCGTCCAGCGCCGCGAAGTGCCGCTCCATGTGCAGCGCCTTGCTGCCCCCGGACGGACCGGTACGGCCGTCGATCCGCACGAAGTGCCGCTCGATGCCGTACCCCCGGACCACGGGCACCAGCTCCTCGTGTCCGTACATGCTCAGCAGGGACTGGCTGCGCCCTGCCAGCTGCCACTGCGAGAGCAGTTCCTCGACGCCCTGGGTGAGCCCGCAGGCGACCCGCTGCTCGATGTAGTGGCGATGGAAGATGCCGTCCATCCGGTCCCACTCCGCCTCGGTGGGCAGCCGCCCCAGCAGCCGCTCGTAGAAGCGGGGAATCGGCACGCAGTACATCTCGCGGTACTGCTCCAGCGTGATCGGAGCGAGGTCGACCTCGGCGAACGCGGCGTTCGTCGCGCCGATGACGGCCTCGATGTCGTCGAGCAGCGTGCCGTTCCAGTCCCAGACCAGATGAGCTTGGTGATTCCCTGACGTCCCCATGCGAAGAACGTACCTGCCGGGTCCGACAGTCAGCCGATCAGGTTCGGGATCTCCTGGATGCCGAACCACAGCAGCTCGTGATCCTCGGCGCCGTCCACCGTGAACTGCGCGTCGTCGTCACCGAGGTCCGCGGCCCCCAGTACGGCCGCGGCAGCCGCCACGTCCTTCTCCGCGTCATCGGCGTCCACATGCACGGCCGCGGCCTTCACCAGCGCCACGGCGGCCTCGATCCGCACCTCGCCGAGCGATGCCCCGTCCAGGCTGTGATCGGGGTCCGCGACCGCTGCCCCGTCCGCTACGTCGACGGCGACGACGACCCTGCGCCGGGGCTCGTGGGGGTTCCCGGCGATCATCCGCAGCGAGGCGGATGCGGCCCGGTTGAGCGCCGCGTACTCCAGCTCCTCGATGTCGTCGGAGACGTACCACTCCCGCAGTGCGGGCGTCACGGCATAGGCGGTCAGCGGCCCCGGCCCGACTTCGCCCGCCCTGTGCGCCGCTGCGAGACCGGAGAGGGTCAGGGGGACGTACACGCGCATGGCTGGCCGCTTTCGTAGTCGGAAACGTTCTCAGGATACGTGGGAGGTCCCTCGTTGGGGTCCTTGAGCGGCCTCCGTTCGTCCACCCCGCGGGGGCCCCTCACCCTCGCCGCGCCCTTGCGGCACAGGCGCCGACACCCGGATAGGTGATCTCCGGGCGTCCGGACCGGGCCCTTTTCCCGGCTTGCGGCGCCGCCCGCCTCCCCCGTAGAAGATCCGCAGCAGAAGTTACCGCTCGGTATTCCGCCGGGCACGGAACAGCACGGGGGCGATGAGCATGAGCATGGACAAGAGCAGGCCCGCCGCACGACGCGATCAGCGGAGGCCCGGCACCGTACCCCCGCAACAGATCCGGCCACGGACCGCGCGGCATCCCCGCCCGCACCAGTGGTTCGCCGAACGCCTTCTCGCGGTGCTCAGCGGCCGGCGCCCGGTGCACTGGATGCTCGGGCACACCATCGGCGAGGCGTACGACCAGCTCGCCGAACTCGCGCCCAGCAGCCCGTTCGGCGCGGAGGGCGTCCGGCCGGTCCTCCGGCACTGCCACGGCGCCCAGCCTGCCACCGGAGTCGTCGAAGCGTTCGCGAGCATCGCCGCGGGCGACCGGGTCCGCGCCATGGCCTTCCGCCTGGAACGGGGCACCGACCTCCGCTGGCGCTGCGCGGCGGTGGAACTGGGCGGCGAACGCGTCCCGCACACGAGGCCCACCCCCTGCGACGACTGAGGCGGAACCCGAAACCGGTGAGCGGGAACCCCACGACGAACCCCTCGACGAACCCCTCGACGCGGAAACGGCTGGGGCCGGACACCCCGAAGGTGTCCGGCCCCAGCCGTCCGGCGGACGCCGGCGGTACCTCAGTACCGCCCCGCCCTCAACGCCACGCGCTACTTCTTGCGACGACGGCCACCACCACCGGTGCTGCCGCCCTTCTGTGCCTTGCGGCGCTCGGCGCGCGTCATGCCGTCCGCCTCCGAGCGAGCACTGTCGCCATTGGTGAAGTCGCCCTCGACGACGCCGCCCTCCCCGTCCACCGTGGGGGCGGAGAAGTGCAGCCGGTCGGGCCGCTGCGGTGCGTCCAGGCCCTTGGCCCGGATCTCCGGGCGGGAGGCCGCCGCGGCCGGCGCGCCCTCCTTGGAGAGCGACAGCTCGGCCACGTCCTGCACCGGGACCTCCTCGACCTGCTGCTCGACCTGGACCTCCAGGTTGAACAGGTAGCCGACGGACTCCTCCTTGATGCCCTCCATCATGGCGTTGAACATGTCGAAGCCCTCGCGCTGGTACTCGACCAGCGGGTCCTTCTGCGCCATGGCCCGCAGGCCGATGCCCTCCTGGAGATAGTCCATCTCGTAGAGGTGCTCACGCCACTTGCGGTCCAGAACGGACAGGACCACACGACGCTCCAGCTCGCGCATGATGTCCGAGCCGAGCGTCTTCTCCCGCTCCTCGTACTGCTCGTGGATGTCGTCCTTGACGGACTGGGCGATGAACTCGGCGGTGACCCCCGCCAGATCCCCGGCGGCCTCCTCCAGCTCCTCGACCGTGACCTTCACCGGGTAGAGCTGCTTGAACGCGCCCCACAGCCGCTCCAGGTCCCACTCCTCGGCGAAGCCCTCGGCGGTCTCCTGCCGGATGTAGTCGTCGATCGTGTCATCCGTGAAGTGGCGGATCTGGTCCTGCAGATCCTCGCCCTGCAGGACGCGGCGGCGCTCGCCGTAGATGACCTCACGCTGCCGGTTGAGCACCTCGTCGTACTTCAGGACGTTCTTACGCGTCTCGAAGTTCTGCTGCTCGACCTGCGACTGGGCCGACGCGATCGCCCGCGTCACCATCTTGTTCTCGATCGGCACGTCGTCCGGCACGTTGGCCATCGACATCACGCGCTCGACCATCTGCGCCTTGAACAGCCGCATCAGGTCGTCGCCCAGCGACAGGTAGAAGCGGGACTCGCCCGGGTCGCCCTGACGGCCGGAACGACCGCGCAGCTGGTTGTCGATACGCCGCGACTCGTGCCGCTCCGTACCGAGCACGTACAGCCCGCCGAGGTCCTTGACCTCTTCGAACTCCGCCTTCACCGCGAGCTCGGCCTTCTCCAGCGCGGCGGGCAGCGCCGCCGCCCACTCCTCGACGTGCTCGACGGGGTCGAGTCCGCGCTGGCGCAGCTCCGCCTCGGCGAGGTCGTCGGGGTTTCCACCGAGCTTGATGTCGGTGCCTCGGCCGGCCATGTTCGTCGCGACCGTGACGGCGCCCTTGCGGCCGGCCTGCGCGACGATCGTCGCCTCACGGTCGTGCTGCTTGGCGTTGAGCACCTCGTGCTGGACTCCGCGCTTGGAGAGCTGCTGCGAGAGGTACTCGGACTTCTCGACCGAGGTGGTGCCGACCAGGATCGGCTGGCCCTTCTCGTGCTTCTCGGCGATGTCGTCGACGACGGCGGCGAACTTCGCGACCTCGGTGCGGTAGATCAGGTCCGACTGGTCCGCCCGGACCATCGGCCGGTTCGTCGGGATCGGCACGACGCCCAGCTTGTAGATCTGGTGGAACTCGGCGGCCTCGGTCATCGCCGTACCGGTCATGCCGGAGAGCTTGCCGTAGAGGCGGAAGAAGTTCTGGAGGGTGATCGTGGCGAGCGTCTGGTTCTCGTCCTTGATGTCCACCCCTTCCTTCGCCTCGATGGCCTGGTGCATGCCCTCGTTGTAACGGCGCCCGGCGAGCATACGGCCGGTGTGCTCGTCGACGATCATGACTTCGCCGTCGACGACGACGTAGTCCTTGTCCTTCTTGAAGAGTTCCTTGGCCTTGATCGCGTTGTTGAGATACCCGACGAGCGGCGTGTTCACCGACTCGTAGAGGTTGTCGATACCGAGCCAGTCCTCGACCTTCGCGACACCGGGCTCATGGATGGCCACGGTCCGCTTCTTCTCGTCGACCTCGTAGTCACCGGTCTCCTCGATGCCCTTCAGCTGGTTGCCGGCCTCACCCCTGGCGAGCCGCGTCACCAGCTTGGCGAAGTCGCCGTACCACTTGGTGGCCTGGTCGGCCGGGCCGGAGATGATCAGCGGCGTACGGGCCTCGTCGACGAGGATCGAGTCGACCTCGTCGACGATGGCGAAGTTGTGGCCGCGCTGGACGAGCTCGTCCTGGGACCACGCCATGTTGTCGCGAAGGTAGTCGAATCCGAACTCGTTGTTGGTGCCGTACGTGATGTCGGACCCGTACTGCTCACGGCGCTGGGCCGGAGTCATGTTGGCGATGATGCAGCCGACGGACAGGCCCAGGAACTGGTGGACCCGGCCCATCATCTCGGAGTCACGCTCGGCCAGGTAGTCGTTCACCGTGATCAGGTGAACACCCTTGCCGGAGAGCGCATTGAGATACGCGGGCAGGGTACCGACGAGGGTCTTGCCCTCACCGGTCTTCATCTCGGCGACATACCCGAGGTGCAGGGCGGCGCCGCCCATCATCTGAACGTCGTAGTGGCGCTGTCCGAGGACGCGCTTGGCCGCCTCGCGGACGGTCGCGAACGCTTCGGGAAGCAGGTCGTCCAGGCTCTCGCCGTCCGCGTACCGTTCCTTGTACTCGTCGGTGAGCGCCCGCAGCTCGGCGTCGGAGAGGTTGACGAAGTCCTCTTCGATGGAGCTGACCTGGTCCGCGATGCGGTGCAGTTTGCGCAGGATCTTGCCTTCGCCTGCACGCATGAGCTTGTTGAAGACGGACACTGAGGCTGGTCTCCTTGCCGGTCGGGCCTGGCACTGGGTCGTGTAATGGACTCTGGCGCGGGCACGGCAGGTGGGCCCCACCGCAACGGCCATCGTAAGCGAGGACCCCACCGCGTCGGGAGGGCTGCTGCCGCGTGGACCTCGCCGCACCCTTCCAGAACAACGGACGGAAGGGCTCGAAGGTGCCGGGATGCGGCAAAAGTGCTCGCACGACGGGCCTCGCCTCACCACAATCTCCCCATGGAGCCGATCACTCTCACCACCGAACGCCTCATCCTGCGTCCCTTCGCACCGGACGACGCGGACGGCGTGTACACGGCCTGCCAGGACCATGACATCCAGCGCTGGACGGTGGTCCCTTCCCCGTACGCGAGAGCCGACGCGGAGATCTTCACTGCCGCAATGTCGCCCAGGGGCTGGCAGGACGACTCGATGTACAACTTCGCGGTGGTGCAGCGGGACAGCGGCCTGCTCGTCGGCGCTCTCGGTATCAACCACCGCGTCCTGCCCGGGACGTACGAGGTGGGGTTCTGGACCGGCAAGGAGCACCGCGGTCGCGGCTATATGACGGAGGCGGTGCTGGCATCCGCCCACTGGTCGTTCACCTCGCTCGGCGCGGACCGGCTGGAGTGGCGGGCCGAGGTCGGCAACACCCCGTCGCGGTCGGTCGCCCAGCGGGCCGGTTTCCGGATGGAGGGGGAGCAGCGCTCGGCGCTGCTGAACAAGGGGATACGCCGCGATGTCTGGATCGGCGCCCTGCTGCCGTCGGACCTGGGACTACCCGGCACCGCCCCGTACTTTCCCGCGAGCCGCTGACGGCCGGGCCCGGGCGCTTTCGCTCACCCGGGCCCGACTGTCAGTGCCCCGCTCTAGGGTTCGGTGCATGACTCCCGTGCCGCTTCCCGCCGTGGAACTCTCCGCCGACCAGGCCCGCCGAATCGCCCTGCGCGCACAGGGTTTCCTGGGCGCCCCGGACCGCCGGGCGGGTGTGCCGGGCGTGCTCCGGCACCTCGGAGCCGTACAGCTCGACACCATCTCGGTGCTGGCCAGATCGCACGAGCTCATTCCGTACGCACGTCTCGGTGCCGTCGACCGTCGCACCGTCGAGGAGGCGTACTGGTCGGGTGGTCGCTCGTTCGAGTACTGGTCGCATGCCGCCTGCATCCTGCCGGTCGAGGAGTGGCCGCATTTCGCGTTCCGCCGCCGCGCCTACCGCTCGCGTCCGCACTGGCACCACGACCTGCCCGACGGGGCGTACGAGACGGTGATCAAGCAACTGCGCGCCGAGGGCCCGCTGACCGCCACCGAACTCGGCGGCGCGAAGAACGGCGGCGAGTGGTGGGACTGGTCGGCGTCGAAGGTGGCCGTCGAGCGGGCGCTGATGTACGGCGAGGTGGTCTGCACGGAGCGGCGCGGCTGGAGGCGCGTCTACGACCTCGCCGAGCGCGCCATCCCGGACGCCGTCCTCCACGACGATCTCGACGACGCGGAGTGCCACCGCAGGCTGGTGGCCCTGGCGGGCCGGTCGCTGGGGGTCGGCACCCGGACCGACATCGCGGACTACCACCGCCTCAAGGGCGAGCAGTTCGACGCCGTGGTGGCGGACTCGGGTCTCGTGCCGGTGTCGGTGGAGGGCTGGGCCAAGCCGGCCTGGGCCGACCCTGAGGCCCTGGTATCGGAGCCGCGCGGACGCCACCGCACGACGCTGCTCTCGCCCTTCGACTCGCTGATCTGGGAACGGGCACGCACCGAGCGGATCTTCGGCTTCACCCACCGCCTGGAGGCGTACGTCCCGAAGCCGAAGCGGGTCCATGGGTACTTCGCGATGCCGCTGCTGGCCGGAGGCAGGCTTCAGGGCCGGGTCGACCCTGCCCGTGAAGGCTCCACGCTGGTCGCCCGGCAGGTGTCTCTCCTGGGCCGGAAGACCGTGACACCGATGGCCGAGGCCCTGGTGGAAGCAGCGTCCTGGGTCGGCTGCACGAACGTCCGGCTGGACCGGGTCGACGCCCCGGAGCTGCGCGAGCCGCTCATGGCGGAAATCGCCCGCGCTCTCGCCTGAGCGGCTTCCCCCGACCCGGTCCCGCGGTCTACCGGATCTCGAGGATCTTCTCCCGCATGGCATAGACCACGGCTTCCATCCGGGAGTGGAGCTGCAGCTTCTCCAGAATATTGCGGACGTGGTTCTTCACCGTGTTCTCGGAAATGAACAACTCCTTCGCGATATCGCGATTGTTCATGCCCGTTGCAACGAGTTTGAGGACTTCCAGCTCACGTTCGGTGAGCCGCGGCGCCGGGACGAGCCGTCGCTCATCGGTGCGCTGGATCATCGATTTGAACTCGGTCAGGAGTTTCGACGCCATCGACGGGCTGATCTGGGACTGACCGTCGGCGACCGCGCGAATCGCCGTGGCCACCTCGTCGGTGGAGATCTCCTTGAGTAGATATCCGGTGGCGCCCGCCTTGATCGCCTCGTAGAGGTCGGCCTCCTCGTCGCTGATCGTCAGCATGATGATCTTCGCGCTGGGGGCCACTTCCTTGATGGAGGTGCACGCCTCGATGCCGCCGCGCTTGGGCATCCGTACGTCCATCAGCACGATGTCGGGCAGCAGGTCGGCAGCCTTGTCGACGGCTTCCGCCCCGTCGCCGGCCTCGCCGACGACCTGGATGTCCTCTTCCTGCGCGAGGACGATCTCCAGACCTCTGCGGAAGAGCGCGTGGTCATCGACCACAAGAACCCGGATGGGCTCCTTGCGGGAGCCGCTGTCGTTGTCCGCGTCCACGCCGGTATCCGCACCGGCGTCATTCGCATCGCGCACGGGCCCGAAGGTGTTCGCCATCGTTCCTCCCCCTGAAGGCCACGGCCTGTCGTCCACAAGCTGTCCGCCAACGGCAGCTCATGGAGCCCCGGTTGGCCTGGGACGCCATGCTTTCATGCCTGGACGCCGGAACGGTGATCCTGCTTGTCGCACGCGGGTGCCCCTGGGGGCGCACAGGCGCTCCAGGGGCACCATGCCGATGTGACGTCAGCCGCCGAGCGCACCGCCCGCGCCGCCTGCTTCATCAGCGGCGAGCGGGTCCGTCACCAGGCGGATGACACCGTAGTCGTAGGCGTGCCGCCGGTAGACGACACTGGGCTCCTTGCTCTCCGAGTCGACGAACAAGTAGAAGTCGTGCCCGACCAGCTCCATCTCGTAGAGCGCCTGGTCGAGCGCCATCGGTGCCGCGACGTGCGTCTTCTCGCGCATCACCAGCGGCCCTTCGCCCTGTACCTCGAGCGAACCGATCTTGGTGGTGGGCACGCTGCCCGTCGACGTCTCGTCGGCGATCAGCTCGCCGTTCCCGTTGAACGACGCGGCGCCCGGCACGGTCTCTCCGACCTCGGCAGCAGACAGCCGACCTGTACCGCGGCGGCTGTAGCGCTTGTCGTGCTGCTTGCGCAGCCGCGCCTCCAGCTTGCCGGTGGCCAGGTCCAGCGCTGCGTACGGGTCACCCGCGGCCGCCTCCGCCCGGATGACAGGCCCGCGGGAGCGGAGCGTGATCTCCACCCGGTCGGAGCGGTCGGCCTGACGGGGATTCGGCTCCTTGGACACCTCGACGTCCAGGCTGATCACCTTGCCGTCGAAATTCTGGATCTTGTCCAGCTTCAACTTCTCGGCCACGTGCTTGCGGAACCGCTCGGGCACCTCGGTCTTGCGGCCCTTGACGACGATGTCCACGCAGAACTCCGTTCCCGGATCGCTCCGCTTCAGCGGCGGAGCATTTCCCTTTTGCACCAAACTCCGGTCATATCCGGAGCCTCGGACTCGGTGGCTTTCACCCCCTCCTCCCCCTCCGGCACGGTCTCCATCCCACCGGCTCCAGCGATTCTGGACTGCCGATGAGTTACCTGCCCGAAACGTGGTGGTGCATTCGTCGAGGTCTGGCGTTCACCATTCCTCACAACCGAACATAGCCTGCCCGGCAGGGTGTCGGCACCCGCTACTCGCGCGTACCTCCGTTCAGGTTCATTTGCCTACTCACTACCTGCAACGATGCAAGTTCTGCGTCAGTTCCGGTTTATTTCGAAAGCGGACGGAGAAGCTGAGACAACCGCAGCTCGCAGGGCTTGCACCCCGGTGTTCTTCCAGCGTGCACCGGCATCCGCCGCGGCGCCTGCGCGCACGGCACGCGCCGCCTCCGTCAGCGAAGCTCCGGTCGTCATGAGGTCGTCGACCAGCACCACCCGGCCGCCCGCGAGAAGTCGTCCGGCGCCGCCCACCACTTCGAGCGCCCCGGCCAGATTCACCCGCCGCTGCCCGGCCCCGAGCCCCGACTGGTCGGCCACGGCCCGCCGCTGCCGCAGCACCCCGAGGACGCCGGCAGGCATCCCCGTACGCCGCAGTTCCGCCGCTGCGGCCAGGGCGATACGGTGCGCCGGATCATGGCCCCGTGCGGCAGTGGAACGCCGCGCCGACGGTACGGGCACGAGCAGCAGCGGCCCCGCCTCGCGCATATGCCCCGCCCCGGCCCGCACAGCGCCCGCCAGAGCGCTTCCGAGTACCCCGGCAAGCCCCAGTGCCCCCCGCTCCTTATGGGCCAGGAGCACCGCCCGTACCGCGTTCTCGTACGGAGCCGCGGCACGCACCACCGGCAGCCCGGCGGGCTCGGGTGCGGGTCTCACCCGGCGCGGCATCGCACCGAGCAGCGCGGCCCGGCACTCCTCGCAGAGTTCAGTGCGCGGCCTGCCGCAGCCACCACAGGCCACCGGCAGGACCAGTCCGGTGAATTCCCGCCACCATCCCCGCATCCCGACACTGTGCAGGGGCGGCCGGAAACCGGCCACCCCTGTGGAAAACTCCGGACCGCCTCAGCCCGGATAGACCAGGGACGAGCCCGCCTTGAGCACCGTCTGCCAGTTGTCACCCGGGGACAGCTTCACGATTCCGTCGTCCACGGTCTCCGCCATCAGGGGAAGCTGCTCGTCGTCCGCCGCCGCGACCGCCGTCACCTGGTTCACCCCGGGCAGCACACCGGAGGACGATGTCGAACCGTCCGCCTGCACGTAACGCACCTGCTGCACACCGCCCTCCTCCTTGCCGACCACGACAAGGCGGCTGCGGCCGGACCAGGAAATCGCCGACACGTCCGTGAGCTGCGGCGCGGCCTGACGCAGATCCTCGACGGAGACCTGCGGCTGCTCCTCGGAACCCTGGCGCTCCACCCGCCCGATCTTCAGCGTCGTCTGCCCGTCCTTCGACAGGAGCAGCGCGATCCGCACTCCGTCGGCCGACATCCGCAGGGCCTCGATCCGCCCGCCGTTCAGGCTCGGCACGGTGACCTCCTGAGGCGTGCCCTTGCCGCCGACCAGACGCAGCAGCCTGGGGCCCGCCGGGTCCCGGTCGGCCACCCACAGGTCACCTCGGCCGTCCCAGCTCGGAGCCGAAAGCCGGTCGGCGGACTTCTTCGCCCTGCTGGTCACCGCAGGCTCGGTGAGTTCGCCGTCCGAGACGAGGGAGGAGACGTAGAGGTCCTGATGGTCCGCGGAGACACCCGCCGCCAACTGCTCGTCGCGGGCCACTCCGACCGTGCTCATCGGCACCGCCCCGCTGCCGAGCGGGCCGGTCACGGGCTCGGGGATACCGGTGCCCTTGCTGTTCCCCGGTATCCGCTCCACATGCCCCTTGGCATCGACGAAGTACTGGCTGTCCGGTGCACCGGAACGGCTGTCGGGGGCGAATTCCACCGCCTCGTCCGACCCCAGCGAACACAGCCGGCCGCGGTCGCTCCGCAGCTCCACCTGTTCGACGCGCGCAGACGTCAGGTCCCGCAAGGTGAAGAAGACCTGGGCGGCCATCATCCGGCAGGCCGTCCGGCCCACCTTGTCCGCCTTCTTGTTGAGCGGCACCTTCAGGACGTTCTGGTCGTCGGGCGCCAGCGAGGTGACGCCCTTCTTCAGCGCCGTACCGGTGGGGAAGCGGGAATCGGCCACGGGCCGCAGCCAGTTCGTCGGTCCCCCGAGAAGCGCCCGGACCGTCTGCGTGGCGGTGTCCATCCGGGTGACGGGGTCCGTCCGGTTCCGTACGTAGACGGGGTCGGCCACCAGGGGGGAACGGCCGTTGGTCCGCCCCGTGGCGAAGTAGTACTTGTTGACGGGCCGGTAGAGCCGCCTGAAGTCGGACTGCCCGAGCACCAGGCCGTCCGGCACGATGTCGATGCGCCACTCCTGCTTGCCGTCGGACCCCTTCTCCTGCACCAGATGGAGGGTCTGGGAGTAGTCGGTGGGCGCCAGCGGCTGATAGGAACTCTGCGCGTCCACCGCAGCGACCTGCTCGCCGGTCAGTGTGTAGGCGCCTTCCGTGCGCTTGCGGTCCTTGTCGTGGAGCGAGGGGCCGGTCCTGTTGGGCGCCTTGGCCAGCACTGTGGTGCCCGCACTCGGCTTCCAGGTGCGGGCGGCTTCCGCGGTCAGGTACTTGCGGGTCGTCGCGAACTGGGGGTCGTCACTGGTCATCGACTCCAGGAAGCCGTCCACCACCTCGGTGGGCGTGGCACCTTCCCTGGGCGCCACCGCGTACACCTGCACCTGGGAGTCACCCGGCTGCGAGGCATCGACCGGCTTCACATCCCCGGTGACGGGCATGGAGGCGCATCCGGCCAGCACCACGACGCCGCAGCAGAGCAGCGCGGACATCCGCACCGCGCGTCCATGGCCGCCCTGCAGACGGTCAGTGTCCACGAGTCGTGTCCTCCCGGTCCGGGTTCTGCGCTTCATAGTCGGCGCCATCGCCCGGCCGGTCCCCGGCCTGACGCGCCACCACACGTGCACCATTGCCCGGCAGCGCGGCCGGATGGACGGATGCCGGCGCCATGCGCGGCGCCACAGGGGCACGTGCGGGCACCGCCAGCTGCGAACGCTCCGTGGAACCGGGCTGGCTCGGTACGGCCATCAGCCGGTGATCGCTCACAGTCGCCGGGCTGGCCTCGGCACGCTCCCGGTTCTCCCTGTTGCGCCGCGAGTCCTCCGGTTCCAGCGGTATCGGTGAACCGCGCAGCGGCTCGTCCGCCGTACGCGGCAGTGTGAGCCGGAACTGCGAACCGCCACCGGGCTCCCCCCACGCCTGGAGCCAGCCGCCGTGCAGCCGGGCGTCCTCGACGGCGATCGAGAGGCCGAGACCGGTACCGCCGGTCGTACGGGCCCGGGCCGGGTCGGCCCGCCAGAAGCGGTTGAAGACCCGGGTCGCCTCGCCGGGCTTGAGTCCCACGCCGTAGTCGCGGACCGCCACGGCCACCGCGCCCTGGGCCACACCGAGCCGTACGACGACATCCCGGCCCTCGCCGTGCTCGACGGCGTTGACCACGAGGTTGCGCAGCACCCGCTCGACACGTCGGGCATCGGCTTCCGCGATCACCGGCTGCTCGTCGCCGACCACCCGGATACGGGTGCCCTTGCGCTCGGCCAGCGGCTCGGCACCGCCGATCACCCGTCGTACGACCGTACGCAGATCTATCGGTTCGGCTTCCAGCGCCGCGGCGCCCGCGTCGAACCGGCTGATCTCCAGCAGATCGGAGAGCAGCGACTCGAAGCGGTCCAGCTGGTCCCCGAGCAGTTCGGCCGAACGTGCCGTCACGGGGTCGAAGTCGACGCGCGCGTCATGGATGACATCGGCCGCCATCCGCACGGTGGTCAGCGGGGTCCGCAGTTCGTGCGAGACGTCCGAGACGAAACGCCGCTGCATGCGGGAGAGCTCCTCCAGTTGCTGGATCTTCAGCTGGAGGTTCTGCGCCATCTTGTTGAAGGCTTCACCGAGCCGGGCGATGTCGTCCTCGCCGGTGACCTTCATGCGTTCCTGGAGTCTGCCGGCGGAGAGCCGCTCGGCGATGCCGGCCGCCATCCGTACGGGTGTGACGACCTGCCGCACAACGAACCAGGCGATCGCCCCGAGCAGCACCACGACGAACAGCCCGGCCGTCGCCAGAGTCGTCGTGACCAGACTCAGGGACTTCTCTTCCTGCGTCAGCGGGAAGAGGTAGTACAGCTCGTACGGATTGTGGTCGATGTCGTAGAGCCGCTTGCCCACGACCAGCCCGGACTGCGACTCCTTTCCGTACGAGTACCGGATCAAGGAGTAGGTCTGGAACGCCCCGGGCCCCTTGTTCACGTCGTCCCGCAGGCGCTGCGGGACGCTGGACGCGTCCACGCTGCCCGAACCACGCGGCGCACGGCTGGCCGCGACTCCGTCGACGGAGTCGGCGCTGAGCGCGACCACGTTGAAGGCGTTCTTGCCGCCGCTGGCGAGCTGGTCGACGAGTTCCGTGCGCCAGGACGTGTTGGCCGTGACGCCGTCCGCACCGTCCTGGCCCCGGCCACCCGGGACGAGCGGTTCGTTCGCCTTCTCCTGGGCAGCGGCGAAACCACCGGCGGCCTGGGTCTGGGCAGCCTTGCCCTTCGCGTCGAGCAGGCCGTTGCGGACCTGCCCGATCACGACGAAGCCCAGCAGCAGCACCACGCCGATCGACATCAGCAGGGTGCCGGCGACGACGCGCAGCTGAAGATTGCGCCGCCACAGCCGCACAGCCGGCAGCAGCGGACGCCGGACCCAGCGCATCAGCAAGCGAGGCACGGGGCCGCTCTGCAGTACACGGCCCATCCGAGAAGACTTCCGACCCGGACCGGCAGCCCGCTCCGTACGGACTCCCGGCTCCCCGGGCTTCGGAGCAGCGCTGCCCAGGGTCATGTCAGCTCGGTCCGGCCTTGTAACCGACGCCTCGGACGGTCACCACGATTTCCGGCCGCTCCGGGTCCTTCTCGACCTTGGAGCGGAGCCGCTGGACATGAACGTTCACCAGACGGGTATCGGCGGCGTGGCGGTAGCCCCACACCTGCTCGAGCAGCACCTCACGGGTGAAGACCTGCCACGGCTTACGGGCGAGCGCGACCAGCAGGTCGAACTCCAGCGGGGTCAGCGCGATGGACTGACCCTCCCGCTTCACCGAGTGACCGGCCACGTCGATGACCAGGTCACCGATGGCCAGCTGTTCCGGCGCGGGCTCTTCGGACCTCCGCAAACGCGCCCTGATCCGGGCAACCAACTCCTTCGGTTTGAACGGCTTGACGATGTAGTCGTCGGCCCCGGATTCCAGGCCCACCACCACATCGACCGTGTCGCTCTTGGCAGTGAGCATGACGATCGGCACACCTGACTCGGCCCTGATCAGCCTGCAGACCTCGATGCCGTCCCGACCGGGCAGCATGAGATCCAGCAGAACCAGGTCCGGCTTTGCCTCACGAAATGCAGCAAGTGCCCTGTCACCGTCCGCTACGAACGACGGCTCGAAACCTTCTCCACGCAGCACAATCCCGAGCATCTCGGCCAGTGCGGTGTCGTCGTCGACGACAAGGACGCGTCCCTTCATAAACGACATCATCCCATTAGCTAATCGTTACCTGCGATGACCTGGCACACAGCTCTGCCAGTCCGACCCCCGTGACCGGGGAAATTACGCCCTCCTCCGTGACGATCGCCGTGATCAGTTCCGGCGGCGTGATGTCGAATGCGGGGTTGTACGCCGGTGCCCCCACCGGTGCCACGAGCAATCCGCCCGTCTCCCCGTCCGGTGACACCATGTGCGGAGATGTGAGCTCCGTCACTTCTCGACCGGGGCGCTGTTCCACAATGATCGCTTCCCCGCCCGCGGTGTCCAGATCGACGGTCGTGATCGGAGCAACGACGATGAACGGCACATGGTGATACTTCGCGAGCACCGCCAACGGATAGCTCCCCACCTTGTTCGCCACCGAGCCGTCCGCCGCAATACGGTCCGCCCCGATAAGTACGGCATCCACCTCACCCGCGGCAAACAGCGAACCCGCCGCGTTGTCCGTGAGCAAGCTGTACGCCATCCCGTTCCGCGCCGCTTCATAGGCAGTGAGCCGGGCGCCCTGGAGCAGCGGACGCGTCTCGTCCACCCACAGCCGCCTCAGCCGGCCCGCCCGGTGCGCTTGGAGAGCCACCGCGAAGGCCGTGCCCTCACCCCCCGATACGAGGGCCCCCGTGTTGCAGTGGGTGAGGATCCGGTGACCCCCGCCGGGCAGCAGCTCATCCAGAAGCGCCAGGCCGAACCTCGCCATACGCCCGCTGGCCGCCGCATCCTCCCGGTGCAGCACCCGTGCCTCGGCAAGCGCCGCTCCGGCCGCCTGCTCCGCGTCCAGGCCCTTCTCGACGGCCGCCCAGTACACCCGGGCCACCCGCCGCACCCCGTACCCGAGGTTCACTGCGGTGGGCCGCGCCCGCTCCAGCAGTCCCGTCGCCTCGGCCACGTCATATCCACGCGCCGCGGCGAGCGCCACCCCGTATCCCCCGGCGACACCCAGCAACGGAGCCCCCCGGACCGCCAGGGTCTGGATGGCCCGCACCAGCGCGGGTACGTCGGTGCACACCAGCTCGACTTCCTCGGCCGGTAGTCGTGTCTGGTCGAGAAGGACCAGCACGGGACCTTCCGGAGGCTCGTCCCAGCGGAGTACGGAGAGCGCGGGAGGCTCGATGCCCACCGGCGATTGCGCGTCCTGATCAGCCATCTGCCCAGTCTGCCCGGTGAGGCGCCCACAAATGAAGGCGCAAAGGAGATAGAGCGCCCGGCCCGCACCGCAGCGTCGCGTGGCACGATGGCTGCCAACCTGCCGCCCCGATGAGCGGACGGGATCGTGAAGGAGCGAGAATGAACGACTCTCCGGGCTGGGCCTCGCCCGGATCTGCCCCCTCCGACGGCCAGGAGGCGGGAATCCCCCGCCCCTCCGAGCCCGTGGACGCAGGCAGCCCTGCACCCCAGTGGTCTCCCGCTCAGCCGCCCTCCGGGCAGTGGTCCCCACCGAGCACGTCCGGCACCGGCCCCGGAGCGCCCCCGCCGGCCCCGGACTGGGGTGGCGCTCCCCAAGGCCCCGGATGGGGCCGCCCGCCCATGGCGGCGAAGCCCGGTGTTATCCCGCTCCGCCCGCTGGGCATCGGTGAGATCCTCGACGGCGCGGTGTCCACGATGCGCGCCCACTGGCGCACGGTGCTGGGCGTCAGCCTCACCGTCGCCGTGATCGCACAGATCACGATCATTCTCATCCAGCGCTACCTGCTGCCCGACCCGGTATCGGTCGACCCCAACGCCGTCGGCGCCGAGGCTCTGAGCCAGGCCGCGGACTCCATGCAGTCCACTCTGATCAGCAGCGCCCCGGCCACGCTCATCTCGATGATCGGCACGCTCATCACCACAGCGGTGCTCACAGTGGTGATCAGCCGTTCGGTGCTGGGCCGGCGTGCGACGCTCTCCGACGCCTGGACCGAGGCCCGTCCCAGGCTCCCCCAACTGCTCGGCCTGACGCTCCTGCTCAGCCTCATGAGCGCCGCGATCATGACGGTCGGTCTGCTCCCCGGCCTGCTGCTCGGCTCCACGGCTGGGGTCGTGCTGGCCCTGCTCGGCTTCGCCGCCGCCGTGGTCGTCGTCCTCTGGCTGATGGTCCGCTTCACACTCGCCGCTCCGGCGCTGATGCTGGAACGACAGTCGATCCTGACCTCTATGCGCCGGTCCGCGAAGCTGGTCCGCAGTGCGTGGTGGCGCACATTCGGCATCCTGGCGCTCACCTACCTGCTGGTCATCGTCGTCGCGCTGGTCATCGGCATCCCCTTCGCCATCATCGCAATCGCCGTCGACAGCGGCGGACTCGGCGACTTGATGAACGGCAGCGCCGCCGACTTCGGCTGGCCCTTCCTTATCGTCTCGGGCATCGGCGAGGTGATCGTCTCGACGCTGACCTACCCCTTCACCGCAGGTGTGATGGCACTGCTCTACGTCGACCAGCGCATCCGCCGCGAAGCCCTCGATCTCGACCTGGCACGGGCCGCGAACGTACCGGGCTACGACACCCACAGGAGCTGATGCAGTGTCGGGGGCGGGGGGCACCGCATCAGTACGGCGACTCATCAGGGCGGACGACATACCCGTGGACACTCCACGCGTCCCTGCCCGCGAGGCGGCGGAGGACGAACTGTCCAAGCCGATGTACCACGAGAACGATCCGAATCTCCTCCAGCGCGGCCTCAACAGCTTCTGGGATTGGCTCAGCAGTCTCTTCGACGCCGTCGCCGGCGGCGCACCCGGCGGGCCGCTCGGAATCGTCCTGGTCGTACTGATCGTCGTGGGCCTGGCCGTCGCCCTCTGGTGGCGGCTGGGCACCCCCCAACGCACTGTCCGCTCAGCCGACGCCCTCTTCGGCAGCAGCACCCGCAACGCTGACGCGTACCGCACCGCGGCCGAGACGCACGCCGCCGCCGGCCGCTGGACCGAAGCGGTCCAAGAACGCATGCGCGCCGTGGTCCGCACCCTGGAAGAGCGCGCGCTGCTCGACCCGCGTCCGGGCCGCACCGCGGACGAGGCCGCCGCCGAAGCCGGCCGCCACCTGCCCCAGCACGCCGGCCACCTCCGCTCCGCCGCCCGAACCTTCGACGACGTCACATACGGCGGCCGCACAGCGAACGAGCAGGCATACGTCACCCTGCTCGCCCTCGACCTCGAGCTCATGGACGCCAAGCCCTTGCTGACCAACACGGTCCAAGGAGCCGGCGCATGACCGAGACCGTCACCGCCTCCCCCACCTCGGCGTCCCCCACCGCACGCCAGGTCTGGAACCGCACCCGCGGGCTGATGCTCGCCCTGATCATCCTGGTCGTAGCGGGCATCACCCTCGCCGCCATGCGCTCCGGCGACCACCACGGCCGCCTCGATCCCCGCTCCGCCGACCCGCAGGGCAGCCGCGCCGTCGCGGAGCTCCTCAAGCGGAACGGCGTCTCCGTCGATGTCGTCACCACACTCGACGAGGCCACCACCGCAACCGGCCCCGACACGACCCTCCTCGTCACCGCGCCCAATCTGCTCACGCCGTACCAGCAGCGCCGGCTCAGCACGGCGACAGCCGACTCCGCGGGCCGCACGGTCCTGCTCGCCCCCGGCCCCCTGTCCCTGCACCACCTGGCCCCGGGTGTACGAGCCCAGTCCTCCCGTCCTGTGGAGCCGAGGGCCCCACGCTGCGACCTCCCCGCCGCCCGTAACGCGGGCACAGCGGAGACAGGCGGCGTCCGCTACACAGCGGACGCCCTCACCGCCACCTCCTGCTACCTGAGCGACGGCCTCCCCACCGTCCTCGTCGTCCAGGAACAGCGAGCCGGCGACACCGTCCTGCTCGGCTCCTCCAACCTGGTCCACAACAACCGCCTCGACCAGCAGGGCAATGCCTCGCTGGCCCTGCAACTCCTCGGTTCCCGCCCGCATCTCGTCTGGTACCTCCCTTCGCTCTCTGATCCCTCCGCCACCGAAGTCGACAAGGAACGCGGAGACCGGGCCACCGACGAAGACAGCGCCGCCGGCGACTCGGCGAGCTTCACAGACCTGATCCCCTCCGGCTGGCTGTGGGGCACCCTGCAACTCGCCCTCGCTGCAGTACTCGCCGCCATCTGGCGCGCACGCCGCCTGGGCCCCCTCGTCACCGAACGGCTTCCCGTAGCCATCCGGGCCTCCGAAACCACCGAGGGCCGCGCCCGCCTGTACCGCAAGGCCAACGCCCGCGACCGGGCCGCCGCCTCTCTGCGCTCCGCCACCCGTGCACGCCTCGCACCCCTCGCCGGAGTCTCCCCCCGCGATGCGCATTCCCCCGAAGTTCTCCTCCCCGCGATCTCGGCACGCGTCATCAACAGAGGCGGCGATCTCAACGCCCTGCTCTTCGGTCCCGCGCCCACCGATGACGCCGCTCTTGTCCTCCTGACCGACCAACTCGACGCCCTCGAAAGAGAGGTACGCACTTCATGAGCGCCCCGACCCCCGAGTCCACGGAGCCCAAGGCGACCGCCTGGACCGCTGCGGCCCCCGTGGACTCCGACAGCGCCCGCGCCTCCTTGGAAGCCCTGCGCTCCGAGATCGCCAAGGCCGTGGTCGGTCAGGACCCGGCCGTCACCGGACTCGTCGTCGCGCTCCTCTGCCGGGGTCACGTCCTGCTCGAAGGTGTCCCTGGCGTGGCCAAGACCCTTCTGGTCCGAGCCCTCGCCGCGTCACTCGAACTCGACACCAAGCGTGTCCAGTTCACCCCGGATCTCATGCCGAGCGACGTCACAGGCTCCCTTGTCTACGACGCCCGCACGGCGGAGTTCTCCTTCCAGCCCGGCCCGGTCTTCACAAATCTGCTGCTCGCCGACGAGATCAACCGCACGCCTCCCAAGACCCAGTCGTCCCTCCTGGAAGCCATGGAGGAACGCCAGGTCACCGTCGACGGCACCCCGCGCCCCTTGCCCGATCCGTTCCTGGTGGCCGCGACCCAGAACCCGGTCGAGTACGAGGGCACCTACCCTCTTCCCGAAGCCCAACTGGACCGCTTCCTCCTCAAACTGACGGTTCCTCTTCCGTCGCGCGAGGACGAGATCAGCGTCCTGACCCGTCATGCGGACGGCTTCAACCCCCGAGACCTGAGAGCAGCGGGTATTCGCCCCGTCGCCACACCTGCCGACCTGGAGGCCGCCCGCGCGGCCGTCTCCAAGACCAAGGTCTCCCCGGAGATCGCCGGCTACGTCGTGGATATCTGTCGTGCCACACGTGAGTCCCCCTCACTCTCCCTCGGCGCCTCCCCCCGAGGCGCCACAGCCCTGCTTTCCACCGCACGCGCCTGGGCCTGGCTCACCGGCCGGGACTACGTCATACCGGATGATGTAAAGGCCTTGGCGCTTCCCACACTCCGTCATCGCATCCAACTGCGGCCCGAAGCAGAGATGGAAGGAGTCACCCCTGACTCCGTCATCACCGCGGTGCTCGCCCACGTCCCCGTTCCCCGATGAGGCGGTGACCATGGCCCTCACCGGACGAACCGCACTATTGGCCGCCCTGGGGTCACTCCCCGTAGGTATCCTGGCCCCGAGCTGGACCGGCATGCTCGCGGTCAACGCCCCGCTCTCTCTAGCAATTCTGTGCGACTACGCCCTGGCCGCGCCAGTGCGCACGCTCCAGTTCACCCGATCCGGTGACACGTCTGTTCGACTGGGTGACGCGGCAGAAGTGCAACTGACCGTAACCAATCCCTCGCGTCGTCGTCTCCGAGCCCACCTGCGCGATGCCTGGCCACCCAGCAGCTGGCCCGCCGGCACCGACCAGGCAGCCTCCCGACACGAGTTGACCGTGCCCGCGGGGGAACGCCGACGCCTCGCCACGTTCCTCCGCCCCACCCGACGAGGAGACCGCCGCGCCGAGCAGGTGACTGTCCGGTCCTTCGGTCCTCTCGGCCTGGCAGCCCGCCAGGGAAACCATCACGTCCCCTGGACGGTCCGGGTCCTCCCGCCCTTCACGAGCCGCAAGCACCTGCCGTCCCGACTGGCACGGCTCCGCGAACTCGACGGACGCACCAGCGTGCTCACCCGTGGCGAAGGCACCGAATTCGACAGCCTTCGCGCTTACGTGCCCGGTGACGACACGCGCTCCATCGACTGGCGGGCCACCGCCCGCCAGTCGGCCGTCGCTGTTCGCACCTGGCGCCCCGAGCGGGACCGCCACATCCTCATCGTGCTGGACACCGGCCGCACATCGGCCGGCCGAGTAGGTGACGTACCCCGTCTCGACGCGGCCATGGACGCCACCCTGCTCCTCACCGCCCTCGCAACGCGCGCCGGCGACCGAGTCAACTTCCTCGCCTACGACCGCCGCGTCCGCGCCCAGGTCCAGGGCAGCACGGCCGCAGGCGACGTTCTGTCGACAATCGTCAGAGCCATGGCTCCTCTGGAGGCAGAGCTCGTCGAGACGGACGCTCACGGCCTGAGCACGGCCGCACTGGCGAGCGCGCCCCGCCGCTCCCTGATTGTCCTTCTCACCGGCCTGGACGCCGCCCCCATCGAGGACGGCCTGCTCCCGGTTCTTCCTCAGCTCACCAAGCGCCACACGGTGCTGCTCGCCTCAGTCGCCGATCCCCGGATCGAGACGATGACGCGTTCACGGGGCACGGTGGACGCAATCTACGAGGCAGCAGCCGGCACACAGGCTCAGTCCCAGCGGCGCCGCACAGCGGATCAGCTCAAGCGCCATGGTGTGGTGGTCGTCGATGCCACCCCGGAGAAGCTTGCGCCCGCACTGGCCGATGCCTACTTGGCTCTCAAGGCTGCGGGCCGGCTCTAAATCCGACGCATGGCGTCCCCACGGGACGCATGGCGTCCCCACGAAGCAGAAAGGATCAGTCTGCTGAAAGAGCAGATGAACGCAGAAAAGCCCCGTACCTTGCGGTACGGGGCTTTCCCGGAATAATTGTTCGGCGGCGTCCTACTCTCCCACAGGGTCCCCCCTGCAGTACCATCGGCGCTGAAAGGCTTAGCTTCCGGG
>NZ_JBHUUV010000022.1:0-140043 GCF_042670885.1 Streptomyces sp. NPDC057136
TGCAACGTCGCCCCGATGTCCGACGTACGCGTCGTCGTCATCGACTGCACCGACACAGGTGCGTCTCCGCCGACCGCCACCGACCCGACCTGGATCTGGCGGCTGACCCTTCGGTCGGCGAGCTTGGTCGGAACGGCCGGCATTCCGAGAGAAATCGCAGTCATGCGCTGAGCATCCCCAAGGTGTGGATCAAGGTCCCGAGATCGGCGGGCTCCGGTCTTCGAGGTTACGGCACCGAAGGGACGCCGGACGCACCCCGTCCGGCGAATCCACCCGGTAGGCGATGGCCGGCCACCTCATGTGTGACCGGCCACTACCCAGGGTGCGCGTGGCTCGGTCAGGTGATCTTGACCGGGTTGACGATGTCGGCCACCAGGACCAGCAGCGTGAAGCAGATGAAGATTCCGGCGACGACATAGGCGACCGGCATCAGTTTCGCCACGTCGAACGGGCCGGGGTCGGGCCGCCGGAAGACGCGTGCCACATTGCGCCGCAGGGATTCCCAGAGGGCACCGGCGATGTGCCCGCCGTCGAGCGGCAGCAGGGGCAGCATGTTGAAGAGGAACAGCGAAAGGTTGAAGCCGGCGAGCAGGAACAGCATCATCGCGATCTGGTTCTGCGCGGGGACGTCGAGGTTCATCACCTCGCCGCCGATGCGGGCCGCGCCGACCACGCCGACCGGCGAGTCGTCCGCGCGTTCTCCGTCGCTGAAGGCCGCGTTCCAGAGGTCCGGGATCTTGGACGGCAGGGCGATGATCGAGTCGACGCCGTTCTCGATCATGTCTCCGATGCGGACGACCGAGTCGTCGAAGGAGAGCGGCACGATCTCGGTGCGGGCGGCGAAGCCCAGGTAGCCGGCGTCCACGAACTTTTCGGGGACGACCTGGCCGTCGGAGTCCTTCTGCGCCACCGAGTTCTTCTTCAGAACGGCGTGCAGGGTCTGCTCCTGCCCGTCGCGCTCGACGACGATGGTGGCGGGGCCGATGGTGTCGCGGATGCGTTCGGAGAGCGTCTCCCAGTCGTCGATCCGCTGCCCGCCGAAGGAGACGATCTTGTCGCCCTCCTGCAGGCCCGCCGCCTTGGCGGGTGAGACCGGGTCGCCCTTCGCGCATTTGTCGCGGTCCTCGCTCTGCGAGATCACGCACTTCTGGACCCCCGCGACCTCGGTGGTCTGGGTCGCGAAGCCGAAGGTCATGGACACGCCGAGGAAGATGGCGACGGCCAGCACCAGGTTCATGAACGGCCCGGCGAACATCACGATCACGCGCTTCCACGGCTTGCGCGTGTAGAAGAGGCGGGTTTCGTCGCCCGGCTCGAGCTCCTCGAAGGCGGCCGACCTGGCGTCCTCGATCATGCTGCGCCACGGTGAGGTGGAGCGCACCTCCAGACGTCCGTCGGCGCCGGGCGGGAACATGCCGATCATGCGGATGTAGCCGCCCGCGGGGATCGCCTTGATGCCGTACTCGGTGTCGCCCTTCTTGCGCGACCAGATGGTCGGGCCGAAGCCGACCATGTACTGCGGTACGCGGATGCCGAAGAGTTTGGCGGTCGAGAGGTGTCCCAGCTCGTGCCAGGCGATCGAGAACAGCAGACCCACGGCGAAGATGGCGATCCCAAGGATCGTCAACAGGATCGTCGTCATACTCATGCGCGCGCCTCCGCTGTCGCTTTCGCCGAGAGCTCCTGGGCCCGGGCACGTGCCCAGGTCTCCGCTTCGAGGACGTCCGCGACCGTCAGTGAAGTTCCCGTGGCAGGGGTTCCGTGTTCGGCCACCACTGCGGTGACCGTATCCATGATTCCGTTGAAGGGCAGCCGTCCCGCCAGGAACGCGTCCACGCACTCCTCGTTCGCGGCGTTGAAGACCGCGGGGGCCGTGCCGCCGAGGGTGCCCACGTGCCGGGCGAGCCCGACGGACGGGAAGGCCTCGGTGTCCAGCGGGAAGAACTCCCAGCTGGACGCCTTCGACCAGTCGAAGGCGGGTGCGGCGTCGGGGACGCGCTGCGGCCAGCCGAGGCCGATGGCGATCGGGCCGCGCATGTCCGGCGGGGTGGCCTGGGCGAGCGTGGAGCCGTCCGTGAACTCGACCATGGAGTGGACGTACGACTGGGGGTGGACCACCACTTCGATCCGGTCGAACGGAATGTCGTAGAGGAGATGCGCCTCGATGACCTCCAGCCCCTTGTTGACCAGGGTCGCCGAGTTGATGGTGATGACCGGGCCCATCGCCCAGGTCGGGTGCGCGAGGGCCTGCTCCCTGGTGACGTCGGCCAGCTCACTTCTCGTACGTCCTCGGAAGGGACCGCCGGAGGCCGTGACGACGAGCTTGCGCACATCGGCGCGGGTGCCCGCGGCCAGGGCCTGGAAGAGCGCGGCGTGTTCCGAGTCGACCGGGATGATCTGGCCGGGGGCCGCGAGCGCCTTCACCAGCGGGCCACCGACGATCAGCGACTCCTTGTTGGCGAGGGCGAGCGTGCGGCCCGCCTTCAGGGCTGCGAGAGTCGGGGCGAGGCCGATCGAGCCGGTGATGCCGTTCAGCACGGTGTGGCAGTCGCCCGCGGCGAGCTGGGTGGCCGCGTCGGGCCCGGCCAGGATCTCGGGGAGCGGCTCGCCCGCCCCGTACTCCTCGCGCAGCGCCTCGCGCAGGGCCGGCACCTTGTCCTCGGCGGCGACGGCGACCGTACGCACCCGCAGGCGCCGCGCCTGCTCGGCGAGCAGGGCGACCCGGCCGCCCGCGGCGGAGAGTGCGGTGACCCGGAAGCGGTCGGGGTTGCGCAGCACCAGGTCGATGGCCTGGGTGCCGATGGACCCGGTGGAGCCGAGGATCACGAGATCCCGGCGGCCTTCCGCGGCGTCGAAGATCAGATGCGGATCGGCGAGGGGGGCAGGGCTGTCGCTCATGCCCCCCATTGTTGCCGCAACGGCTGTGCGCCGGGACAGGGCGTCCCCCTCGGTGTCACTTCCTCAGTGTCACTTCTTCATGGGATGAGCGCAGAGCATCTCCTGCTTCGCGCTGTATTCGAGGTACACGAGCCAGTCCATGCCCCAGCACTTCTCGCCCTCCGAGAGCCAGAACTCGGCCTCGTCCGAGCTGCACCCGACCTCTTCGAGATCCTGTTCCGGCCACTCGGCGTTGTTGCGCCCGCAGTCGCCCGCCATGAACTTGGCCGGGGTGGAGGGGATCAGCCGCGGTACGACGAAGACGCCGAGCGTCACGACGAGGGCGCCGATGACGACCAGGGCAGGCAGCCGGGCCAGGACGCGGCGGCCCGGGGCGAGCTGGGGCCGCAGATTCCCCACCGGGTGCGGCAGGGCGCGAATCCGCCGGCGGGCACCGATGTTCATGAACAGGGTGACCGGGGCCGCGAACACGGACAGTAGCCCCCACCAGCCCTGCCACAGCGTGTCCGAGGTCATTTTCCGGTACAGCGAGGTCCCGCAGGTGCGGCAGAACGTGCCTTCCTTCGTCAGGAAGCGCAGGGTGACGACGAGCCCCTGATGACCGCGGACGACGGTGTGGACGGCGGGTATCGCACCGCAGATGTCGCACGGAAGCGGCGCGGGGCGGCCGAACCCGTACGGGGGCAGGGGCTGGTGGGGCGGCGTGGCCATGAATTCTCCTGTGGACGGCGAGCGCCCAGGAACCCTAACCGGCCGTGGTGGCAGCGAAATCCGCGAAGGCCTCGTGGAAGCGTGGGAACGTCTTGCGTACGCAGCCGGGGACGTCGTACGTCATGCCCGGTGCGCGCAGCCCGGTGACGGCGAACGACATGACGATGCGGTGGTCGCCGTGGGTGGTGATCTCCGTGGGGCGGGGGGTGCCGGGGTGGATCTCGATCCAGTCGTGGCCCGTGTGCACGGTGATGCCCATGCGCCGGAGGTTGTCGGCGCAGGCGTCGAGCCGGTCGCACTCCTTCACCCGGGTGTTGGCGACGTCCTCGATGCGGACGGGCGAGGTGGCGAACGGCGCGATGGCTGCCAGCGTCGGCATCGTGTCCGAGATGTCACGCATGTTGACCGTGAGTCCGGTGAGGGTGCCGGTGGAACCGACGGTCGTCGCGTCGGCTGTCGTACGGACGTCGGCGCCCATGCGGCGCAGGACGTCGACGAACCGCAGATCGCCCTGGAGCGCGTCCCGGCCGAGGCCGGGCACGGTGACCTCGCGGCCGGTGAGGGCGGCGGCGGCGAAGAAGTAGCTCGCGGTGGAGGCGTCGGGCTCGACGGCGTACGTGGTGGGGCGGTAGCCGCCGGGAGGGACGGTGAAGGTGTTCCCCTCCCGGCCCACCTCGACGCCGAAGCTGCGCATCATCGCGAGGGTGATCTCGATGTACGGCGCGGACACCAGCTCGGTGACGTCGATGCGCAGTCCCTCGGCAGTGAGCGGTCCGAGCATGAGCAGGGCGGTGAGGTACTGGGACGACTCCCCCGCGTCCAGGGTCAGTTCGCCGCCCTTGATGCCGGATGCCTTGATCCGCAGCGGGTGGTGGCCCTCGGCCGCCTCGTGGTGCAGCACGACGCCCAGGGTGCGCAGGGCCTCGGTGAGCGGGGCGAGGGGGCGGCGGCGCATCTGCGCGGAGGCGTCGAAGCGGTACGTGCCGGAGGCCGCGGCGGCGGCGAGCGTCGGCAGGAAGCGGGCGGTGGTGGCTCCGTCGCGGCAGTACACATCGGCGTCGGTGACGGCGGGGCCGGCCGGGCGCCCCTCGATGTGCCAGCGGTCCGGTTCCCGGGCCACCGCGTAGCCGAGACGGGTAAGGCCCTCCGTGAAGCCCTCGGTGTCGTCCGAGTGCAAGGGGCGTACGAGGGTGGTGGTGCCGTCAGCGGCCGCGGCCAGGAACAGCGCGCGGGCGGTGACGGACTTGGAGCCGGGGATGTGGATGACGGTCACGGGCGCCCATCCTGCCGTGCGGCGGGCGTGGCGGCGGGGGGCCGGCCCCCCCGGGGGGGGGCCCCCCCCGGGGGGCAGCGGGGGCGGGGGGGGGGGCCCCGCCAGCTCACCCGCACCACCCCGCACCACCCGCAAGGCAAGGAGAACCCCGGCGTGGACGTGCCCCGCCGGTGACGGGCTCAGCGGATGGGCCGGTGGACGTTCTCCTTCGTCGAGGCGCCCGGGGTGGCGTCGGCGATCCACGGGCCGTCGCCGCTCGGGTCGACGACGCCCTCCTCCAGCCAGGTGTACGTACCGGAGAGGACACCGTCGACCACGCGCCGGTCCAGGTCGTCGGTGTTGGACCACAGACGGGTGAAGAGTTCCTCGACCCGGATGCGGGACTGATGGCAGAAGACGTCGGCCAGTTGGTACGCCTCGCGGCCGTGTTCGCCCGTGGTGCGCAGGAGCTCGGCGCGGACGCAGGCGGCGCTCATCGCGAACAGCTCGGCGCCGATGTCGACGATCCGGCCGAGGAAGCCCTGTTTGGTCTCCATGCGGCCCTGCCAGCGGGACATCGCGTAGAAGGTGGAACGGGCCAGTTTGCGGGACGCGCGTTCGACGTAACGCAGATGGGTGGACAGGTCCGGGTGCCCGGCCGGATGGAACTCACCGTACGTGCGCGGGAGTTGTCCTGGCCCTGTGACCAGCTTCGGCAGCCAGCGGGCGTAGAAGCCGGCCGCGTTGACGCCGGCCTTCGCCTTGGCGGACAGCGGCTTGTCGGGGTCGATGATGTCTCCGGCCACCTTGAGGTGGGCGTCGACGGCCTCGCGGGCGATCAGCAGATGCATGATCTCCGTGGAGCCCTCGAAGATCCGGTTGATCCGCAGATCGCGGAGCAACTGCTCGGCGGGGACGGCCCGTTCGCCGCGGGCGGCGAGGGAGTCGGCGGTCTCGAAGCCCCGGCCGCCGCGGATCTGGACCAGTTCGTCGGCGATCAGGCAGCCCATCTCCGAGCCGTACAGCTTGGCCAGGGCGGCTTCGATCCGGATGTCGTTGCGGTCCTCGTCCGCCATCTGCGAGGCGAGGTCGACGATGGCCTCCAGTGCGAAGGTGGTCGCGGCGATGAAGGAGATCTTCGCGCCGACCGCCTCGTGCCGGGCGACGGGCCTGCCCCACTGTTCGCGCACGGCCGACCACTCGCGGGCGATCTTCAGGCTCCACTTCCCCGCTCCCACGCACATGGCGGGCAGCGAGAGGCGGCCGGTGTTGAGGGTGGTCAGAGCGATCTTGAGGCCGGCGCCCTCGGGGCCGATGCGGTTGGCGGCGGGGACCCGGACACGGTGGAAACGTGTGACGCCGTTCTCCAGGCCGCGCAGGCCCATGAAGGCGTTGCGGTGCTCGACGGTGATCCCGGGGGCGTCCGCCTCGACGACGAAGGCGGTGATCCCGCCCTTGTGTCCCTCGGACTTCGGGACGCGGGCCATGACGACCAGCAGATCGGCGACGACACCGTTGGTGGTCCACAGCTTCACGCCGTCGAGTACGTAGTCCTCGCCGTCGGGTACGGCGGAGGTGGCGAGCCGGGCCGGGTCGGAGCCGACGTCGGGTTCGGTGAGGAGGAACGCCGAGATGTCCGTACGGGCCAGCCGGGGCAGGAAGGCGTCCTTCTGCTCCTGGGTGCCGAAAATCTTCAGCGGCTGCGGTACGCCGATCGACTGATGCGCGGAGAGCAGCGCGCCGAGCGCGGGGCTGGCCGAGCCGATCAGGGCGAGGGCCTTGTTGTAGTACACCTGGGTGAGCCCGAGGCCGCCGTAGTCGGTGGAGATTTTCATGCCGAGGGCGCCGAGTTCCTTGACGCCCTTGATCACCTCGTCGGGGATTCTGGCCTCGCGCTCGATCAGCGCACCGTCGATCCTCGTCTCGCAGAAGTCGCGCAGCCGGGCGAGGAACTCCTCGCCGCGCCGTACGTCCTCGTCGGCGGGGAGCGGGTGGGGGTGGATCAGGTCGAGCCGGAAGCGGCCGAGGAAGAGTTCCTTGGCGAAACTGGGCTTGCGCCAGTCCTGCTCACGGGCGGCCTCGGCCACCCTGCGCGCTTCACGCTCGGTGACTTTGGGCGCCTGGGGCGGTTCGGGTGGTGCGGGTCGTGCGGGTGGAGCGGACATGAGGAGCTCACCTCGCCGCGTCTCGGGTCGGGTGGGACGGTGGACCGGCCGGTGTCTTTTCCGGCCGGTGCCACTCGTCCGTATGTACCCGATGTGACCCGGTCCCACCACCCCTGCGGCAGGGCACACGAGCGGCCGGAACCCCCGCACAGCGGATTCCGGCCGTCGTTGTACCGCCTGCTGCGATCGCTGTCCGGGCGGAAGGCAGGCGGCCGTTCGGGGTGTCCTAGAGGGCGAGGCCGGTGAGGACCAGGACCCGCTCGTAGGTGTAGTCGTCCATCGCGTAGCGCACGCCCTCGCGGCCGACGCCGGACTGCTTGACGCCGCCGTACGGCATCTGGTCGGCGCGGTACGAGGGGACGTCGCCGATGACCACGCCGCCCACTTCCAGGGCGCGGTGCGCGCGGAAGGCGGTCTGCAGGTCGTGCGTGAACACGCCTGCCTGAAGGCCGTACTTGGAGGAGTTGACGGCGGCGAAGGCCTCCGCCTCGCCGTCCACCTTCTGCACGGACAGGACCGGGCCGAAGACCTCTTCGCAGGAGAGGGTGACGTTGTCCGGGAGGTCGGTGAGCACGGTGGGGGCGTATGTCGCCCCGTCGCGCTTGCCTCCGGCCAGCAGAGAGGCACCGGCCTGGACGGCCTCGTCGACCCACGACTCGACGCGCTTGGCGGCGTCCTCGCTGACCAGCGGGCCGACATCGGTGGCGGCGTCGGACGGGTCACCGGTGATCAGGGCCTCGACGGCCGCGACGATCTTCGGGACGAGCCGGTCGTAGACCGAGGCGTCCGCGATGACGCGCTGCACCGAGATGCAGGACTGGCCGCCCTGGTAGTTGGAGAAGGTCGCGATACGGGTCGCGGCCCAGTCCAGGTCCGCCTCGGAGGCGTAGTCGCCGAGGACGACCGCGGCGCCGTTGCCGCCGAGCTCCAGGGTGCAGTGCTTGCGCGGCACCGAGTCCAGGATCGAGTAGCCGACCTTGTCGGACCCGGTGAAGGAGATCACGGGCAGCCGCTCGTCCTTGACGAGGGCCGGCATACGGTCGTTGGGCACCGTCAGCACGGACCAGGAACCGGCCGGGAGGTCGGTCTCGGCCAGCAGCTCGCCCAGGATCAGCGAGGAGATCGGGGTGGCCGGGGCGGGCTTGAGGATGATCGGGGCGCCGACGGCGATGGCCGGGGCGACCTTGTGCGCGCTCAGGTTGAGCGGGAAGTTGAAGGGCGCGATACCAAGGACGGTGCCGCGCGGGAAGCGCCGGGTCAGCGCGAGACGGCCGGTGCCGCCGGCGTCGGTGTCCAGGCGCTGGGCGTCGCCGCCGTTGAAGCGGCGGGCCTCCTCGGAGGCGAACCGGAAGACGGAGACGGCCCGGCCGACCTCGCCGCGGGCCCACTTGATCGGCTTGCCGTTCTCGGCGGAGATCAGCTGGGCGATCTCCTCGGTGCGCTCCACGAGGCGGCGTACGACGTGGTCGAGCGCGGCGGCCCGGACGTGCGCCGGGGTCGCGGCGAACTCCTCGCGGACGGCGTGCGCGGCGGCGACGGCTTCTTCGGTCTGCGCGTCGGTCGGCACGCTGACCGTGCCGACGAGACGGCCGTCCCAGGGGTTGGTGACGTCGAAGCTGTCCTCGCCGGTGGCCTGGCGGCCGGCCAGCCAGAAGGCGTGGGTGGAAGTCATGGCGGGTCCGGCCCTTCGGAGGTCGTGACGGAGCTCGTAGGTGTCGTGCTCCCCCACCGTAGGGCGGCCCGGCGCGGATGACGTTTGTCCGGCGTGGAGCACAGGACCCGGTCGATGCTCCGCTTTGTCGGGGATCAGGTTCCGGGGGTGCCCGAGGTGGCTGCCGTCGTGGCCTTCAGCGCCAGCCAGAGCTCCATCCGGACGTCCGGATCGTCCAGGGAGCGGCCGAGGATCTCCTCCACACGGCGCATCCGGTAGCGCAGGGTGTGGCGGTGCACGCCCAGGTCGGCGGCGGCCGCGTCCCACTGACCGTGCCGGGAGAGCCAGGCCCGCAGGGAGGCGACGAGGTCGCCGCGGCCCTTGGCGTCGTGCTCGTACAGGGCGCGGAGCATCCCGTCGGCGAAGGCCCGTACGGCGTCGTCGGCGAGCAGCGGGAGTACGGAGCCCGCGGCCAGTTCCTCGTGCTCGACGAGGGCTCTGCCGCGTCGGCGGGCCACCGAGAGTGCCTGTTCGGCCTGCTTGTACGCGGCGGAGACTGCGATCGGTCCGGAGGGCGCGGACAGGCCGACGACGACCTCGCCGTTCTCGGTGCCCGGTTCGCGGGCCGGGCGGTCGTCCTGGGCCTCGGCGTATCCGGCGCAGGCGGTGACCGCGGCGCCGCCGTCCGCGGCGAGCACGACGATCCGTTCGCCCTCGGGCACCATCAGCAGCGCCTCCCCGGCGCGGGCCGCGGCGGCCTCCATTGTCTCGGCGAGGAGTTCGGAGGTGGACGCGGGGGCCGCTTCCGCGATCAGCAGCCGGAAGGGGGCGTCGAGCAGTCCGCCGTACAGGTCTCCGGCGACGGCTCGCGCGTGGTCGGGCTGCCCGGCGAGCAGCATGCGCAGGACGGCGGCGCCGAGGCGCTGTTCGGCGCCCTGGAGGGAGCGGGAGCGTGCGGTGGTGAGCGTCAGGAGGGCGACCGCGGAGTGCACGGCGTACCGCTCGGCGGTCCCGAGCGCCGCGCCCGTACCGACGGCGAGGGCGCCGCGGACCCGGCGGCCGGTGCCGAGCGACTGGAGTTCGACCCGGTCTTCGGTGTCGCCGACGACGACGCTGGCCGGGGCGGGGCGGTCCCTGAGGCGCTCCACGTCGGGGGTGAGGCGGGCTGCTCGCCTGGCGGCCCAGTCGGGCGCGGCGGCCACGACGGCGCCGGAGGTGTCGTACAGGGCCGCCCAGCCGTCGACGTGGGCGGCCAGGCGGGTGAGGAGTTCGCCGGGTCCGTCGCCCGCGACGGCGGCCTTGGTCAGCTCGCGCTGGGCCTCGAACCCGGCGGTGACGGCGCGGTACTGGTCGGCGGCGATGGCCGCGGACACGGCCTTGGTGATGGCGAGGAACGGGGTGCGGCGCGGGACTTCGAGGAGCGGCAGCCCGGCCTCCTCGGCGGCGTTGACGAGGGCCTGCGGGATCTCGTCGTAGTTCACGCCGACGGCGAATCCGAGCCCCGCGACCCCGGCGGCGGCCAGCCGTCGTACGTACCGGAGCATCTCCGCGCCGTCCTCGGCGTCGAGGTTGGTGGCGGTGACGAGGAGGAGCTCCCCGCCCTCCATATAGGGCACGGGGTCGGTGAGCTCGCTGGCATGCGCCCAGCGCACGGGGGTGTCGAGCCGGTCGGCCCCCGCGCGGACCGTGAGTTTGAGCGCCGAGTGCTGGGCGAGCGAGGCGAGTGTGGGGGGCATGGGGACCGCGGGACCTTCGGATCGATTTCGCCGTCCCGTACGAACGGCTGCTTCGATTCTGCCAGGGCGGCAGGGTCGATGGAGCCGCTAGTCGTCCTACTCCCCGGTAGCGCTTCCCTCAGCCGCCGAGCTTCACCAGAAGCGGCGGTACGTGCTCGCCGTCCACCGTCGTCAGCGAGAGCACGGCATGCCCGGCGGGGACGGAGTAGGCCAGTTCGGAGGCGGACCAGCGTTCCCGTTCGACCTGCCGTACGGTCACGGCGTCCGTCGTCACCGCCTTGCCGGTCACCAGCTTGCGCAGGGCGTGCAGGGCGCGGGTGAAGGGCTGGTCCGCGAAGACCGTGTGCTGGGCGACCTCCCGGGTCGACACCCACTCCTTGCCCCACACCTCCGCGAACCGCTTGCCGTCCCAGGTGGTGATGCCGGAGAACGCCATGCAGCAGCCGACGGCGCCCATCAGCGCGGTGTGCAGGCCCTCGGGGACGTCGTCGACGGTACGCAGCACGAGGACGGCGCCCGCGTTGACGGACCGCAGCCGCCTGATACCGCGAACTGTCTCGGGAGTCACGGTGTGCGTCGCGTCGTCCAGGACCAGGCAGACGAAGAGCGAACGGTCGCCGCGGGCCGCGGCCACGGCCGTGAACTGGGCGAGGACCAGCCGGGCGAGGAGCCGCGAGGCCTCGGCGTGGGTGCGCTCCGGCAGATCGATACGGACCCGCAGGGGAAGCTGCTCCAGGGACCGCAGCGAGAAGGGGCGGGCCTCGTCCCCGGTGGCGAAGAACCCGGCGAACGCGGGCCGGTCGAGCAGCGCGATCCGGTCGGCGAGCACCGGCCCGGGATCTCCGGCGCCGCCCGTCTGCCGGGCCCTGGCATCCAGTTCGCGCAGCATCGCAGTGTGGCCGTCCGCCTCCAGCGCCTCGCGCAGTGCGGCGAGGGCGGCGGGGGCGCCGTCGAGCAGCTCACGGAGTTCGGGCACGCGCGGGAAACGGCCGTGGACGGTACGGAAGGGGCCGAGCAGCTGGGCGAGCACGGTGGCCGCGCGGCGGCTGTCCACTGCGGACACATCACCGATGAGCCCTTCGGCGAGCACTCCGGCGGCCTCGTCGGGATCGGTCGTCCCCCCGTACAGGTCGAAGTCGTGGACGGACCGGGGGTCGCCGATCCGTACCACGACGTCGTACGCGTCGTCGGGGCCGAGCGCGGCTCCGTCCCCGCCCACCGCGAGTACGGCGGCCTGCCCGGCGAGCGCCCGGAGCGCGAGGGACTCGACGACGGGCCGCACGAGAGCGGCGGACTTGCCCGAGCCGGGCGGCCCCACCGCCAGCAGGGAGCTGCCCAGCAGCGCGGGTTCCAGGGCGACGCCCGAGCTGCGGCGCTCATAGGGATTGTGGGTGTCGTCGGCGCACCGGCCGATGCGTACCTGGCCGGTCAGGACGTCGTGCCGGGCCGTGCGCAGCGGCAGGTCCCGGTGGCCGGAGGGGTGCAGGGCGGCGGCGCCCCCCGCGCGCAGGACGGCGTCGGTGAATCGGGCGAGGCGGTCGGGGTGCGCCCGGGCGACGGTCCAGGCATGGCGCAGCCGTGCGCAGTCCACGTCGTTCATCCGGCCGGTGCGCACCTCGGCGGTGAGTGTCTCGGCGGCGTCAGTCTGCCCGGCAGCGCGCAGCTCGGGCCACCGGTCGGCGGTCGTTTCGGTGGCCGGCTCCGCCGAAGCGGCGTGGGGGCCGTTGGACCGGCCCTTGCGGTACGTGGCGACGAGTTCCCGCCAGCGGCCCAGGCGAGCGAACGGGTACAGCACCGCGGCGGTGATCAGTGCGTAGATGACGTTCACGACGCCCTGGCTCTGGAAGACCTCACCGCCCGCGACCGAGGCGACCAGGACCAGGACGGGCCTGACGAGCGGCACGGCGTCCTGCCAGACGAGGAGCTGAGCCAGGCCCGCCAT
Organism: Streptomyces sp. NPDC057136; assembly: GCF_042670885.1. Classification (NCBI taxonomy): domain Bacteria; kingdom Bacillati; phylum Actinomycetota; class Actinomycetes; order Kitasatosporales; family Streptomycetaceae; genus Streptomyces; species Streptomyces sp. NPDC057136. Next base: position 12,356 of record NZ_JBHUUV010000022.1, read on the forward strand.
GGCAGCGGTGGCCACGGCGAGGAAGGGCTGCCCCCGCCCGGCGACATGCCGCCGGAAGAGCTCGGGCCAGTTGCCCAGGCGCCCGCAGCCGTACACGAGCAGCCCGAACAGGACGGCCTCGTACACCGTCAGGGCGTCGACGGCCTCCACCGTCCGCGGACCGCCGGCGCTGCCCACGTACCACCACTCGCGTGGGGTGAAGACCTTCAGCGGGACCAGCCGGTAGGGGATGTACCCGTTGCGCCACAGGGACCAGACGAGCACTCCGCAGAGCACCGCGATCACCGTGCCGACCACCAGGGACCGGTCGGAGACCCCTTCGGGCTTCTCGGGCGGCCGGGGTGTGTGGCCGTATCGCCAGATGCCGGGCTCCTGCGGGAGGCGCGGGGTGCGCAGCCACTCGTCCAGCCGCAGGCCGGCGGCCGGGGCGAGCTCCGGCCGGGGCGGGACGGGCGGGGGGCCGGGCGGCGGCGGGGGCGGGGTGACCGGTGGGGTCCCGGCTGATGGCGGCACGGCGGGTGGGGGCGCGGCGGGACGGGGCACCTGATTCGCCCGTGTGTCCCGTGCGCCGTACGTGCCTTCGGTGTCCATGAACCGCTGCCCCCTGACCGGCCTGGTCCGTCCGCTGCCCCGGTCAATCTAGTGCGCCCGCACAAGGAGTTCAGCCAGGCGCCCGAGCCGGTCCCGTGCCGGAAACCCGTCGCCTCGTACACCCATCTGTCCGGATGGGACAAGGACACGCCCCCCACCACTCCCGATCGGCGCATGCCCGTCGTGGGTCACCGCCCCTAGCCTGCAGAAAGAGAAGCGTACGAAACACCCCCAGGAGCCCCTCATGAGCGCAGTCCCGCAGGAGCGCAGCCTCGTCACCGCCATTCCCGGCCCGAAGTCGGTCGAGCTCCAGGCTCGCCGTGTCGCGGCGGTCGCCGCAGGGGTGGGCTCCACCCTGCCGGTGTTCACGGCCCGCGCCGGTGGCGGGATCATCGAGGACGTGGACGGCAACCGTCTGATCGACTTCGGCTCCGGCATCGCCGTGACGTCGGTGGGCGCCTCCGCCGAGGCCGTCGTACGCCGCGCGACCGCGCAGCTCGCCGACTTCACCCACACCTGTTTCATGGTCACTCCGTACGAGGGGTACGTCGAGGTCTGTGAGCAGCTGGCCGAGCTGACGCCGGGCGACCACGCGAAGAAGTCGGCGCTGTTCAACTCGGGCGCCGAGGCCGTCGAGAACGCCGTGAAGATCGCCCGCGCCTACACCAAGCGCACCGCGGTCGTCGTCTTCGACCACGGCTACCACGGCCGTACCAACCTCACGATGGCGCTGACGGCGAAGAACATGCCGTACAAGCAGGGCTTCGGCCCGTTCGCGCCCGAGGTCTACCGCGTCCCGGTGGCGTACGGCTACCGCTGGCCGACCGGTGCCGAGAACGCCGGCGCCGAGGCGTCCGCGCAGGCCATCGACGAGATCACCAAGCAGATCGGCGCGGACAACGTCGCCGCCATCATCATCGAGCCCGTCCTCGGCGAGGGCGGCTTCATCGAGCCGGCCAAGGGCTTCCTCCCGGCGATCGCCCAGTTCGCCAAGGACAACGGCATCGTCTTCGTCGCGGACGAGATCCAGTCCGGCTTCTGCCGCACCGGCCAGTGGTTCGCCTGCGAGGACGAGGGCATCGTCCCCGACCTGATCACCACCGCCAAGGGCATCGCGGGCGGCCTGCCGCTCTCCGCCGTGACGGGCCGCGCCGAGATCATGGACGCCGCGCACGCGGGCGGCCTCGGCGGCACGTACGGCGGAAACCCGGTGGCCTGCGCGGGTGCGCTCGGCTCCATCGAGACGATGCGCGAGCTGGACCTGAACGGCAAGGCCAAGCGCATCGAGGAGGTCATGAAGGGCCGCCTCGCCGAGATGCAGTCGAAGCTCCCCAACGGCGACATCATCGGTGACATCCGCGGCCGTGGCGCGATGATCGCGATCGAGCTCGTCCAGTCCGGCACGAAGGAGCCGAACCCGGCAGCCGCCGCGGGCCTGGCCAAGGCATGCCACGCCGAGGGTCTGCTGGTCCTCACCTGCGGCACGTACGGCAACGTTCTGCGCTTCCTGCCGCCGCTCGTCATCGGCGAGAACCTGCTGACCGAGGGCCTCGACATCATCGAGCAGGCTTTCGCCACGGTCTGATCCGTGCGAACCATTCCGAACGCCGGAAGGCGATTTCGCAGGGGATGACCCGGGCCCGCGTGTGGGCCTGTGAAGAACGTGTGGGGGGCCGATGGCGGGATTCGTTTCCGGCTGTCGGTCCCCCTTCGGCTGACGTACGGTTTCCGCAGATGAGAGAAACACGCCGCTCGCAGGAGACTGCGGGCGACTCCGGATCGGCGCTTCCCCAGTGCCGGCCCGGTTGTGCCCACGCGCACACCACTGGAGCCTCTGGCTCCGGAACTCCTCACCGATCGGATGGCCGCCCGCCCCACACCCCCCGGGGCGCGCGGCAAACCGATCCCGCCGGTGACCCAGGAACAACCCCCCCTGTTCCTGGGTCACCGGCTCCTCTCATTTCCGTGGCGGCAGTGGCGGCCACGGTTGCCTCGCTGCTCGCGGTCTTCGCGCTCATCACCTGGCAGGTCGTGGCCGACGGCCCCCTGCTCGGTCCCGACGAACGCATCAGTGAGGCGCTGGCCGGCCGCGGCCCCGTCGCGCTCACGGAACTCTTCACCGACCTCGGCAATATGCAGGTCGCCCTCCCGGTGCTGGTCTGCGCGATCGTCTTCGCGCTGGTGCGCGGCGACCGCCGCGAACCGCTGTACGCCGCGCTCGCGATGGCCGCCGTGCCCGCGCTGGTGGTTCCGCTGAAGCTGTGGACCGACCGCCAGGGCCCGCTGACCGAGGCGACCGGCTACTACCCGTCGGGCCATACGGCCACGTCCGCGGTGGCGTACGGAGCAGCGGCGATGCTCCTGGTCCCGTATCTGAAGCGCTCATGGACGATGCCCGCCGCCGCCGTCCTGCTGACGGCGGCGACGAGCATCGGTCTGGTGCTGCGCGGTTACCACTGGCCGCTCGACGTGGTCGCCAGCTGGTGTCTGAGCGGGGTGCTGCTGGTGGCGCTGTGGGTGCTCAGCCGCCGAAGTAGGCGTCGAAGTTCTTCGAGAACTCCCACTGGCTGAAGCGGTCCCAGTTGATCGACCAGGTCATCAGCCCGCGCAGTGCGGGCCAGGTGCCGTGCGTCTGGTAGCTGCCGCAGTCGGTCTTCTTCGTCAGACAGTTCAGTGCCTTGGTGACCTCGGCGGGTGCGGTGTGCCCGTTGCCCGCCTGGGTCGAGGCCGGCAGACCGATGGCGACCTGCTCGGGGCGCAACGCCGGGAAGATCTTCGACTGGTCACCGGCAACCGGGAAGCCGGTGAGGAGCATGTCGGTCATGGCGATGTGGAAGTCGGCGCCGCCCATCGAGTGGTACTGGTTGTCCAGGCCCATGATGGACCCGGAGTTGTAGTCCTGGACGTGCAGCAGGGTGAGGTCGTCGCGCAGGGCGTGGATGACCGGGAGGTAGGCGCCGGCGCGCGGGTCCTGCCCGCCCCAGGGTCCCGAGCCGTAGTACTGGTACCCGAGCTGGACGAAGAAGGTCTCCGGGGCCATGGTCAGAACGAAGCCGGAGCCGTACTTCGCCTTGAGGGTCTTGACGGCCGAGATCAGGTTGACGATCACCGGTGAGGTCGGGCTGCGGAAGTCGGTGTCGCCCGTGTTCAGCGAGAGGGAGTGGCCCTCGAAGTCGATGTCCAGGCCGTTCAGCCCGTACTCGTCGATGATCCTGCTGACCGAGGAGACAAAGGTGTCGCGGGCGGCGGTGGTGGCGAGCTGCACCTGACCGTTCTGGCCGCCGATGGAGATGAGCACCTTCTTGCCCGCGGCCTGCTTCGCCTTGATGGCCGCCTTGAACTCGGCCGCGGATTCGACGTTCGGGCACTCGGCGACCGGACAGAGCGAGAAGCGGATGTCGCCGGAGGTGACGGAGGTCGGCTCGCCGAAGGCGAGGTTGATGACGTCCCAGGAGTCGGGCACGTCCGCCATCCGCGTATAGCCCGAGCCGTTGGCAAAGCTGGAGTGGAGATAGCCGACGAGCGCGTGGGCCGGGAGGTCTCCGCCTCCCCCGCCGCCGCCCGCCGCGGTGGTGGCGCCGACGGCGGCCGACTTGGCGGACTCACCGGCGGCGTTGACCGCACTGACCTGGAAGCTGTACGCGGTCGAGGCGGCCAGGCCCGTCACGGTGGCGGAGGTGCCGGTGACGGCGAGGACCTTCGTACCGCCCTGGTAGACGTGGTAGCCGGTGGCTCCGGAGGCGGCGTTCCAGGTGAGGGGGACGGAGGAGGCGGTGGCCGTGCCCGCCTTCAGCCCGGCGGGGACGGCGGGCAGGACGACCGGGTCGCCGCCGGGGCCGATGAGGCTGAGGTCGTCGGCGTAGTAGGCGGCGGTGCCGTACCAGCCGTGGGTGTAGAGGGACACCGAGGTGGTGGCGGCCCCGGTCGTGAACGTGGTGGTGAGCTGCTTCCAGGCGCCGGGCGACTGGGTCCAGGTGGAGACGTCGGTGGTGCCGGTGCCGGATGCGCCGAGGTAGACGTAACTGCCCTGCACCCAGGAGCTCAGCGTGTACGTGGAGCCGGGCTTGACGGTGACGGTCTGGGAGCACTTGGCGTTGTCGCTGCCGGCCGGGGTACCCCGCAGGGCGGACGTGCCGCTATGGACGGGCGTACTGACGACGGCTCCGCTGCCGCCGGTGCAGCTCCAGCCGTCCAGGCCGGCCTCGAAGCCGCCGTTACGGGCCAGTTCGGCGTCGGCGGCGCCGGCGGGCGGTGCGGTGGCGACCAGTCCCGCGGCAGCGAGCAGGGTCGCCGCGAGGGCGGCCAGAAGTCCCGACCATCGGGTGGGTGATCCCGTACGTTCCACAACAGCCTCCGGGCAGGGGGGAATTGGGAGTAGCGGGCCACAACATGGTCCAGACCAATCAGCTTGTCAAGACCTCTGGCAGCTCAGCCATCACCCCTAGGGCCCGGCCCCGCGTCAGCCCACGGCGACGTCAGCGCCCGTCACCGTCCCGCGCGGCAGCCCCCGCGGCCTCGTGCATCGCGAGTTCCAGCAGGGAGGGATCGGTCAGCGTCATCGCCGAAGTCGGCGAGCACCGGTCCCGGCCGGTCGATGAGACGGGTGAGGACGTCGAGGGCCGGATAGCCGAGTTCCCCCGGAAGAATCAGCACGTCCCAGCGCCTGCCGACGGGCAGGAGCGCGATCCCTTGCGGGTTGCGCTCCCATTCCCCCCGGCAGGCGTCGGGGTCCGGTGCCACAGCTGCGAGCCACTCGACTGCGGACTTTGCCCCCGGGCCGGTCATGGCGTGCCTTCCGTTCCTGTGGGCACCGGCAGGGACCTGCCGGTGCGTTCACGGAAGAGAGAGCGCCGCGCCCGGTTCATTACGCGGGTTCGGGGACCTGCCCGCTGTGAGCCGGGTCACATGAGCCCGGCCGGGCTCAGCTGTCGAAACCGAGGCCCGCCCTGTCCATCGCCCGCAGCCACAGATTGCGGTGCCCGCCATTGCTGTCGGCCCTGGCCAGCGACCTCTTGGTCAGCTCGATGCCGGCCCAGGCGAACGGCTCGGGCGGGAAGGGGACGGGCTTGGAACGGACCATCTCCAGCGCGGTCCGCTCCGTCGGCTCGCCGGAGAGCAGATCGAGCATCACATCGGCCCCGAACCGGGTCGCGCCGACCCCGAGCCCGGTGAATCCGGCCGCGTAGGCGACCCGCCCCTGATGAGCCGTACCGAAGAAGGCGGAGAAGCGCGAGCACGTGTCGATCGCCCCTCCCCACGCGTGACTGAAGCGCACCCCTGCGAGCTGCGGGAAGCAGTCGAAGAACTGGCCCGCGAGCTTGAGGAAGGTCTCGGGCCGCTGGTCCAGATCGGCGCTCAGCCGGCCCCCGTACGGATAGATCGCGTCGTATCCGCCCCACAGGATCCGGTTGTCCGAGGAGAGCCGGAAGTAGTGGAACTGATTCGCGCTGTCGCCGAGCCCCTGCCGGTTCTTCCAGCCGATCGAGGTCAGCTGCTCGTCGCTGAGCGGCTCGGTCATCAGCGCGTAGTCGTAGACCGGGACGGTGTACGGGCGTACGCGCTTGACGAGCGAGGGGAAGATGTTCGTCCCGAGCGCGACCTTGCGCGCCAGGACCCGCCCGTACGGGGTGCGGACCGCCATTCCCGGACCGGACTTCAGCAGATCGAGGCCCCGGGTGTGCTCGTACATCCGTACGCCGAGTTCGAGGCAGGCCCGCTTCAGGCCCCAGGCCAGCTTGGCGGGGTGCAGCATGGCGACACCGCTCCGGTCGAGGAGCCCGCCCAGGAATGTCGGTGAGTCGACTTCCGCCCGCATCGCGTCCTGGTCCAGGAACTCCAGCCCGGTGAAGCCGAGTTCGGTGGCCTCCTGGTGCCAGGTGCGCAGCTCTTCGAGCTGGTGCGGTTCGGTGGCGACGTCGATCTCGCCGGTGCGCTCGAACTCGCAGTCGATGGAGTAGCGGGCGACGGCGGCCTCGATTGCGTCGAGGTTCCGTTCGCCCAGCTCCTCCAGCTTCTTGATCTCGTCCGGCCAGCGCTCCAGGCCGTTGGGCAGGCCATGGGTGAGGGAGGCGGCGCAGAATCCGCCGTTGCGGCCCGAAGCGGCCCAGCCCGCCTCGTGCCCCTCGATCAGGACGACATCGCGCCCGGGGTCCCGTTCCTTGGCGATCAGCGCGGTCCACAGACCGCTGTAACCACCGCCGATGACGAGGAGATCGCAGCGTTCCTCCCCGATGAGCGCGGGGAGCGCCTCGGGCTTCGCGGGGTCGTCGAGCCAGTACGAGAGCGGCTTGGCGCCGGCGAGCGATTGTGCGGCAGTACGCATGGCGACTGGGGCCATGGTTTCCAACTCCTTCTGGACTTTCTAGGGTTGCGCGTTCTTCCGTCGGTTGGCGATGAGCTGGCCGACGAGAACCACCGTCACGGCAATGATGAACATCGCCGTGCCGATGACGTTGATCTGCACGGGCGTGCCGCGCTGTGCCGAACCCCAGACGAACATGGGGAAGGTCACGGTCGAGCCCGCGTTGAAGTTGGTGATGATGAAGTCGTCGAAGGAGAGCGCGAAGGCGAGCAGCGCTCCCGCGGCGATTCCCGGGGCCGCGATCGGCAGAGTCACCCTGACGAAGGTCTGCACGGGGCCCGCGTACAGGTCCCGGGCGGCTTCCTCCAGCCGCGGGTCCATCGACATCACCCGCGCCTTGACTGCGGTCACCACGAAGCTGAGGCAGAACATGATGTGGGCGATCAGGACGGTCCAGTAGCCCAGCTCCGCGCCCATGTTGAGGAAGAGCGTGAGCAGCGAGGCCGCCATGACGACCTCGGGCATCGCCATCGGCAGGAAGATCAGCGAGTTGATCGCACCACGCGCCCGGAAGCGGTAGCGGACCAGCGCGAAGGCGATCATCGTGCCGAGCACGGTCGCGCCGATCGTCGCCCAGATCGCGATCCGGAACGAGAGCGAGAGCGACGAGCACAGGTCGGCGACGCCACAGGGGTCTTTCCAGGCGTCCAGCGAGAACTGCTGCCAGGCGTAGTTGAAGCGCCCGTTGGGCTTGTTGAACGAGAACACCATCACGACGATGTTCGGCACGATCATGTACGCGAGGGTCAGCAGACCCGCGATGACGATCATGTTGCGGCGAATCCAGCGCAGTGCGGGCATCAGACCAGGTCCTCCGTCCCGGAGCGGCGGATGTAGAAGGTGACCATCAGCAGGACGGCCGCCATGAGGATGAAGGAGAGCGCGGCGGCCGTCGGATAGTCCAGGACCCGCAGGAACTGCGACTGGATGACACTGCCGACCATCTTGGTGTCGGTGGAACCGAGCAGTTCCGCGTTGACGTAGTCACCGCTGGCGGGGATGAAGGTCAGCAGTGTGCCGGAGACGACACCCGGCATCGAGAGCGGGAGCGTCACCTTGCGGAAGGTCGTGGCGGGGGTGGCATACAGATCGCCCGCCGCCTCGTGCAGCCTGCCGTCGATCCGCTCAAGCGAGGTGTAGAGCGGCAGGATCATGAACGGCAGGAAGTTGTACGTCAGACCGCAGACGACCGCCATCGGGGTGGCGAGCACCCGGTTGGACTCGGTCCAGCCGAGCCAGCTGGTGACGTCCAGGACGTGCAGCGTGTTCAGCAGGTCCACGACCGCGCCGCCGTCCGCGAGGATCGTCTTCCAGGCGAGCGTACGGATCAGGAAGCTGGTGAAGAACGGTGCGATGACCAGGACCAGCACCAGGTTGCGCCAGCGGCCCGCCTTGAACGCGATCAGATACGCGAGCGGGTAGCCGAGCACCAGACACAGGATCGTCGCGGAACCGGCGTACAGCAGAGACCGGATGAACTGCGGGTAGTAGTCCTTCAGCGCGTCCCAGTACGTCTGGAAGTGCCAGGTGACCTCGAACCCCTTCTCCAGCGATCCCGTCTGTACGGAGGTCGAGGCCTGGTAGACCATCGGCACCGCGAAGAAGACGATCAGCCAGAGGATGCCGGGGAGCAGCAGCCAGTAGGGGACGAGCCGTTTACGGGCGGAGGGCTTGCGCACCCGCAGCTCGGCGGGCTCCTTGGCCGGCGCGGGGGGCGCTTCGGTGACGGTCACGTCGCGTCCTCCACCGTCTCCACACCGGCGTCGCCCATCGTCCCTGCAAGCATGGACTGGGAGGCGTCCAGACCGAACGTGTGCGCCGGATTCCAGTGCAGGACCACTTCGGCGCCGGGGACGAGCCCCACGCGGTGCTCAACGTTTTGCTCGTACACATGGAGCGCCTTGCCCGCCGGGCTCTCCACGACGTACTGCGTCGAGACCCCGATGAAGCTGGAGTCGACGATCCGGCCGGTGACCCGGTTGCGTCCGTCGGCGATCCGCTCGGCGGCGTCGGCGTGCGCCAAGGAGATCTTCTCGGGGCGTATGCCGAGGAGCAGGTTGCCGCCGGTCGTGGCCGGTGCGGAGCACCGGTCGCCGGGCAGCCTGAGCTTTCCGCCGCCGGCCGAGACGACGATGTCCGTGCCGGTCTCGACGACCTCGCCCTCGATGAGGTTGGAGGTGCCGAGGAAGTTGGCGACGAACGTGGTCCGCGGGTTCTCGTACAGATCCGCGGGGGCGCCGAGCTGTTCGACCCGTCCCCCGTTCATCACGGCGACGGTGTCGGCCATGGTCATGGCCTCTTCCTGGTCGTGCGTGACGTGCACGAAGGTGATGCCGACCTCGGTCTGGATGCGCTTGAGCTCCAGCTGCATCTGACGGCGCAGCTTGAGGTCGAGGGCGCCGAGCGGCTCGTCGAGGAGCAGCACCTGCGGGTGGTTGATGAGCGCGCGGGCGACGGCGACGCGCTGCTGCTGGCCGCCGGAGAGCTGGTGCGGCTTGCGGCGGGCGAAGTCGCCGAGCTCGACGAGCTCCAGCATGTCGTCGACCTGTTTCTTCACCGACTTGATGCCGCGCCGGCGCAGACCGAACGCGATGTTCTCGGTGATGTCCAGGTGCGGGAAGAGCGCATAGCTCTGGAAGACGGTGTTGACGGGCCGTTTGTACGGGGGCAGGCCGGTGATGTCCTTGCCGCCGAGCGAGACCGTGCCGGTGGTCGCCTCCTCCAGGCCGGCGATCATCCGGAGCGTGGTGGTCTTGCCGCAGCCGGACGCGCCGAGCAGCGCGAAGAACGAACCCTGCGGGATGGTCAGATCGAGCGGCTGTACGGCGGTGAAGGAGCCGTACGTCTTGCTGATCCCGGTGAGGCGGACATCGCCGCCTGCTGTCTGCTGCTGTGTCATGGGTCGCAGTCCCAGTGGTGGAAGGGCGGGTGAGGGAAGGGCCGGGGCTAGGGCGTGTCCGGTGGATCAGGGTCGGATAGGGCGCGGCGTCTGGTGCGGTGCATCGCAAGGCGCCGGAGCGTCCTCGGCGTGACCCCGGCCATGATCCGCCGGACATGCCCTAGGCGCCGATGAGCTTGGCGAACTTCTCTTCGTACGCCGTTTCTTCCTTGGAGCTGAGCGAACGGAAGGCGCGTGACTTCGCGGCCATTTCCTTGTCCGGGAGGATCAGCGTGTTGGCGGCCATCGACTCGTCGATCTTGGCGAGTTCCTCGCGTACGCCGTCGACCGGGCACACGTAGTTGATGTACGCGGCGAGCTGGGCGGCGACCGGCGGCTCGTAGTAGTAGTCGATGAGCTTCTCGGCGTTGGTCTTGTGCCGTGCCTTCGCGGGGACCAGCAGATTGTCGCTGGAGGTGATGTAACCGGCGGCCGGGATCGTGAACTTGATGTCCGGGTTGTCGGCCTGGAGCTGGATGATGTCGCCGGCCCAGCCGATACAGGCGGCGATGTCGCCCTTGCTCAGGTCCGCGGTGTAGTCGTTGCCGGTGAAGCGGCGGATCTGCTTCTTGTCGACGCCCTTCTGGAGGCGGCCGATCGCGGCGTCGAAATCGGCGTCACTGAACGTCCCGGGGTCCTTGCCCATGTCCAGCAGCGTCATACCGACGGAGTCGCGCATCTCGGAGAGGAAGGACACCCGCCCCTTGAGCTTGGGGTCGTCGAGCAGCTGCGTGACGGAGTCGACCTTGCGGCCACCGGTCGCCTTGGAGTTGTAGGCGATGACGGTGGGGATGCCGGTCCAGGGGTACGAGTAGGCGCGGCCCGGGTCCCAGTCGGGGGTGCGGAACTGGGTCGCGAGGTTGGCGAAGGCGTGCGGCAGGTTCGCCGGGTCGAGCTTCTGCGCCCAGCCGAGCCGGATGATGCGGGCGGCCAGCCAGTCGGTGACGCATATGAGGTCGCGTCCGGTGTTCTGGCCGGCCGCGAGCTGCGGCTTGATCTTCCCGAAGAACTCGACGTTGTCGTTGATGTCCTCGGTGTACTTGACCTGGATCCCGGTGCGTTTCGTGAACGCTTCCAGGGTCGGGCGGCCCTTCTCGTCCTCGCTGACGTCCATGTACTCGGTCCAGTTGGAGAAGCTCACCTGCTTCTCCTCGGCCGAGTGGTCGTCGGAGGCGGCTGCCGCATCGCCCTCGCGCTTCGCGGGCGGGATGCCGCAGGCGCTCAGTGTGCCCAGTCCGCCGAGCGCGAGGGCGCCCATGCCCGAGGCGCGCAGCATCGAACGGCGGGTGAGGGCGCCCCTGCCTGTGGTCAGGCTTCGCCTCATGGCCGCCAGCTGGGCGGGAGAGAGGCGCTCGGGCTCGTACTGCTCCATACGCGTTGCCCTTTCGGGTGTGTGGCCCCTGGTCGGGCGACGGCTGCTATCGGTCCCCGAAGATCGTGCGGTGCCAGTCCTTGCGGGCGACCGCGGTGTTGTCGTACATGACGTGCTTGACCTGCGTGTACTCCTCGAAGGAGTACGCCGACATGTCCTTGCCGAAGCCGCTGGCCTTGTATCCGCCGTGCGGCATCTCACTGAGGATCGGAATGTGGTCGTTCACCCAGACGCAGCCCGCCTTGATCTCGCGGGTGGCCCGGTTCGCCCGGTAGAGGTCGCGGGTCCAGGCGGAGGCCGCGAGTCCGTACGGGGTGTCGTTGGCGAGGGCGATGCCCTCGTCGTCGCTGTCGAAGGGGAGGACCACGAGGACCGGTCCGAAGATCTCGGACTGGACGATCTCGCTGTCCTGGGCGGCGCCCGCGACCAGGGTCGGCCGGTAGTAGGCGCCGTCCCGGAGCTCGCCGCCCGGGGCCTCGCCGCCGGTGACGACGGTGGCGTAGGCGCGGGCGCGCTCGACGAAGGCGGCGACCCGGTCGCGCTGCACATGGCTGATCAGCGGGCCGAGGTCCGTCGAGGGGTCGAAGGGGTCGCCGAGCCGGACGGTCTCCATGAGCGCGGCGACGTCCCGTACGAAGGCGTCGTAGAGGGGACGCTGCACATAGGCGCGGGTGGCGGCGGTGCAGTCCTGGCCGGTGTTGATGAGGGAGCCGGCCACCGCGCCGTTGACCGCCGCTTCGAGGTCGGCGTCGTCGAAGACCACGAAGGGGGCCTTGCCGCCGAGTTCGAGGTGGAGGCGCTTGACGGTGGAGGTGGCGATCTCCGCGACCCGCTTGCCGACGGCGGTGGAGCCGGTGAAGGAGGTCATGACGACGTCGGGGTGGCCGACGAGGTGCTCGCCCGCGTCCTTGCCCGCACCGGTGACGATGTTGATCACACCGTCCGGGATGCCCGCCTCGGTGGCCGCCTGGGCGAACATCAGCGAGGTCAGCGGGGTGATCTCGGCCGGCTTCAGGACGATGGTGTTGCCTGCGGCGACGGCCGGGAGGACCTTCCACGCGGCCATCTGGAGCGGGTAGTTCCAGGGGGCGATGGAGCCGACGACCCCGATCGCCTCGCGGCGTACGTACGAGGTGTGGTCACCGTCGTACTCGGCCGCCGCCTTGCCCTCCAGATGGCGGGCGGCGCCCGCGAAGAAGGACGTGTTGTCAACGGTGCCCGGCACATCGAACTCGGTGGAGAGCTTGATCGGCTTGCCGCACTGGAGGGACTCGGCGTACGCGAAGTCGTCGGCCTGCTCGGCGAGTACGGCGGCGAAGCGGTGCATCGCCTCGGACCGCTCGGCAGGGGTGGCGCCGGACCAGCCGGGGAAGGCGGCCGCCGCCGCGGCGACGGCCGCGTCCACGTCGTCGGTGCCGGCGAGCTCGTAGCGGTAGACCGTCTCGCCCGTCGCCGGGTTCACCACCTCGTGGTGGCGACCCGATGTGCCGGACCGCAGTTTTCCGCCAATGTACTGCGCGCCGCCCGCGAAGCGGTCCTGCACGTGGAAGCCGTTACCCATGACGCTCTCCTCCACCGCTCCCCCGTTGAGCAGGGGCGGCGTAGCTTCTGGTCGAGTTGAGTGCCGATCCTGACAGAGGGACCCCACACCAACAAGTGATTCCGTTGTTGCCTTTTGGTTACGCGACGGAATCTGTCGACCATGTGTCGCGTCGGTACCAAGATCCCCGTACGGAGTGTCAGTGGCGGATGCCAGACTCACCTGCCATGGGGCACATCGATGATCTTGTGGCGAAGCTCGCGCGTGGCGAGAAAGTGAAGTACTTGCCGTTCTGGGGACATCACCCGCGCTCCGACGGCCAGCTCGGTTCGAGCTGTCTGAGCCAGTGGTGGCCGTCGCCGTTCACCGTCGGTGCGGTGACGTACGCGTCCGCGGAGCACTGGATGATGGCCGGCAAGGCGCGGCTCTTCGGCGACGAGGAAGCGGAGACACGGGCCGTTGGGGCGAGCAGTCCGGCGGCGGCGAAGAAGGTGGGCCGGCTGGTCCGCGGATTCGACGAGAGCGTCTGGGTGCGCGAGCGGTTCGCCCTGGTGGTGGAGGGCAGCATCCACAAGTTCGGCCAGGACCCGGCGCTGCGGGGGTATCTGCTGAGCACGGGGGAACGGGTGCTGGTCGAGGCGAGCCCCGTCGACCGGATCTGGGGCATCGGTCACGCCTGGGACGACCCGAGGGTGACCGATCCGGCCCGCTGGGCGGGGCTGAATCTGCTCGGCTTCGCGCTCATGGAGGCGCGGGCGCGACTGCGCGCGTAGCGTTCTGTCCTCAAATCGCCGGATGGGCTTGATCTTCAAGCCCATCCGGCGATTGAGGACGAAAGGGCGACCGGACGCCCCGGTGGACCTTTCCGGTCACAGCACTAGCGACCGGTGTCGACCACGAGCGACGTGGCGTACGGATCGTCGTACTCGTCGACGTCGTTGAATTCGTCGCTGTGCGTGGCGAACAGCCAGATGAAGAAGCCGATGATCGCCGCACCGAGTGCGAGACCGATCGACCCCATGATGATTCCGGCCAAGGCCTGACCGTTGTTGTCGGCCTCGCCGCGCGCCACGCGCTTGCGCCCCAGGATGCCGAAGATCAGGGCGAGCACGCCCAGGATCAGGCTCGGAATCCCGTAGAGGCAGAACAGGCAGACGGCCAGGATGCCAAGCACCATGGCGGCGGTGCCGAGGCCGTTCGCGGGCTGCTGGCCGCCCCAGGCGGGCTGCCCGGTGTAGCCGGGATAGCCCGGGTAGCCGCCGTACGGCGGGACGGGCGCGGCCGGATAGCCGAACTGCCCCGCGGGCGGAGCGGGCTGTCCCGGACCGTTCGGTGCGATCGGCGGCGGCGGTACGGACGCGTCAGCCGGCCCGAAGCCGGCACCGGCGTTGCCCGGCCCGTATCCGGCGCCCGCGCCACCCGGCCCGAATCCCGGACCACCGGCTCCGGGCACGGGGCCGCTGCCCACGCTCGGCATGGCGCCGACGGTCGGCTGGTCGTGCACGGGCGGCGGTCCGGCGGCGGCCGGTTTGCCCAGCTCCACCCGCCCGTCCGGCGGCGCCCACGGATCGCGCGGTGCGTGTCCGCCCCCGGGCTGCTCTGTGCTGTCTGACATGGGCCTCCCCCATCGTGATCCCTCATGCTACGGCCCGCCCCCGGGCCCGCCCACCCCCGCATACGATGATCGGTGCGGCCGGTGCTCCCGGCCGAAAAACGCCGACCGCCGAGATTTCCGGAGAGTCCGATGAACGATCTGCACCCCTTCATCGCGGGGCTGCCCAAGGCCGAGCTCCACGTCCACCACGTCGGCTCCGCCTCGCCGCGCATCGTCTCGGACCTGGCCGCCCACCACCCCGACTCCAAGGTCCCCACGGACCCGGAAGCGCTGGCGGACTTCTTCACCTTCACCGACTTCGCGCACTTCATCGACGTCTATCTCTCCGTGGTGGACCTGATCCGCACCCCCGAGGACGTGCGGCTGCTCACCTTCGAGGTGGCCCGGGACATGGCCCGCCAGAACATCCGGTACGCGGAGCTGACCGTTACCCCGTTCAGCTCGACCCGGCGCGGCATCCCGGAGGTGGGCTTCATGGAGGCCATCGAGGACGCCCGCAAGGCCGCCGAGGCCGAACTCGGGGTCGTCCTGCGCTGGTGCTTCGACATTCCCGGCGAGGCCGGCCCGGAGGCCGCCGCCGAGACCACCCGGCTCGCCCTGGACCTGCGGCCCGAGGGGCTCGTCTCGTTCGGCCTCGGCGGCCCGGAGGTCGGCGTCGACCGCCCACAGTTCAAGCCGTACTTCGACCGGGCGATCGCCGCGGGCCTGCACTCGGTCCCCCACGCCGGGGAGACCACGGGACCGCAGACCGTCTGGGACGCGCTCACCGCCCTGCGCGCCGAGCGCATCGGCCACGGCACCAGCTCCGTCCAGGATCCGAAGCTGCTCGACCACCTCGCCGAGCACCGGATCGCCCTGGAGGTCTGCCCGACCTCGAACATCGCCACCCGCGCGGTCGCCGATCTCGACCAGCACCCGGTCCGCGAGATGGTCGAGGCGGGCGTGCTCGTCACGATCAACAGCGACGACCCGCCGATGTTCGGCACCGACCTCAACAACGAGTACGGCGTGGCCGCCCGCCTTCTCGGCCTCGACGAGCGCGGGGTGGCCGACCTCGCGAAGAACGCGGTGGAGGCGTCCTATCTGGACCCGGCAGGCAAGCGGACGCTGGCCGCCGAGATCGACACGTACACGGCGAACTGGCTGGAGACCCCCGCCCGGTGACCCCCGGCCACAATGGCCCCATGGCTCACCTTCTCGACACCGCCCCCGCCGTCACTGCCGTGGCACACCGCGGCGATCCGTACCGTGTCCGCGAGAACACTCTCCTCTCGGTCCGCTCCGCCCTGGAACGCGGGGCGGACGCGGTCGAGATCGACGTCCGCGTCACCCGCGACGGTGTGCCGGTCCTGCTGCACGACTCCACGCTGGAGCGGCTGTGGGACCACGACCTGCGTCTCGACCGGCTCCGCCATCAGGAGCTGACCGAGCTGACCTCGGGCGGCGTGCCCACGCTGCACGAGGCACTGCTCGCCACCGCCGGACACCGCCTCATGATCGACCTGCCCGGTTGCACCGACGCCTCCGTACGGACCATCGTCGGCGTGGTCCATGAGTGCGGGGCGGCCGAGCGGGTGTACTACTGCGCGGGCGGCGGGGCGATGCTCCGCGTCCGGGCAGCCGATCCGTCCGCCGAGATCGCGCTGACCTGGAACACGCTCGCGCCGCCGCGCGCCGCGCTCCTGGACGCCGTGAAGCCCCGCTGGATGAACTACCGGTTCGGCCTGGTGACCCGGGAACTGACGGACCGGGTGCACCTGGACGGGATGCTGGTCTCCGCCTGGACGGCCGACACCAAACGCACGATGCGCCGCCTCATCAGCCAGGGCGTCGACTCGATCACCACGAACCGTGTCGACGCACTGCACGGTCTGCTCGCCAACTTCCCCGTGCGCAGGGCTTCTTGATCGATCCGGCATGATGGACGGCGCGGCATCGCCCGTGATGCCCGGCCCGGCACCAGAGGAGCAGACGTGACCGACCCCAGCACCGAATCCGTCCCCGCCCGCGTCCGTTCCGACGTCGCGCACAACGCCCGGGTATGGAACTACTGGCTGGGCGGCAAGGACAACTACCCCGTGGACCGGGCGGTCGGCGACCAGGTCACCGGCATGTATCCGAGCATCGGCGAAGTGGCGCGCGCCGACCGGGCGTTCCTCGGCCGGGTGGTGCGGCACCTGGCCGGGGACCGGGGCATCACGCAGTTCCTGGACATCGGAACGGGCCTGCCGACCTTCAACAACACCCACGAGATCGCCCAGCACACCGCGCCGCGCTCCCGGGTCGTCTACGTCGACAACGACCCGATCGTGCTGACGCACGCGAGGGCGCTGCTCACCAGTTCCCCCGAGGGCGCCACCGAGTACATCGACGCGGACGCCCACCACCCGGAGCAGATCCTGCGCTCCGTCGAGCCGACCCTGGACCTGAAGCAGCCGGTCGCGGTAATGATGCTCGGCATCCTGAACTTCGTCCTGGACACCGGCGAGGCGCAGGACATCGTACGGAAGCTGATGGACGCGGTGCCGTCCGGCAGCTATCTGGTGCTCACCCACCCCACGCTGGAGCTGGGCGGCGAGGGCAACGAGGCGGCGATGCGCTTCTGGAACGAGAACGCCACCCCGCCGATCACCGCCCGCACCCGCGCCGAGTTCGTCGCGTTCATGGACGGTCTGGACATCCTGGAGCCCGGCATCGTGTCCTGCGCGCGCTGGCGCGCCGAGCCCGGCAGCCAGGAGACCGAGGTCGCCCAGTTCGGCGCGGTGGCCCGGAAGCCGTAGGGGTCACACCGGGACGCCGGCGGGGCCCGCCCTACAGGCCGACGATGGAGTTCCACTTCTTGGCGAAGTCGGATCGCTCCTCGGCGGTGATGTCCCTGGCGATGGCAAGCCGCTTGCGCATCGCGTCGTCGGGGAAGATCAGCGGGTCCTCGGCGAGCGCGGCGGTCTCCTCGTCCTTCGAGGAGGCCAGCACCTCGCGGGCGGCGGGGACCGGACAGACGTAGTTGACCCAGGTCGCCAGTTCGGCCGCCACCTCCGGCTCGTAGTAGTGGTCGACCAGCTTCTCCGCGTTGCGCTTGTGCCCGGCGAGGTTGGGGATCATCAGGCTCTCCGACCACAGCTCCGCCCCTTCCTGCGGCACCACGAACTCGATGTCCGGGTTGTCGGCCTGGAGCTGGATGACATCGCCGGAGTATGCCTGGCACGCGAGAACATCGCCGGTGGACAGGTCCTTGATGTAGTCGTTGCCGGTGAAGCGGCGGATGTGCCGGGACCTGACCAGCTTGTCCACCTGTTCGCACATCTCGTGGAAGTCGTCGGCCGTCCAGCGGGTGATGTCGACCCCGTTGCCCTGCATGAGCAGCGCGAAGGACTCGTCGAGCCCGGACAGCAGCGACACCTTGCCGCGCAGATCGCCCGCCCACAGGTCGCTCGTGTGCTGGATCTCGCGGCCGAGCTTCCTGCGGTTGTACGCGATGCCGGTGATCCCGGACTGCCAGGGCACGCTGTGCGTCCTGCCCTCGTCGAAGGCGGGGGAACGCAGCTGCGGATCGAGGTACTCGGCCACGTTGGGCTGCGCGGCCCGGTCCATCTCCTGCACCCAGCCCAGACGTACGAAGCGGGCGGCCATCCAGTCGCTGACGACGATCAGGTCCCGGCCGGTGCTCTGATGGTTGATCAGCGCCGGGCTGATCTTCCCGAAGAACTCGTCGTTGTCGTTGATCTCCTCGGTGTACGTGACGGAGATCCCGGTGCGCTTCGTGAACGCGTCGAGGGTGGGCCGCCGGGACTCGCCCGTGCCGTCGGTGTCCTCGGTGTCGATGTACAACGGCCAGTTGGCGAAGTGCAGGGAGCGGTCGCTGTCCGAGGTGTCGCGGCCTGCGCGGTCGCCCGGCTCGACATAGGCGGCGGGCACCCCGCAGCCCGCCAGCGCGGCACCGGCCGCTCCCGCCCCGAGGGAGCGCAGCAGGGAACGGCGGGACATGGAGTGTTTCAAGATCGCTCGCACCTGCGCAGGATGCCGGTCGGGCGCCGCGGCGGGCAATGGACCAACCGTCCAGCGGGGCATGCCCGGTCCGCACACCCTGTCGATGATGCGGCGCCGGGACACGGGAACGGCCCCGGGCGCGAGCCCGGGGCCGTGAAACCGCTGCGCGGTACGCCGGTCAGTCGTCGAGCGACGTCATGACGTGCTTGATGCGGGTGTAGTCCTCGAAGCCGTACGCGGAGAGGTCCTTGCCGTAGCCGGACTTCTTGAATCCGCCGTGCGGCATCTCGGCGACGAGCGGGATGTGGGTGTTGATCCACACACAGCCGAAGTCGAGGTTCTTGGACATCCGCATGGCGCGGGAGTGGTCCTTGGTCCACACCGAGGACGCCAGCGCGTACTCGACGCCGTTCGCGTACTCCAGCGCCTGTGCCTCGTCCGTGAACGACTGCACGGTGATGACCGGGCCGAAGACCTCGTTCTGGATGATCTCGTCGTCCTGCTTGAGGCCGGAGACCACGGTCGGGGCGTAGAAGTAGCCCTTGTCACCGACGCGCTGACCGCCCGCCTCGACCTTGGCGTGGGCGGGAAGGCGCTCGATGAAGCCGGTGACCTGCTTCAGCTGGTTGGCGTTGTTGAGCGGGCCGTAGAGCACGTCCTCGTCGTCCGGGAGCCCGGTCTTCGTGTCGGCCGCGGCCTTGGCGAGCGCGGTGACGAAGTCGTCGTGGATCGACTCGTGGACCAGGACGCGGGTCGCGGCCGTGCAGTCCTGGCCGGCGTTGAAGAAGCCCGCGACGGAGATGCCCTCGACGGCCTTGGCGATGTCGCTGTCCTCGAAGACCACGGCGGGCGCCTTGCCGCCGAGCTCCAGGTGAACGCGCTTGACGTCCTTGGCCGCGGACTCGGCGACCTGCATGCCGGCCCGTACCGAACCGGTGATGGAGGCCATCGCCGGGGTCGGGTGCTCGACCATCGCGCGGCCGGTGTCCCGGTCGCCGCAGATGACGTTGAAGACGCCCTTGGGGAGGATCTGGCCGATGATCTCGGCGATCAGCACGGTCGACGCCGGGGTGGTGTCGGACGGCTTGATGACGACGGTGTTGCCCGCGGCGAGCGCCGGGGCGAACTTCCAGACGGCCATCATCATCGGGTAGTTCCACGGCGCGACCTGGGCGCACACGCCCACCGGCTCGCGGCGGACGATGGAAGTCAGACCCTCCATGTACTCGCCGGCCGAGCGGCCTTCGAGCAGCCGGGCGGCACCCGCGAAGAAGCGGATCTGGTCCACCATCGGCGGGACTTCTTCGGTACGGGTGAGCTCCAGCGGCTTGCCGGTGTTCTCCGACTCGGCCGCGATGAGGTCCTCGGCGCGCTCCTCGAAGGCGTCCGCGATCTTGAGCAGGGCCTTCTGACGCTCGGCCGGGGTGATGTCACGCCAGGCCGGGAATGCGGCGGCTGCCGCCTCCATGGCGGCATCGACGTCGGCCTGTCCGGAGAGCGGGGAGGTCGCGTAGACCTCTTCCGTCACCGGGTTGACCACGTCGATGGTCCGCCCGTCCGCGGCGTCCCGGAACTCTCCGTTGATGTAGTTGCGCAGACGGCGCACCTCGGTGGTCACAACCACCCCTCCTGTCGGCTGTCCGATGGATGAGATTCCACCCTAATCGCTTCGGTGACGCTTTCGACATACCCACAGACCGCCAACTTCGGATTCAGTGATATCCGGGCCTCAAAACAACGAATTTCATCGATCTGGGGTTGCCAGACAGACGAGTCCCGGTGCAGAGTGGGTCTGTGGCCAGTCGCAGCGCAGACTCCAGGACCGGGAACGGATCGTCCCCAACGGTCGATGCCGTCTCTCTCGCAATCATCGAGCAGCTCCAGGAGGACGGACGCCGTCCGTACGCCGCGATCGGCAAGGCCGTAGGCCTGTCCGAAGCGGCCGTGCGACAGCGCGTCCAGAAGTTGCTCGACCAGGGCGTGATGCAGATCGTCGCCGTCACGGACCCACTCACCGTGGGACTCCGCCGACAGGCGATGGTCGGCATCAATGTCGAGGGAGACCTCGACCCCGTCTCGGAAGCCCTGGCGGCCATGGCCGAATGTGAGTACGTGGTCATGACCGCGGGCTCCTTCGACCTGATGGTGGAGATCGTCTGTGAGGACGACGACCACCTGCTGGAGACGATCAACAAACGCATCCGGGCCATACCCGGCGTGCGCTCCACCGAGAGCTTCGTCTACCTCAAGCTCAAGAAGCAGACCTATATGTGGGGAACCCGATAGCCGTGAGCAAGGACCTCAGCCGAACCGCGTACGACCACCTGTGGATGCACTTCACCCGCATGTCGGACTACGAGAACGCGCCCGTTCCCACCATCGTGCGTGGCGAGGGCACCTACATCTTCGACGACAAGGGCAAGCGCTACCTCGACGGCCTCTCCGGCCTGTTCGTGGTCAACGCGGGACATGGCCGTCACGAGCTCGCCGAAGCGGCGTACAAGCAGGCGCAGGAGCTGGCCTTCTTCCCGGTGTGGTCCTATGCCCACCCGAAGGCCGTGGAGCTCGCCGAGCGCCTCGCGAACCACGCCCCGGGTGACCTCAACAAGGTCTTCTTCACCACCGGTGGCGGCGAGGCCGTCGAAACCGCCTGGAAGCTGGCCAAGCAGTACTTCAAGCTCAAGGGCAAGCCGACCAAGTACAAGGTCATCTCGCGTGCGGTCGCCTACCACGGCACCCCGCAGGGCGCCCTGTCGATCACCGGCCTGCCGGCCCTGAAGGCCCCCTTCGAGCCGCTGGTTCCCGGCGCGCACAAGGTGCCGAACACCAACATCTACCGCGCCCCGCTCTTCGGCGACGACCCGGAGGCCTTCGGCCGCTGGGCCGCCGACCAGATCGAGCAGGAGATCCTCTTCGAGGGCGAGGACACCGTCGCCGCGGTCTTCCTGGAGCCCGTACAGAACGCCGGTGGCTGTTTCCCGCCGCCGCCCGGCTACTTCCAGCGCGTGCGCGAGATCTGCGACAAGTACGACGTGCTGCTCGTCTCCGACGAGGTCATCTGCGCCTTCGGCCGCCTCGGCACGATGTTCGCCTGTGACAAGTTCGACTACGTGCCGGACATGATCACCTGCGCCAAGGGCATGACCTCGGGCTACTCCCCGATCGGCGCCTGCATCATCTCCG
Organism: Streptomyces sp. NPDC057136; assembly: GCF_042670885.1. Taxonomy (NCBI): domain Bacteria; kingdom Bacillati; phylum Actinomycetota; class Actinomycetes; order Kitasatosporales; family Streptomycetaceae; genus Streptomyces; species Streptomyces sp. NPDC057136. The sequence goes on from NZ_JBHUUV010000022.1 coordinate 33,943, forward strand.
ACCGTCTGGCCGAGCCGTTCTACGAGGGTGGCAACACCTTCCTGCACGGTTACACCTTCGGTGGCCACCCGGTCTCCGCGGCGGTCGGCCTCGCCAACCTCGACATCTTCGAGCGCGAGGGCCTCAACCAGCACGTTCTCGACAACGAGGGCGCGTTCCTGAAGACGCTGCAGAAGCTGCACGACCTGCCGATCGTCGGCGACGTCCGCGGCAACGGCTTCTTCTACGGCATCGAGCTGGTGAAGGACAAGGTCACCAAGGAGACCTTCACCGACGAGGAGACCGAGCGCGTCCTGTACGGCTTCCTCTCCAAGGCGCTGTACGAGAACGGTCTGTACTGCCGGGCCGACGACCGTGGCGACCCGGTCGTCCAGCTCGCGCCGCCGCTGATCTCCGACCAGTCGACCTTCGACGAGATCGAGGGCATCCTGCGGGCCGTGCTCACGGAGGCGTGGACGAAGCTCTGACCCCGACGGTGACCCCTGGCTGACGACGTTCCAGCGGTCATTTCATACGGTCCACGCGGCCCGGATACGCCTTTCGAGTGAGAAGGAGCGCATCCGGGCCGCGTGCTGTGCGCACACCCGGGCCGGGCTGCCTACCGTGCCGAGTGACCGATCGGCCGCGTCTTCGTTCCCCCATACGGGGGAACGGGAAAACTGATCTGAACCGAGGTGTACGCCATGGTGGCCCCGCCGGACAACGACTTGATCTGGGCGCGTTCCCTGCACCACTCCCACAACGGCTCGCCCGGCCTCGGCGGTGTCTCCGTCGGCATCAGCGACGGCGAGATCCTGGCCGTGACCGGGCCGCGCGGCAGCGGAAAGACCACGCTGCTGCACTGTCTGTCCGGACAGCTGGTGCCCCAGCAGGGCGAGGTCTGGTTCAACAGCCTCCCCGTCCACACGATGGGCCCGCGCCTGCGCGAGCAACTGCGCCGCGAGCGCTTCGCCTGGATCGCCCCCGAACCCCAGCTCGTACCGGAACTGACCACCTGGGAGAACGCTGCCCTTCCGCTGCTCCTGCAGGGCACCTCGCACCGGGCGGCCAAGAAGGCCGCGCTGGAGTGGCTGGAGCGCCTCGACATCGCCATGCTCGCCAAGAAGCGCCCGCACGCACTGCTCCAGGCACAGCGCCAGCGGGTCTCCGTCGCCCGGGCACTGGCCGCCTCACCGTCGGTGATCTTCGCCGACGAGCCGACCGCGACGCTCCACCGCGCGGAACGCACCCAGCTCCTGCGCACCCTGACGACCGCGGCCCGCTCGCACGGCATCACGGTCGTCCTCGCCACCCATGACGTGGAGGTCGCCGCCCTCGCCGACCGCGCCGTCGCCCTGCTGGACGGCCGCCGCGTCAGCACCGTCTCCCTGCCCGCCGTATCCGATACGGAAGGCCGCCCGGCGTGCTCGCTCTCCGTCTGACCCGCGGTACGCATCCCCTGGTGCTGATGCGGCGCCTGCTCGTCGCCGCCGCGTCGGCCGGGGTCGGCTTCCTGCTGCTGTGCACCCTGGGATACGCCTCCGGGCACCCGGCACAGGCCACCGGTTCGGTGCTGCGGCTGCTGTGGTGCTTCGTCCCGCTGGCGGCCACCGTGCAGTTCGCCGTCGCGGTGGCCCGGACGGACCCGGGCACCCGGCCGCGCCCCGGGCTCTCCGCCATCGGACTCGGGCCGGTCAGACTCTCCGTACTCGCGGCCGTCTCCACCGCGGTCTCCACCACGCTCGGCTCGATGGTGGCCCTGCTCTTCTTCCTCCACCTGCGCGGCGATCTGACCGGGCTGCCGTTCGACGGCGGCGCTGCCGAACTGCTGGGCGCGGACGCCCCGTTGCCGCTGGCAGCCGCCCTCACCCTGCTCACCCTCGTACCGGTGGCCTCCGCGCTCGCGAGTGCGCTCGCACTGCGTGCCCGGCCCCTGAATCCCCCCGCCGACACCGCCGAGACCGCCGAGGAGGCCGGTCCGTCCTGGGCTCCGTCCGGTCTGCCGTGGGGCGTCGCCCTGACGGCGGCCGGTCTCGCGGTCGAGGCGTACGCGAGCCGGGGAGCGGCGGGCAGCCCGTTCCCGCTGCCTGGCCGGCTGGACGCCACCCCGGCCGGCGTACTGGCGGGCTGGACCCTGACGGCGATCGGCCTGGCCATGGCCGGCCCCGGCCTCACCTACCTCTGCGGGCAGCTGCTCCAGGCGGTGCGCCCGGGAGCCATCCGTCTGCTCGCGGGCCGGGTTCTGATGGACGAGTCGCGCCGGATCGGCCGCCCGATCGGGGTACTCTGCGCGGTGCTGTCGGGCGTGATCGCGGCCGTCGCGCTGTACGGGACGGGGCCCCGCCCCTTCGGTCCCCTCACCGCCCTCGGTGCGGCGCTCGTCCTTGGCTGTACGACGGCGACGCTGCTGACGTCGGCGCTGGAGGCCAAGCAGGCCCGCGTCCAGACGGCCGACACGCTGCTCAGGATGGGCGCCCCGGCATCGTCGCTGCGCAGCGTCACCGCACTGCGCGCGGGCGCGCTGCTGGCCGTGTTCGCCCCGCTGACCTGGGCGGTGGCTGCGCTGGCCGCGCTGCCCCTGACCGCCTGACGGGTCCGCGAGGGCCGGATCGGGGAGCAGGGTCCGGCGGCCCTAGCGGGTGTCCGCGAGGACCGTGGTGAGGGTGTCGAAGAACGCCTCCCAGCCGTCCTCCGCCGCCGCGTACTGCTCGGGGGTGAGATTCCCGCCGCGCTGGCGGAACGTCATCTCGGTGGTGCGCCCGCGACCGGTGAACGTGGCGGTGACGATCTCGCCCTCGGCCTCGTCGGCGGCGCTCGCGTCCTTCAGCGTGAAGACCAGCCGCTCCGGTTCGACCACCTCGCGGTAGACCCCGTGAAAGGGCATCTCGGTGCCCGGCACGACGATGACCAGGCTCCACTCCCCGCCCGGCCTGACATCCATCGCCACCCGGTCGAGCGGTACGTCGGCGTGGCCCCCGTACCAGGCGGCGAAGCGTTCCGGCGTCGTCCACGCCTCGAACACCCGCTCCCGCGGGGCTTCGAAGACACGGGTGAGGTCGATCCCCTCGCGTACTGACCCGCTCATGGTCCTGGTCCTTTCCTGGGCCGCCGACGGTACTGCCGATTCCAGGGGACCAGGATCCGAGGGGTGCCGCCAGCCGGTAACCCCACGGTCACTCCCGGTCACTGCTCGAGCGGTCCCCGGCCGGAGGTGCCAGGACCACGGTCTCCGCCACATCGAAGGTCACCCCGACCGAGGCGCCCTCCTCCGGAGTGTCCCGCAGCACGCACTCCGCCTCCAGCACGGGCCCGCTCTCCGGGTGCAGCAGTACGGAGACGTGGTGCCCCCGGAACGTACGCACTCCCACGGTGCAGCGCAGGCCGTCCTCGGGGGCGCCGATCCGCACCCCGGCGGGCCGCACCAGCAGCTCGCACGAGCCCTGCCACTCCCCCTCGGACACCGCCGCTTTGCCCCAGACCGTGTCCGCCACCGTGCCGGTCACCTCGGCGTCCACCACGTTGTCGAAGCCGAGGAAGCGGGCGACGAACGCGGAAGCGGGCCGCTGCCAGACCTCCAGCGGGGTGCCCGTCTGGGCGATCCGCCCGTCGCGCATCACCACCACCCGGTCGGCGAGCGCGAACGCCTCGCCCTGGTCGTGCGTGACCGCCAGCACCGTCGTGCCCAGACGGCCGAAGAGCGTACGGAGTTCGACGACCAGGCGTTCGCGCAGGCTCCGGTCCAGCTGCCCCAGGGGCTCGTCCAGCATCAGCAGTTTCGGGCTGGGGGCGAGCGCACGGGCGAGCGCGACACGCTGCTGCTCGCCGCCCGACAGTGCGGCGACGGCCCGTCGCTCGGCGCCCGGCAGCCCCACCAGGTCGAGCAGCCCGGCCACTCCGCGCTCCCGCTCCGCCCGCCCGGCACCGTGCATCCGCAGCCCGAAGGCGACATTGGCGCCGACATCGCGGTGCGGGAACAGCTGGTGGTCCTGGAACATCAGGCCGAGGCCCCGCCGGTGCACCGGCACCCCCGCCTGGTCGGCGCCGCCCAGCAGCACCCGGCCGCCGTCCATCGGCTGCAGCCCGGCGACCACCCGCAGCAGCGTCGACTTCCCGCTGCCGCTCGGCCCCAGCACACAGACGATCTCGTGGTCGGCGACCTCCAGGTCCACCGCGTCGAGCGCCTTCCGCTTCCCGAAGCGGACCGTAGCCGATTCCAGTGTCAGCATGGTCAGAACTCCCCGGATCGGTCGGTGCGGATACGTTCCAGCAGAAGCAGCGACACCGCGCAGACGAGCATCAGAATCGTGCTGAGCGCCATCGCCTGCCCGTAGTTGAGCTCTCCGGACCGCCCCAGCAGCCGGGCCACCGCGACCGGCAGCGTCGGATTGTCCGGGCGCGCGATGAACACAGTCGCGCCGAACTCGCCGAGCGACACGGCGAACGCGAAGCCCGCGGCGACCAGCAGCGCCCTGCGCACGAGCGGCAGGTCGACCTCGCGCCAGGCCCGCAGTGGCGAGGCCCCGAGCACCGCCGCCGCTTCCCGCAGCCGCCCGTCCACCGCCCGCAGGACCGGCAGCATGGTCCGTACGACGAAGGGGACACCCACCAGCGCCTGCGCGAGCGGCACCAGAATCCAGGACGTCCGCAGATCCAGCGGCGGCTTGTCGAGCGTGATCAGGAAGCCGAAGCCGACCGTCACGGCGGACACCCCGAGCGGCAGCATCAGCAGCGCGTCGAACCCGCGCACCAGCCGCCCGGCGAGGGGGTACCTCCCGCTCGAGGGAAGCCGAGAGTGGGGGATGGTCAGCGCCGCCGCGGCGAGCCCGCCGACGAAGAGCGCGATGAGGGTCGCGACGAGCGCGTACTGAAGCGAGTTCCAGACGGCTTCGAGCGGCGGGACGAGGAACGTGGAGCCGCTCGCGTCGGCGGACTGCAGGGCCCGGTAGAACGCGAAGCCGTAACCGCCGGGCCCGTCCAGGGAGCGTTCCACCAGCACGCCGAGCGGCAGCAGGATCAGCAGCAGGACGGTCAGCAGCACCCCGCCGAGCATGGCCCACTGCCCGGCACCGCGCGGCCTGCGGGCGGTCTGTTCCGGATCGACCAGCTTCAGCGCGGTCTCGCGCCGCCGTACGGTCCAGGCGTGCACGGCGAGGATCGCGCCGACCGCGGCGAACTGTACGAGGGTCAGCACCGCGGCCGTCGGCAGATCGAGGAGCTGGGCGGTCTGCCGGTAGATCTCCACTTCGAGGGTGGAGTAGGCCGGGCCGCCGAGGATCTGCACGACGCCGAAGGAGGTGAACGTGAAGAGGAAGACCATCAGCGCCGCGGCGGCCACGGCGGGCGCCAGTGCGGGCAGGGTCACCCGGCGCCAGGCAGCGAACCGGCCGGCACCGAGGACCCTGGCGGCCTCCTCCTGCCGGGGGTCGAGCTGCGACCACAGGCCGCCGACGGTCCGTACGACCACGGCGTAGTTGAAAAAGACATGGGCGAGCAGGATCGCCCACACGGTGGTGTCGAGCCGCACACCCCACAGCTCGTCGAGGAAGCCGCCGCGGCCGAGGAGCGCCAGGAACGCCGTCCCGACGACCACGGTAGGCAGGACGAACGGCACAGTGACGACGGCCCGCAGCAGCTGCTTGCCGGGGAAGTCGAAGCGGGCGAACACATAGGCACCGGGCAGCGCGAGGATCAGGGTGAGCGCCGTGGAGGCGAGGGCCTGCCAGGTCGTGAACCACAGGACGTCGAGGATCTCCGGCCGGCCCAGCACCTCACCGATCCGGCCGAACTGCCACCGGCCCGCGTCCTTCAGCCCGCGGCCTACGATCGCGGCGACGGGGTAGGCGAAGAACAGCGCGAAGAACGCGACGGGCACGGCCATCAGGCCGAGTCGCACCGCGTTCCCGCGTACCTGCCCCTTACGCCCCTGCCCCTTACGCACGGAGCTGCCGGCTACTTCACCACGAGTGAGGACCACGACCGGACCCACTGCTCACGGTTCTCGGCGATCTTCTCCGGGGCCACGGTTGCCGGCTTGTCGACCTTCGCGCCGAACTCCGTGAAGAGCTCGGGCAGCTTCGCATCGCTCGCGACCGGGTTCACGAACATGTTCAGCGGCATGTCCTCCTGGAACTTCTGGCCGATCAGGAAGTCCAGCAGGGCCTTGCCGCCGGCCTCGTTCTTCGCGCCGTCCAGCAGACCCGCGAACTCGATCTGGCGGAAGCAGGTCCCGGTGGCGACGCCGGTCGGGGCCTCGTCCGGCTGAGGCTCCGCGTACAGCACCTCGACGGGCGGGCTGGAGGCGTAGGAGACCACGAGGGGCCGGTCGGCCTTGGCCTTCTTGCCGCCCGCGGAGCCGGAGAACTCGTCGTTGTACGCCTGCTCCCAGCCGTCGACGACCTTGACGCCGTTGTCCTTCAGCTTTTTCCAGTAGTCCTCGTAGCCGTCCTCGCCCTTGGTAGCGACGGTGCCGAGGAGGAAGCCGAGACCGGGCGAGGAGGTGGCGGCGTTCTCGGTGACGAGAAGGTCCTTGTACGCGGGCTTCAGCAGATCGTCGAAGGACTGCGGCGGCGCGAGCTTCTTGTCGGCGAAGTACTTCTTGTCGTAGTTGACGCAGATGTCCCCGGTGTCGACGGGCGTGACCCGGTGCTTGTCCGCGTCGAGCTGCACATCGTCCGCGACCCGGTCGAGGCCCTTCGCCTCGTACGGCGTGAACAGGCCGTTGTCGAGGGCGCGGGAGAGCAGCGTGTTGTCGACACCGAAGAACACGTCACCGCGCGGGGAGCCCTTGGTCAGGATCTCCTGGTTGAGAGCGGCACCGGCGTCACCGCTCTTCAGGACCTTGACGGTGTAGCCGGTCTCCTTGGTGAACGCCTTCAGTACGTCCTTCGAGGCGTTGAAGGAGTCGTGGCTGACCAGCGTCACGGTCTTGGAGCCTGAGCCCTTCGTTCCCTCGGAAGCCGCGTCGTCGGAACTGCCGCAGCCCGCGAGAGCCGTGACACCGAGCGCGGCGGCGACCGCGGTCACGGTGATCTTCTTGGTGGTGCTCATGTGATTCCTCCTGGACGTGACCAGGAAGAGACGCGGCCCTGCCCGCTCCCCGGTGATCATCGGGAAACGGGCAGGGCGCAACAGCTTGAGTAAGGTCCGAACTTCCTACCCGGAATGACCCGGGCGAGGTTCAGAGGGTCTGCGGCCAACCTGTCCTTGGTGCCGCACTCTCAGCGCTGTGGCGCTCCCCTGTCGGAATATGAAGTTGAATGTGGCGCCCAGGTTACACCGGGCCCCTTCCACCTCAGCGTTCGGAGGCCGCCAGCTGTCCGCAGGCCCCGTCGATCTCCTGGCCGCGGGTGTCCCGGACCGTGACCGGCACGCCGTGGGCCGCGATGGCCTCGACGAACGCCTTCTCGTCCTCGGGCCGCGAAGCAGTCCACTTGGAACCGGGCGTCGGGTTCAACGGGATCAGGTTGACGTGGACACGCTTACCCTTGAGCAGCCGGCCGAGCCGGTCGCCCCGCCACGCCTGGTCGTTGATGTCGCGGATCAGCGCGTACTCGATGGAGATACGGCGGCCGGACTTCGCCTCGTACTCCCACGCGGCGTCCAGCACCTCCCGCACCTTCCAGCGCGTGTTCACGGGGACGAGCGTGTCGCGCAGCTCGTCGTCCGGGGCGTGCAGCGAGACGGCGAGACGGCACTTGAAGCCCTCGTCGGCGAAGCGCAGCATCGCGGGCACCAGGCCCACGGTGGAGACGGTGATCCCGCGCTGCGAAAGGCCCAGCCCGTCGGGCTCGGGGTCGGTCAGCCGGCGGATCGCACCGACGACGCGCTTGTAGTTGGCGAGGGGCTCGCCCATGCCCATGAAGACGATATTGGAGAGCCGCGCGGGCCCACCCGGAACGTCACCGTCACGCAGCGCCCGCATGCCGTCCACGATCTGGTGCACGATCTCGGCGGTCGACAGATTGCGGTCGAGCCCGGCCTGCCCCGTGGCGCAGAACGGGCAGTTCATCCCGCAGCCCGCCTGCGAGGAGATGCACATCGTCACCCGCTCCGGGTAGCGCATGAGGACGGACTCCACGAGCGTCCCGTCATGCAGCTTCCAGAGGGTCTTACGGGTGGTGTCGTCGTCGCAGCTGATGTGCCGCACCACGGACATCAGATCGGGGAACAGCGCCTCGGCGAGACCGGCCCGCGAACCGGCCGGAATGTTGGTCCACTCCGACGGGTCGTGCGCGTACCGCGCGAAGTAGTGCTGCGACAGTTGCTTGGCGCGGAACGGCTTCTCGCCGATCGCGGCGACTGCTTCCTTGCGCTCGTCGGGCGTGAGGTCGGCGAGATGCCGCGGCGGCTTCGTGGCTCCGCGGGGCGCGACAAAAGTGAGTTCTCCGGGCTTAGGCATGGTTCATCCAGTGTCGCAGACAGACGAGTGAGGGCCCGCCGTCCTGTGGACAACGGACCCTCACTCACAACATTGCAGGTCAGACGGTGTGCCGACGCGGTGCGTCAGCCCGATCCGACGAAAAGCACCAGCAGCAGCCAGACCACGGGCGCGGTCGGCAGCAGCGAGTCCAGCCGGTCCATGATGCCGCCGTGGCCGGGCAGCAGCGTGCCCATGTCCTTGATCCCCAGATCGCGCTTGATCATGGATTCGCCCAGGTCACCGAGGGTGGCACTGGCGGCGACCGCGAGACCCAGCAGCAGTCCCTGCCACCAGGAGCCGTCGTCGATCAGGAACTCCATGCACAGCGCACCGGCGACCATGGCGAAACTCACGGCACCGAGCAGGCCCTCGCGGGTCTTGCCGGGGCTGATGCGCGGCGCGAGCTTGTGCTTGCCGAAGCGCCAGCCCACCGCGTACGCCCCCGTGTCGCTGACCACGGTCAGCAGCAGGAACGTCAGGACCCGCTGCGGGCCGTCGTCGGCGGTGAGCAGCATCGCGACGAAGGTGGCCAGGAACGGCACGTAGAAGGCGGCGAACACGCCGGCCGTGACGTCCTTGAGGTATCCCTCGGGCGGTTCGGTCATCCGCCAGACCAGCACGGCGAGCGCGGTGAGCGCCATGGCGGCCCAGGCACCCTCCGCCCCGCGCACATACCCGGCGACAACCATGGCCGCGCCACCGACCGCGAGCGGCACGAGGGGCGCCTTGATGCCCTTGCGCTCCTCCAGGCGGGTGGTGAGCTCCCACAGACCGACCACGACGGCGGCGACGATCACGCCGATGAAGGCGGCCTTCACGACGAAGAGCGAGGCGAAGATGACGGCACCGAGCCCCACACCCACCCCTATGGCGGCGCGGAGATCACGCCCGGCACGCTTCTTCGGCGGGGGCTGCGGCGGGGTGGACATGGGCTCCTGCGGCATCTCGTCACGGAACAGGGGGCCGCTGACGCGCGCGGCCTCCCTGTCCCGGTCATCGCGGTTGTCAGCGTCTCTACCTGCGTCGGGAACGTCCGGCACGATGGGCATGGGCCGAGTGTGCTGGGCGTCATGCACATCGTATGCAGGACCCGCCGGGGCGGCTCCCATCTGGGGCGCGCCCCAGTAACCGGCTCCCTGCGGGGCACCCCAGGAAGAGTCGTTCATCAGACTTCGAGCAGCTCGGCTTCCTTGTGCTTGAGCAGCTCGTCCACCTGAGCGACGTACTTCGCGGTGGTGTCGTCGAGCTCCTTCTCCGCGCGACGCACCTCGTCCTCGCCGGACTCCTTGTCCTTGACGAGCTTGTCGAGCGTCTCCTTCGCCTTGCGGCGGATGGAGCGGATCGAGATCTTGGAGTCCTCGGCCTTGGTCTTGGCGACCTTGATGTACTCCTTGCGACGGTCCTGCGTGAGCTCGGGGAACGTCACACGGATGATGTTGCCGTCGTTGCTCGGGTTGACGCCGAGGTCGGAGTCACGGATCGCCTGCTCGATGTTGCGCAGTGCGGTCTTGTCGAACGGAGTCACCACGGCCATCCGCGGTTCGGGAACCGAGAACGAGGCCAGCTGGTTGATCGGGGTCAGCGCGCCGTAGTAGTCCGCGACGATCTTGTTGAACATCGCCGGGTGCGCACGGCCGGTGCGGATCGCGGCGAAGTCCTCTTTCGCGACGACAACGGCCTTCTCCATCTTCTCCTCGGCCTCGAGGAGGATTTCTTCGATCACCACGTGCTCCTGCGTGTCTTGAGTGGACCCGGCATCGTCGGGCCCTGCGGGTCATCCTGCGTCGCGTCCTCGCCTGCACGGTGTCCGACCGGCAGGCCGTTGTCCATCCTTGGGGGCCGTCAGGCCCTGGTGCCCTCGTCACTCACAAGCGTGCCGATCTTCTCACCCTTGACTGCGCGGGCGATATTGCCCTCGGCGGTCAGCTCGAAGACGAGGATCGGCAGCTGGTTGTCACGGCAGAGCGTGATGGCGGTGGCGTCGGCGACCTTGAGATCGCGGGCGAGCACCTCGCTGTACTCGAGGGCGTCGAACTTCACCGCGCCGGGGTTGGTCTTCGGGTCGGCGTCGTAGACCCCGTCCACCCCGTTCTTGCCCATCAGCAGAGCCTTGGCGTCGATCTCCAGAGCGCGCTGGGCGGCGGTGGTGTCGGTGGAGAAGTACGGCATGCCCATGCCGGCGCCGAAGATGACGACGCGCCCCTTCTCCAGATGCCGCACGGCGCGCAGCGGGATGTACGGCTCCGCGACCTGGCCCATGGTGATGGCGGTCTGGACGCGCGAGTCGATGCCTTCCTTCTCCAGGAAGTCCTGGAGTGCGAGGCAGTTCATTACGGTGCCGAGCATGCCCATGTAGTCGGACCGGGCCCGGTCCATGCCGCGCTGCTGGAGCTCGGCACCACGGAAGAAGTTCCCGCCGCCGATCACTACCGCGATCTCCGCGCCGTCCCGTACGACCGCGGCGATCTCGCGGGCGATGGTGTGCACGACATCGGGGTCGACACCGAGGCCCCCGCCGCCGGCGAACGCCTCCCCCGACAGCTTCAGCATGAAGCGTCCGGAAATCGTGCCCTCGTCGCGCTTGTGGTCGGCCTGTGTGGCGTCCGCGCCCTTGTCCATGGAAATTCTCCTCGTGCACATACGAAGAAGGCCATTGCCGGTGGGTCTGGTGTCCCTCAGCGGCAATGGCCTCCTCGTCAGATCTGCGGTCGTACGGCATGAGTGCGGCCGTCGACTGCACTAGACCCTATCGGGGTCCACCGTTGTTCGCGGACGTGCTCAGATGCCGACCTTGATGCGCGAGAAGCGCTTCAGGCTGACACCGGCCTCGTCCAGGACCTTCTGGACGGACTTCTTCGGGTCCTTGGCGAACGCCTGGTCCAGGACGACGACGTCCTTGAAGAAGCCGTTGACGCGACCCTCGACGATCTTCGGAAGGGCGGCCTCGGGCTTGCCCTCCTCGCGAGAGGTGGCCTCGGCGACCCGACGCTCGTTCTCGACCGTCTCGGCCGGGACCTCGTCGCGGGTGAGGTACTTCGGGGCGAAGGCAGTGATGTGCTGCGCGACGTCCTTGGCGACCTCGGCGTTCTCCTTGTCCAGCTCGACGAGCACGCCGACCTGCGGCGGGAGGTCGGGCATGGTGCGGTGCATGTACGCAGCCACGTAACCGCCGGTGAACTGCGCGAAGCGGTCCAGGACGATCTTCTCGCCGAGGTTGGCGTTGGCCTCGTCCACGTACGCCTGGACGGTCTTGCCGGCCTCGATCTCGGACGCGAGAAGCGTCTCGATGTCGGCCGGGGAGGTGGCGGCGACGTGCGCGGCCAGCGCGTTGGCGACGGCCTGGAACTTCTCGCCCTTGGCGACGAAGTCCGTCTCGCACTTCAGCTCGAGCAGGACACCGGAGGTCTTGTCCTCGGAGATGAGGGAGACAACGGCGCCGTTCTCGGCAGAACGGCCTTCGCGCTTGGCGACGCCCTTCTGACCCTTGATACGGAGGGCCTCGACGGCCTTGTCGACGCTGCCGTCGGCCTCGTCGAGGGCCTTCTTGCAGTCCATCATGCCGGCGCCGGTGAGCTCACGGAGCTTCTTGACGTCAGCGGCGGTGTAGTTCGCCATGAGTCTGTATTTCTCTCTCGAAGTCTGAAAGATCTACGGGTGAACGGCGGGGGCGGTGCTTGTGGCACCGGCCCCCGCCGTCTTCAGCCGTGACGGGTGTCAGGCCTGCTCAGCGTCCGCGGCCGGAGCCTCGGCCTCGGCAGCGGGGGTCTCGACCTCGGGGGTCTCGACAGCAGCCTCGGCGGCGGGGATCTCAGCAGCCTCGGCGTCCGCGACCTTCTCGGTCTCGGCGGAGGTCTGAACCTCGGCGTCGGCCTTCTTGTCGCCCTCGAGCAGGTCGCGCTCCCACTCGGCGAGCGGCTCGCCGGCGGCCTTCTCGCCCGGCTTCGAGTCACCGGTGGCGGCACCGGAACGGGCGATGAGGCCCTCGGCGACGGCGTCGGCGATCACGCGGGTGAGCAGGGTGACGGAGCGGATCGCGTCGTCGTTGCCCGGAATCTTGTAGTCGACCTCGTCGGGGTCGCAGTTGGTGTCGAGGATCGCGACGACCGGGATGTGGAGCTTGCGCGCCTCACCGACGGCGATGTGCTCCTTCTTGGTGTCGACGATCCAGACGGCGCTGGGCACCTTCTGCATCTCGCGGATACCACCAAGGGTCTTCTCCAGCTTGGTCTTCTCGCGCGAGAGAACCAGGAGCTCCTTCTTGGTGAGGCCCGACGCGGCCACGTCCTCGAAGTCGATGAGCTCCAGCTCCTTCAGGCGCTGGAGGCGCTTGTAGACGGTGGAGAAGTTGGTCAGCATGCCGCCGAGCCAGCGCTGGTTGACGTAGGGCATGCCCACGCGCGTCGCCTGCTCGGCGATCGCTTCCTGCGCCTGCTTCTTGGTGCCGACGAACATGACGGAACCGCCGTGGGCGACGGTCTCCTTGACGAACTCGTAGGCGCGGTCGATGTACGACAGCGACTGGAGCAGGTCGATGATGTAGATGCCGTTGCGCTCCGTGAAGATGAAGCGCTTCATCTTCGGGTTCCAACGACGGGTCTGGTGACCGAAGTGGACGCCGCTTTCCAGCAGCTCCCGCATCGTGACGACGGCCATGGCCGTACTCCTTGAGGTACTCGGTTATCGCGACCGCAGGATTGCTGTCGCGCCTGACGCCCCGACGCGCCGTGCCACAAGGGACCGAGGAGCGCGGCCACCGTCCGCAGAGAGGGTGGTGGCGGGGCGTGCGAAGTCGACCCGGTCACCCGGATCGCCAAAGGAAGTGTACGGGACCCGCCGGGTGCCGGGTGACGGCGATGTCCACAACCCGTCCGTTGTCCACAGATCGGTGTTCATGATCCCCGCGGACCGGCGGCGCCGGGCAGCGTTGCGGTCATGCGCTGCACCCCTGGAACGCCCTTGTCCCGTGGAACGCCCTTGTCCCGCTCCCCGGCCGCCACCCTGTTCGCCGCGTCCTCGGCTCTGCTCGCCGTGTCCGCGGCCCTGCTCGCGGTCCTGGCCGCCTGCGCCGGGGCCTATGCGTCAGGGCGGCCCGCGCCGGACGGAGACCGCTCGTGGCCGCTGGCGGGCCGCCCTGCGGTGGTACGCGGCTGGGAGCCGCCCGCCGGGCCGTACGGGCCGGGGCACCGCGGCGCCGATCTCGCCGCGGGACCGGGCGTCCCGGTGCTGGCGGCCGCCTCGGGCCGGGTGTCGTTTGCCGGGCCGGTGGCCGGACGGGGCGTGCTCGCCATCGAGGTGGCCGGGAGCGGGGAGCCACCGCTGCGCACCACGTACGAGCCGGTGCGTTCCCTGGTCACCAAGGGAGAGGAGGTCGTGGCCGGACAGCCGGTTGCGGTTCTGGAGCCGGGGCCGTTCCACTGCCCCGGGGCCTGTCTGCACTGGGGACTGCGGCGCGGCGGGACCTATCTGGATCCCCTGTCGCTGCTGCCGCCCTCACTGCTGAGGCGCGGCCCTTCCCGGTTGCTGCCGGTGTTCGGCGTACCGGAACCGGCGCCGCAGCCCTCGGCCGGAGGGGAGTCCTGGCCTGCGGCCGGTATCCGGAAAGCGGGCTACGGAGAGCGCGGGGCGCCCGGGCATACGGTCCATGCGGTCCATGCGGTCCATGCGGTCCATGCGGTCCATGCGGTCCATGCGGTCCATGTGGGGATGCTCGCGGTGGCCGCGGCAGTGGCGGCCGTCAGCCCCTTACACCGCGCAGGATCATCGCGACGGCCGTGTCGGCGACCACGCCCGGTTCCTCGGCCACGCCCAGCTCGATACGGCGCACCGCGGCGTCCACCGAGCCCTGGAGCAGCATCGCGGCGAGCCTCGGCTGCGTATGTCCGAGATCGCTCAGTGCCTCGACGATCATGGCGATCAGTCCGCCGTGCGCGGCCCGGATCTTCTCGCGCGCACCCGCGTCCAGCTCACTCGCGGAGATCGCCACGACCGCCCGGTGGCGCCTGTCTCCTACGAGGTCGAGCTGCCGGCGGACGTACGCCTCGATCTTGTCCTCCGGCGTGTGGGCACGCTCCATCGCATTCTCGACCTCGGCCGCCCAGACGGGGAAGTCGACGGCGCAGAGCTCCTCGACGACGGCCGCACGGGAGCGGAAGTACTCGTAGACGGAGGACCGTGCGAGTCCTGTGCGCTCGGCGAGAGCGGGGAAGGTCAATGCCTCCGTACCGCCCTCGGACAGCAAGGAGCGTGCGGCGTCCAGGAGGGCGCCGCGCTGCATGGTCCGGTGCTCGGCCACGGAGGCCGCTCGAATCCTGGGCACGTATCCACTCTACGGCGGCAGGTGTTCAGGAGGGGGTGCGCGCCTGCGTTCGAGTGGCCGAAGCCGGCCCGGCCGGGCGCCGGAAGGCGGGTGTCCGAGGCGCTTCAACGCCCCGCGTCGGCCAGTTTCGCCCGGAGTTGCAGCACGGACTTGGTGTGGATCTGACTGACCCGGCTCTCGGTGACCCCGAGGACGTTGCCGATCTCGGCGAGGGTGAGACCTTCGTAGTAGTAGAGGGTGACGACCGTCTTCTCCCGTTCGGGGAGCGTATTGATGGCCCGGGCGAGCAACCGTCTGAGCTCACGGCCCTCGGCGACCTCCACCGGATTGTCGGCGGCGGTGTCCTCCAGCGTGTCCATCAGGCTCAGCCGGTCGCCGCCCTCGCCGCCGACGTGCAGCAGCTCTTCCAGGGCCACCACGTTCGCCAGTGACAACTGGCTGAAAACTGCGTGCAGTTCCTCCAGGGCGATGCCCATCTCCGCGGCGACTTCCGCCTCCGACGGCGTGCGCCGCAACTGCGCCTCCAGCGTGGTGTAGGCGCGCTCCACGTTCCGCGCCTTCTGCCGCACGGAGCGGGGGATCCAGTCCAGCGCCCTGAGTTCGTCGATCATCGCGCCACGGATCCGGGTGATCGCGTACGTCTCGAACTTGATGGCCCGCTCGATGTCGAACTTCTCGATGGCGTCGATGAGTCCGAAGACTCCGGAGGAGACGAAGTCCGCCTGCTCCACGTTGGAAGGCAGCCCCACGCTCACCCGGCCCGCGACGTACTTCACCAGGGGCGAGTAGTGCAGGATCAGCTGCTCCCGCAGCCGCCCGTCGCCCGTGGACTTGTAGGAACGCCACAACTCGTCGAGGGAGGAGGGGGCGGGGGGACGCACAGTGCCACGCGCAGCCGGTGGTACTGCTGCACGGTCAGACCCGGAGGTGTGCTGGGGCATGTGGTGCCTTGAGCCGTTCTGCTGTGAAGCGCTGGGGAACTTCTGTCTGGTGCGGAATCCTTGTGAGCGTAGCGTGACCGATGCGTAGCGGTACGCGCAGGACCGGGGACCTGCACCGGGCGATTCTGCCCCATCGCGCGCGTCGCCGGCCATGACTGGGATCCGGGGCCGTCGCCGTGTGCGCCGGCCCCGGAGGCATCACCGAGAGAGCTGCCGAGGTCATCGGCTTCACCTTTTCACCCGAATGCTCCAGGTCAAGTACCGCCTCGCCGCGCGTCCCCGTTGCATGTCGGCCTCGGCGTCAACCGCCATCCGTCGCCCTCCCGTTCGACGAACCCCAGTGAGTGCAGTTCGTACAGTCGGCCGAGCGCCTCGTCGGCGGTGATGCCGGCGGTACGCGCCACCTCCCGGCCGTCGACGGCGCCCCGGTACGGCAGCGCCTCCAGGACCCGTGCGGTCACGGCGTCGAGCAGGTCCCTGGGGAGCACCGGGCCGCGCCTCGCGGGAGCCAGATCGCCGATGTCACCGACCAGTTCGGCCACTTCGGAGGCGTCGGTCACCAACACGCCCTCACCGCGCAGCAATTCGTGGACTCCGGCCGACAACCCACTGGTCGCAGGGCCAGGTACCCCTATCGTGAAACGGCCGAGCCGCTGCGCGCTGCGGGCGGTGACCAGCGAGCCGCTGCGGTACTCGGCCTCGACCACGACCGTCCCTCGGGTCAGGGCGGCGATCACCCGGTTTCGGAGAATGAACCTGCTGCGCGTCGGGTGGTCACCCGGCGGCAACTCGCTCATGATCAGGCCCTGTTCGGCCATGCGTCCGATCAACTCGGCGTGACCCCGCGGATAGGTGACGTCCACCCCGCAGGCGAGCACCGCCATCGTCGCGCCACCCACGGCCAGGGCTCCGCGATGCGCCGACCCGTCCACACCGAACGCGGCCCCGGAGACCACCACCCAGCCGCGCTCCGCGAGCCCCGAACCGAGATGTGCGGCCATATGTGCCCCGTACGGTGTGCAGGCCCGGGCGCCGACCACCGCGACGGAGCGCAGTGCCCACAGGCGCAGGTCGGAACGCCCCCGTACCCACAGTCCGATCGGCCTGGCATCGCCCAGGTCGTCGAGCTGGGTCGGCCACTCCCGGTCGCCGGGGCAGACGAAACGCCCGCCGACCGCGGCCACCGCCGCCAGATCCCGCTCCGGTTCGGCCGCCGCCGCCGCCCGTAAGCGGTAGCCACCCAGCCGCACAGCCGTCATCCCCGGCAGCTGCTCCGCCGAGCCGTCGGCGGTGGTGAGGCGCCGGACCAGTTCGACCGGACCGGTCTCCCGCAGCCAGCGGCCGGCGCGCTCGTCGCCCGGTTCGAGAATCCGTGTCAGAGCCATCCGCGCCGCCCGCGCCCGGTCATCGCGCTCCGCGTCTCCTCCATCGCCTTCCATCAGCCGGTTCACGACGCCCCGGCTTCCATCGGCACCCCTCGCTGGATACCCGTCCGCAGTTCCAGGGCCACCGCGACGTCCGAGGCATCGGGGCGGTCGGCGGCCCGGAGGTCCGCGACGGTCCACGCCACTCTCAGCACCCGGTCCAGTCCCCGGGCCGTCAGGACTCCCCGTTCCATATCGCGTTCGGCCGCGAGCAGCGCACCGGGGGCCGCGAGCAACCGGGTCCGCAGCTCATGGCCCGGCACTTCGCTGTTGGTGGTCCAGGGAGTGCCCGCGAGCCGGTCGGCCGCCCGCTGCCTCGCCTCCCGCACCCGGGCGGCGACCTCGGCCGTCGTCTCGCCCCGCCCACCGCGCCCCATGAGGTCCGCCCGGCTGACGGGCTCCACCTCGACTCTCAGATCGACCCGGTCGAGCAGGGGCCCGGAAAGCCGCGACTGGTAGCGCCGGATCATGGCGGGCGGGCATTCGCAGCCCGCCCCACTGAGGGTGTGCCGGCCACAGGGACACGGGTTGGCGGCAAGGACCATCAGGAACCGCGCGGGCAGCCGCACCACTCCGGCCGCACGGGCGACCACCACTTGTCCGGACTCCAGCGGCTGCCGCAGCGCGTCGAGCGCCCGTCCGGAGAACTCCGGTGCCTCGTCCAGAAAAAGCACACCTCTATGAGCCAGCGAAACCGCTCCGGGCCTCGGCAGGCCGTTGCCGCCGCCCACCAGGGACTGCATCGTCGCCGAGTGGTGCGGTGCGCAGTACGGCGCCCTGGTGACCAGGGGTTCGCCCGGCGGGAGGATGCCCGCCACCGAGTGGACGGCCGTCACTTCGAGGGATTCCTGACGGGTCAGCGGCGGCAGGATCGCCGAGAGCCGTTCCGCCAGCATGGTCTTCCCGGCGCCCGGCGGACCCGAGAGCAACAGGTGATGGCCCCCTGCCGCAGCCACCTCAAGAGCCTTGCGCGCCCTGTGCTGGCCGGCGACGTCCGCGAGGTCGGGCCGGT
Organism: Streptomyces sp. NPDC057136; assembly: GCF_042670885.1. Classification (NCBI taxonomy): domain Bacteria; kingdom Bacillati; phylum Actinomycetota; class Actinomycetes; order Kitasatosporales; family Streptomycetaceae; genus Streptomyces; species Streptomyces sp. NPDC057136. The sequence continues at coordinate 52,034 of NZ_JBHUUV010000022.1, forward strand.
GGCCGTCGCTGCCCTGCGCCGCGAACGGGGCAAGTCCCGTCCCCACCCCGGCTCCGGGCATCATCAGCCCGGCCAGCATGCTGTCGGGGCGCCCCTGGGCCGCCACCGGTTCCTCGGGGACCGGCTCGTCCGCGAGCACGGCGATCAGCTGCCGCAGGCTCCGTACACCGAGGACCGAGACGCCCGGTACGAGGGCCGCCTCCCCGGCGGTCTGTTCGGGGACGACCACATGCCGATACCCCGCCTCCGCGGCGGCGAGCACCGCGGGCAGCACACCGCGCACGGGACGGACCCGGCCGTCCAGGCCCAGCTCCCCGATCATCACCACATCGGCGATGGTCGCCGGGTCGATGCGTTCAGCCGCACCGAGCACCGCGCACGCGACAGCGAGATCGAATCCGCTGCCACTTTTGGGCACGGACGCCGGGGAGAGGCCCACCGTGAGCTTCTTCTGCGGCCACTCGGCACCCGAATTGACCACCGCGGCCCTGACCCGGTCCCGGCTCTCCACCAGGCTCTTGTCCGGCAGACCCACCAGGGTGAACGCCGCCACCCCGGGCTCCAGGTCCGCCTGGACCTCCACCACCACGCCCTCGACGCCGACCAGCGCCACCGAACACGCACGAGCGAACCCCATCAGGCCACCCCCCGCACATGCTCGGCAACGGGTGCTCCGCGCCGGGGCAGGATCACTCCGACCAGATCGATCCGGACCCCGCCCGACGGCGGTCCGCCGTGCCGGTCGAGCCAGATCCCGGCGAGCCTTCGCAGCCGCTCGGCCTTGGCCGGTGTGACGGCCGCCATCGGATGCTCGAAGGCTCCCGCCCTGCGGGTCTTGACCTCACAGATGACCAAGGCATCGCCGTCACCTGCGACGATGTCGATCTCTCCGGCCCGGCACCGCCAGTTGCGTGCCAGTACCGCCATACCCGCGTCGGTCAGCAGCCGCGCTGCCAGATCCTCGCCGTACCGCCCGAGTGCCCCCCGTGCGTTCATTCGGCACCACCTCCGGCCCCGACTCTGCCGCGTCGGGCCGGAACTGGTGGATCTTGGTGGATAACTCAGCGATTGTGGATAACTCAGCCACCCGGAAGTTCGAGATCGCTCTTGTTGAGCTCCTCGATGTTGACGTCCTTGAAGGTCAGAACACGGACCTGTTTGACGAATCGGGCGGGCCGGTACATGTCCCAGACCCAGGCGTCCGCCATGGACACCTCGAAAAAGACCTCACCCTGAACCGAGTGCACTTGCATCTCGTAGTCGTTGGTGAGGTAAAAGCGCCGTTCGGTCTCGATCACATATTTGAACAGACCGACGACATCGCGGTACTCCCGGTAGAGCTTCAGCTCCATCTCGGTCTCGTACTTCTCGAGGTCCTCGGCGCTCATGGCATGTTCCCCTTCAGCCGTGCGTCCCCCTATTGTGCGTCAGCCTCTCCCGCTCCCGGTCGATTAGACGATTTCGGGGGCCAGGACCAGCGGATGACGTGGAGGACCCTCGTCGAGCAGCGTGCGCAGCAGCTCGGCGAGTCTGGTCGGGTACACCGTCTCACGCGCCGTGAGCAGTTCGGCGGAAGTCCACCACCTCGAACCCGCGATACTGCGCAGCTCCAGGTCGGTGAGGTCCGTCGGGGCAGTGACGGTCTGCGTCGTTCGGGCCAGGAAGTACCACTCGTCCTGGTCCCAGCGCCGCCCGTCGAACGGAAACGAGCAGGTCCGCTTCCAGAGCACCGGACCGAGTTCCACGTCCACGATCCCGGTTTCCTCCGCGAGCTCGCGCAGTGCGGCCTCCTCCCGGCTCTCCCCGCCCTCCAGGCCGCCGCCCGGGGTGAACCACCAGGTCTTCGCCGGGTCGTCCGGTTCGAATCCGTGCAGGAGCAGGATGCGGTCGTCCGGGTCGAGAAGGACCACCCTGGCGACCCTGCGCGACTCAGCGGGCATCCGCGGGCCCCGCCGTGCGGCCGCGGCGTGCGACCCGGGCCGCGATCGTGCTGTAGGCGGCCCCGCCCAGGATGAGCACGACGCCCACCACCACGGCGCCGAGCTGGAGCGTCAGCGGCCCGGCGGCCGAGATCCCGCCGGGCAGCCCCGCGAAGCTCTCCGGCCGCTCGATCAGGCTCTGCGACGGCCAGGCGACGGCGTCCAGCCGGGCCTGCACGGCGCTGAGCGGAACCGATCCCTGCCCGGGGTCCTCCAGGTGGACCCTGGAGTCCAGCGAGGTGCTGCGCTCGTCACCCAGGAGGAACACCTGGCCCTTGGGCACCACGGCCGTGAAGTCCTGCTGCGCGGCCGGCGTCCCGGCCCGGCCCCCCGTGACCGACTGCGTCTGCAGATACGGTTCCTCAACAGGTTCGCCGTTCACGGTGAGCCGTCCGTCGGCATCGCAGCAGGCGACCTTGTCACCGCCGACACCGACCACCCTCTTCACCATCGGCTGGTCGCCCCATACCGAATCGGTGAAGACCACCACGTCCCCGCGCCTCACATCGGCGCCGTCTATCCGCTCCGCCAGCACCCGGTCCCCGGCGTTGACCGTCGGGGTCATGGATGCGGTCGGCACCGTGTACGGCTTGTACACCACAGCTCCCCAGGCGAATCCGCCGAGGAAGAGCACACAGCCGACAGCCACGGCCAGGCTCGACAACACATTGCCGAGCCGGCCGTGGCCGTCACCCACTCGTCCTGTTCCGCTCATCCCAGCGCTCCCCCATCGGAGATCGACAATCGCTGATCCGAGTCGGCACCTTACCCGGCGGTACGCCCGCGGGTCAGCCTCCGGCGGCGCCACAACACGAGGGGCAGCGCTCCGGCTACACCCAGTGCGCCCGGCGCCATCGCAGCCGCCGCGTTCAGCCCGGGCTGGTCGAAGGTGCCGGGGACCGGCAGGGTCGCCCAGCGGCTGAGCGGCCAGGCGACGACGACGGCCCGGCCGACGACCTCGTCCGTGGAGACCGTGCCCTGACCGGGCAGCTCCTGGTGGTAGCGGGAGTCCAGCGAGTTGCTGCGGTGGTCGCCCATGACCCAGATACGACCCTCGGGCACGTTGATCGGTCCGAACGGTTCGTCATTGCAGGGGGTGTCCCCGGGGAAGATGAACGACTTCTCGTCCAGGGCCTTGCCGTTGACGGTCACCGGCCCGTTCTTCTTGCACTCCACCGTGTCGCCGCCGATCGCGATGACCCGCTTGATCAGGTCCTTCTCCTCGGCGGAGGGCATCAGCCCGATGAAGCTGAGGAACTTCTGCGCCACATTGGGCTCGGGCGGCACGGTGTCATCCAGCCAGCCGCCCGGGTCGTGGAAGACCACGACCTCGCCGCGCTCCGGCTCCGAGCCGAACCACGGTGTCAGCTTGTCGACCAGTACCCGGTCGCCCCGCTGCAGCGTGTTCTGCATGGAGTCGGACGGGATCGAGAACGCCTGTACCAGGAATGTCTTGATCAGCAGCGCAAGAATCAGCGCGATACCGATGAGCAGGGGCAGTTCCTTCCAGAAGGAGCGTTGCTTCTTCGGAGCCTTGCCACCGCTGTCCGGGGAGTCGCCGTCACTCTCCGTCCGGTCCACCGACGCCTCCCCCTGAGACTCGGCCTTCTCCGGCCGGTCCTCGGGTTCGTCGTGTCCGGATCGTGCGCCGACCGCCAAATCCCCCACATCCACTCCTCAATCCGTGCCACTGCCCGCGCCCTGGTCGGTGCAGGCTCACCACTCCCATAACGAGCGGGAGTTCCGCAGGGGTCGGGAACGGGACGATTCCGTATCGATCCTGAGAGGACACACTATTCGACCCGGCGGGCCCGGCCGCCGTCCCCGTGCCGGGGGCCGGGACCGAGGCGTACGTCTCCCGTTCCTCCAGCTTGCGCCAGTGACCGAACGGCCAGGCGATCACGACGGCCCGTCCCACGACCTCGTCCTCGGAAACCGTGCCCTTTTCCGGTTCGTCGAGATGGAACCGCGAGTCGGCGGAATTGGACCGGTGGTCACCCATAACGAAGATGCGGCCCGCCGGAACCTTTACCTCGAATTTGAGGGTCGACGGTTTGTCGTTGGGATGCACGTACTGCTCATTGAGCGGTACACCGTTGACCGTGATCCGGCCGTCCTCGCCGCAGCACTTGACCGTGTCGCCGCCGACGGCCACCACCCGCTTGATCAGGTCCTGCTCGTCGTCGGACGGCAGCAGCCCGATGAAGGTGAGCAGTTCCTCGGCCTGCTTGACGCCGATGGGCGGGTCCTCCTCCTGGGTCGTCTGCTCCTGCTGGAGCCAGCCTCCCGGGTCCCTGAACACGACGACGTCGCCGCGCTCCGGCTTCGAACCGAACCACGGCGTGAGCTTGTCGACCAGCACCCGGTCGCCGATCCGGATGGTCTGTTCCATCGAACCGGACGGGATCACGAACGCCTGCACCAGGAAGGTCTTGAGGACCAGCGCGATCAGCAGCGCCACGAGGATGAGGAGGGGTATCTCCTTCGCCGCGGACCTGCGCCTGCGCCGCTTGACCTTGCGGGCCAGTTTGCGGCGCTCCGCCCGGGTCGGCAGCGAACGGCGAGCGGTCGGCCTGGTCCCGGTCGGCAGCGGGACCTCCTCGTCCGACGCTCCGCGCGGCCGCCCGCGGTTACCCATGGGCTCCGCCCGGTACCCCTACGCCGTCGAACGCGTCGGTGCCGGGCAGGGAGCCCAGCCGGCCCAGTGGCCAGCCGAGCCAGTCGACCCGCCCGATCACCATGTCCACCGGGACCATGCCGCCGCCGGGCTGTCCCAGGAGCTCCCGGGAGTCACGCGAGTTGCTGCGGTGGTCACCCATCATCCACAGGGTGCCTTCGGGTACGACGATGTCGAACTCCACCGAGGACGGTTCGTCGCCCCGGTAGAGGTACTGCTCGTCCACGGACCGGCCGTTCACCTGAAGCCTCCCCCGCTGGTCGCAGCAGACCACGCGATCGCCACCCACACCCACCACCCGCTTCACGAAGTCGGTCTCGGCGGGTTCGGCCAGCCCGAGGGACGCGGCCGCTCCGCGCAGCAGGGCGGTGAAGGGGTGACCCCCGGACGTCTCCTGTACGAAGGAGCCCGTCCCGTCGAAGACCACCACGTCGCCGCGCTGCGGTGCGGAGCCGAAACGGTACGCCAGTTTATTGACGAGGACCCGGTCCCCGACCCGCAGCGTCGACTGCATCGAGCCGCTGGGAATCAGGAAGGGCTGCACCACGAAGTTGCTGAACAGCAGCAGCACCACCGTGAGGGCGGCCCCCAGGGAGACGGCCCGCCGCCAGGACATCGCGGTGGATATCCGGCCCGGGATACGCGAGAAGCGCGACCCCTCCCCCGGCCCCTCTTCGGGTCCGGAGGAGCGATCGCGCTCCATGTGCTGTGTGTCCGTGTCCATCGGGCCGAAGCTTATCCGGCCGTGCCGATGGCCTTGGAGTCAGCTCAGCGGTCGCGCTTCTCCTTGATCTTCGCGGCCTTGCCGCGCAGCTCACGGAGGAAGTACAGCTTGGCGCGACGGACGTCACCGCGGGTGACGAGCTCGATCTTCTCGAAGATCGGGCTGTGCACCGGGAAGGTGCGCTCGACGCCGACGCTGAAGGAGACCTTGCGGACCGTGAAGGTCTCGCTGACGCCCGCGCCCTGGCGACGGATGACGATGCCCTTGAACTGCTGGATACGGGAGCGGTTGCCCTCGATCACGCGCACGTGGACGTTGATGGTGTCACCGGCGCGGAAGGCCGGGACGTCGGTACGCAGCGAAGCGGCGTTGACGCCATCGAGCAGATGAGACATGTTGTCTGCTTTCTTCGCCGATGCCACAGGTCATCGACGGGAGAGAGGGAGAAGATTCGGGTGCTGATCGCGTCGGGCGGGCGTCTTTCCCCCTGTGGCAGGGGCGCACACCGGACGTACAGCAGCGTTATTCTTCCACGGCCTCGGGCCTGCGCCAAAATCGGCCGCCGGGCTCCGGGGACCAGCCGAGGATGGAAAGCATCTCGCGGTCCTTCTTGTCGAAGCCCGATGCCTCGCAACGCTCAATCAGATCCGGCCTGTTGAGCGCGGTACGACGGAAGGCCTGGTCCCGGCGCCAGCGCGCGATCCTGCCGTGGTGACCGCTGAGCAGAACCTCCGGAATACCGCGACCGCGCCATTCGGGCGGCTTGGTGTAGACGGGGCCCTCCAGCAGATTGGCCATGGCACCCGGTGCGAAGGAGTCGTCGCGGTGCGATTCGGCGTTGCCGAGGACGCCCGGCAGCAGCCGTGCCACGGCCTCCGTAATGACAAGTACGGCGGCTTCCCCGCCGGCCAGGACGTAATCCCCGATGGACACCTCGATGACCTGTATACGGGTGGCGTACTCGTCCATCACCCGGCGGTCGATGCCCTCGTACCTGGCGGGCGTGAAGATCAGCCACGGCCGCTCGGAGAGCTCGACGGCCAGTTCCTGGGTGAAGGCCCGGCCGCTGGGCGTGGGCACCACGATCACCGGGGAGTGCGCCCCGGCCTCGTAGCCGTCGGCCAGCGTCTCGTCCAGGCAGTCGCCCCAGGGGCCGGTCTTCATGACCATGCCGGGACCGCCCCCGTAGGGGGTGTCGTCGACCGTGTTGTGCCGGTCGTAGGTCCACTCCCGGAGGTCGTGGACGTGCACATCGAGCCGGCCGCGGGCGCGCGCCTTGCCGACGAGCGAGACGTTCAGCGGCTCCAGGTACTCCGGGAAGATCGTGACGACGTCGAGCCTCATCGGGTCCCGTCCCCGGACGGGATGGACTCGTCGCCCTCCTCGCCCTCCTCGCCCTCCTCGTCGCGCGAGGTGGCGACCACGGCCTCGCTCGCGTCGATCAGCCCGGGCGGCGGGGTGATGACCGCGCGCTGCTCCTCCAGGTCGATCTCGCTGACGATCTCCTCGACGAAGGGGATCATCACCTCGCTGCCGTCCGGGCGCTCCACGATGAACAGGTCCTGGGACGGCAGGTGCGTGATCTCGGTGATCCGGCCGATCTCGGTGCCATCGGCGAGGACCACGTCGAGGTCCATGAGCTGGTGGTCGTAGAACTCCTCGGGGTCCTCCGGAAGCTCGTCCGGGTCCACCTCGGCGATCAGCAGGGTGTTACGGAGGGCCTCCGCGCCCGTACGGTCCCGTACGCCTTCGAAACGGAGCAGCAGCCTTCCGCTGTGGACCCTGCCGGTCTCGATCGTCAGCGGACCCGTCTCGGCGGGCTCGGTGGCCAGGACGGCACCGGGGCCGAGCCGCACCTCGGGCTCGTCCGTGCGTACCTCGACGGTGACCTCGCCCTTGATGCCGTGGGCACGGCCGATCCGTGCGACTACCAACTGCACGCTACTTCTCCAGGTGATCGTTTACGGACGACAAAGGCCGGGGACGGCTCGAAAGCCCTCCCCGGCCCTGGCCGGTGTTCAACTCTTCAGCGAGCCTGATCCACGTCGACGAGGTCGACGCGGATACCGCGGCCGCCGATGGCACCCACGACGGTACGCAGAGCGCGAGCGGTGCGGCCGTTACGGCCGATCACCTTGCCGAGGTCGTCCGGGTGAACCCGGACTTCCAGCACGCGTCCACGGCGCAGGTCGCGCGAGGCGACCTGCACATCGTCGGGATTGTCGACGATGCCCTTCACGAGGTGCTCGAGAGCCTCCTCGAGCATGCTCAGGCCTCGGTCGACTCGGTGGACGCAGCGTCAGCCGCCTCGTCCGCCTTCTTGTCGGCCTTCTTGGCCTTCTGGGTGATGGCCTCACCCTTGGCCTCGTCGCCGTCCGAGGTCAGAGCCTCGAACAGGGCGCGCTTGTCAGCCTTGGGCTCCGGCTGCAGGAGCGGCGGCGGGGCCGGAAGGCCCTTGTGGGCCTGCCAGTCGCCGGTGAGCTTCAGGATCGCGAGAACCGGCTCGGTCGGCTGGGCGCCGACAGACAGCCAGTACTGCGCGCGCTCTGCGTTGACCTCGATACGCGAGGGGTTCTGTACCGGGTGGTACAGGCCGATCTCCTCGATGGCCCGACCATCACGGCGGGTACGGGAGTCGGCGACGACGATGCGGTAGTGAGGCGAACGGATCTTGCCCAGACGCTTCAGCTTGATCTTGACTGCCACGGAAGTGGTGTCTCCTGGTCTTGACGTGGTTGGGCACAACGAAGATGCCACGTGGGGTTGCGGTACTCGCGTGCCCGACGGACGCGTCAGTCGGAGGAGAGAGGGGTCCTATGCGACTGTCGAGTACAGCTGTCCATTGTGCCACACCGCATCGGGTCACCCCACCGCGACCGCCGCTTCCGGAATCCGGAACGGCTTTCCGCAGCCGCCGCAGACGATGGGGGCCTGTGCGAGGACCGAGGGAACCACGCGCACATTGCGTCCGCAGTCGCAGACGGCCTTGACCCGCACGCCACCTCCGGAGGAGCCGTGCCGGGCGGCCGGCCCGCGGAAGGAACGCTTGGTGTCGGCGGCGGTGGCGACGGTGTGCGCCTTGAGGGCGCGCTGCAGCCGTTCGATGGTCGGTCGGTACCTCCGCTTGGCCTCCGGGTTCAGGGTGACCAGCGAGAATCCACTGCTGGGATGGGGTTCCTCGGCATGATCGAGGCCCATCTCCTCTGCGATCGCAAGGAATCGTCGGTTGTGGTAACGGCCGGCGCGTGAGGTGTCGCGGACACCTCTCGCGGCGGCGATGCCGTGGACTGCCTCATGCAGCAGTCGCTCGAAAGAGAGCTCGGCGCCACAGGCGGACGACGACTCTCCGATCAGGGACTCGGGCGCGGCAAGATCGGGCAGCTCGGGGTGGTACCGCTGAATATCGGCCCACGCCTGTGCCAGCTCTGCGGCAAGTACAGGTGGTGTCGTGCTCACGTCGTGACAACGAGCCTGAGTGCCCCGGTGTTCCTATTCCGGGGCATCCCAAATAATTTGCACGTACCAGTCAGTTGCCGTTGATGCGTCCGGACGAGGGCGGGTGCGCAGATCTGCGGAGAAGCCTCACAGCTCACACCAAGGTGGTACGTAGCGCCTCGTACGTCCGGCGCGTAGTCGCGGGGGCGGCGCGGGAGCCCCGACGGGCTCCGGGGTGCGCCGGCGGCGGCCGGGACGAGGGCGACACTACCCGGCGTTCCGTACGCCCCGGACACCGGCCCGCCCGCGTCACGGACCCGCTGAGTACGGGGGTGAGTACGGGGCATGGAGTGCTCGACGTGCTCCGGGTCGCGTGTCGGGTAAGACTGGGGAGGGAAGAGCAGGAGCCCGCAGGGCCCGACGTCGTGCGAATCCGTCCACCGAAGCTGCTGGTCGGCGGGGGTGCACGACCGGGGCGCACAAGCATTGCCTTTCAACCCCTGGACGAGACCGCGGATGCGGAGTTCTCTGACATACGGGGGGACTGCGGGCGTACGCACACGGGGGGCCGTCCACTCGGGCACGACCGACCTCTTGGCGGATTGGGGCGCTTTCATGACACCAACGCTCGTCCGGCACCACAGGTATGCGGATTCGTCCGCCACGGTGGACGCCGGTACCCGTGCCCGCGACTGGGCCGAGATCCAGGAGCGGATGCTGGCACCGCTGTACGAAGCGGTGTACCAGCGGCTCGAAGTCGGGGCCGCCACGCGCATGCTCTCCATCGGCTGCGGCTCCGGGCTGGCGCTGCTGATCGCGGCAGCCCGCGGCGCACGCGTCGCCGGCGTCGACACCGACCGTGAACGGCTCGCGCTGGCCCGCGAGCGCCTCCTGCCCGATACGGGGTGGGACGGCGGCCCGGATCAGCCTGCGGCGGAGCAGCCGAGGCTCTTCGTCGGTGGCCCGTCGGCCGCTGCCGCGGCAGCGGGCGAGGCCCCGTACAACCTCCTGACCGCGTTCAACCCGATCGGCTGTGTGACCGGTGATTCCGAAGGGCTCTCGCCCGCGCTGGAATCGGCGGTGCGGCTGGCCGCCCGGGGCACCACCGTGGTCCTGACCGGCTGGGGGCCGCCCGAGCGGTGCGCCACAGCGCCGGTGCTGCGAGTGGCGGCCCGGCTCGCGGAATCGGCCCGTGCACCTCGGTCCGCCGGACTGCGGGCGGCCCGCCGCGACGATCTGGAGGACGTGGCGGCGCGGGCCGGGCTGAAGCCGGACGGTTCGGGCCGGGTGTCCTGCCCGTTCGGATACGCCGATATGGACAGTGCGGTGCGCGGCCTGCTGTCGACCGGGCTCTTCGACTCCGCCGTTCGGGCGACCGACCGGTCCCAGGTCGAGAAGGAGGTCGCGGAGGCGCTGCATCCGCACCGCCGCCCGGACGGCACGGTGTGGATGCCCAACGTGTTCCGTTATCTGGTGTGCGTCTCCTGATACGGCACACTCGGGACATGAGTAAGGGGCGCCCCCCTGGGAGGGCGCCCCTTACAGCTGGCCTCTCGGCGATCAGCCCATGAACTTCTTGAACTCGTCCGGCAGCTCGAAGTTCTTGTCCTCCTGCGCCGGCAGACCCAGCGCGCCGCCCTGGGCCGCCTGCTCGCGGCGTACCGCCGCTGCCTGCTCCTCGGCCTTGCGCTTCATCGGGTTACCGCTCTTGCGCTTGCCCTTGGCCTGCTTGATCTGCTTCTTCTGACGGCCGGGGCCGCCACCCATGCCCGGCATTCCAGGCATCCCGGGCATGCCGCCGCCCTGGGCCATCTTCGACATCATCTTGCGGGCCTCGAAGAACCGCTCCACCAGATTCTTCACGGCGGAGACCTCGGCGCCCGAACCCTTGGCGATACGGGCCCGGCGCGAGCCGTTGATGAGCGTCGGCTCGGCGCGCTCCTTCGGGGTCATCGACTTGATGATCGCGGCCATACGGTCCACGTCACGCTCGTCGATGTTGTTGATCTGCTCCTTGATCTGCCCCATACCGGGCAGCATCCCAAGGAGCTTGGAGATGGAGCCCATCTTCCTGACCTGCTCCATCTGCGCCAGGAAGTCGTCGAGCGTGAAGTCCTTGCCCTTGCTCGACGCCAGCTTGGAGGCCATTTGAGCGGCCTCTTCCTGGCTGAAGGTCTTCTCCGCCTGCTCGATCAGGGTGAGCAGGTCACCCATGTCGAGAATGCGGGAGGCCATACGGTCCGGGTGGAAGGCGTCGAAGTCCTCGAGCTTCTCGCCGTTCGACGCGAACATGACCTGCTTGCCCGTGACATGGGCGATCGACAGGGCGGCGCCACCGCGGGCGTCACCGTCGAGCTTGGAGAGGACCACACCGTCGAAGCCGACGCCGTCACGGAAGGCCTCGGCGGTGTTGACCGCGTCCTGGCCGATCATCGCGTCGACGACGAAGAGGATCTCGTCGGGGCTGACGGCGTCGCGGATGTCCGCGGCCTGCTGCATCAGCTCCTGGTCGATACCGAGGCGGCCCGCGGTGTCGACGATGACGATGTCGTGGACCTTGGTCTTGGCGAACTCGATGGAGTCCTTGGCGACCTTGACCGGGTCACCGACGCCGTTGCCCGGCTCCGGCGCGTACACCGCGACTCCGGCGCGGTCGGCGACGACGCTGAGCTGGTTGACGGCGTTGGGGCGCTGGAGGTCACAGGCGACGAGCAGCGGGGAGTGGCCCTGGCCCTTGAGCCAGAGACCGAGCTTTCCGGCGAGGGTCGTCTTACCGGCACCCTGGAGACCCGCCAGCATGATCACGGTGGGCGGGTTCTTCGCGAACCGCAGGCGCCGGGTCTCGCCGCCGAGGATGCCGACGAGCTCCTCGTTGACGATCTTGACGACCTGCTGGGCCGGATTCAGGGCCTGGGAGACCTCGGCGCCGCGCGCCCGCTCCTTGACCTTGGCAATGAAGGCACGGACCACGGGGAGCGCGACATCGGCTTCCAGCAGGGCGATACGGATCTCGCGAGCCGTGGCGTCGATGTCCGCCTCGGACAAGCGGCCCTTGCCCCTGAGGTTCTTGAAAGTCGCGGCAAGGCGGTCGGAGAGAGTATCGAACACGGCGCTCGTCGGTCCTCAGGGTCGGGGGCGGGGCAGGTCAGTCGCCCTCCAGGGTATCCGGCCACCGGAGAACACAAAGCCCTCGCCCATTTCTCGTGACGGACGGGGGCCGATCCGCCGCTCCGGCGGGCGGAGCGGCGGGCGGACGACAGGTGGGCGGCGGCCCTCAGCCGAGGGCTTTTTCGACCTCTCCGGCCACCTCTGCCGCCCGGGCATCGGGCAGCGGGTTCCCGTCGGTGTCCGTGACGTAGAACGCGTCCACCGCGTTCGCGCCGAGCGTCGAGACATGGGCGCTGCGGACCCGTACCGAGCTCTGCTCCAGAGCCCGGCCGATCCGGTGCAGCAGCCCCGGGGCGTCCTGGGCGCGGACCTCGATCACCGTGGCGACCTGGGAACCCGCCGCGGCGACGGTCACCCGGGGCGGCGGGGCCTTGACCCCGCGCCGGCGGGGGTAGGCCGCTTCGCGTTCGGCCAGGCGGGCCCTGATGTCCAGGGAGCCGTCCAGGGCCCGCACGAGGTCGGCGCGGAGCCGGGTGGCCTGCGGGAGCGATCCGTACTCGGCGGCGACCCGCCAGCTGAGCAGCAGCAGATCGGCGGTGTCGCCGAGCTCGGTGGGGAGCTCGACGGCGCGCAGATCGGCGGCGCGGACCGTGAGGCGGTGCAGGGCGAGGACTCCGGCCGCCGCGGGCAGGACGCCGGGGCGGTCGGGCAGGGCGATGAGGAGTTCGACGCCGACCGGTTCCGGTTCGCCGTCCTCGGGGTGGGTCTCGGTCTGGGCGTGCAGGGAGAGTACGGGCTCACCGGTGCGCAGGGCCTCGATGGCGAGGCGTTCCTGTTCGGCGCTGGGCGCGGCCGGTTCCGGTTCCGGTGGGGCCTCTCCGGCGAGTACGGCGGCGGCGCGCCCGACGAGGTCGGTGACCAGGGAGGCGCGCCAGGTGCTCCAGGCGGCGGGGCCGGTCGCTAGGGCGTCGGCCTCGGTCAGGGCGTGCAGGAGCTCCAGGGTCGAGGTGGTGCCCACTGCGGTGGCGACGGAACGCACCGTCGCCGGGTCGTCGAGGTCGCGCCGGGTGGCGGTCTCGATGAGCAGCAGATGGTGGCGTACGAGAGTGGCGATGACGCCCACGTCGTGTTTGTCGAAGCCGATGCGGCCTGCCATGTCGCGGGCGATGACCTCGCCCGCGACGGAGTGGTCGCCGGGCCAGCCCTTGCCGATGTCGTGGAGGAGCGCGGCGACGAGGAGCAGGTCGGGGCGGCCGACGCGGCGGGTGAGGGTGGCGGCGCGTACGGCCGTTTCGACGAGGTGGCGGTCGACGGTCCAGGTGTGGACGGGGTTGCGCTGCGGGCGGCAGTGGACCCGTTCCCAGTCCGGCAGCAGCCGGGTGATGATCCCTTCCGATTCGAGCGCTTCCCAGACCCCCACGGTGGCCTCGCCCGCCCCGAGAAGGGTGACCAGTTCCTCGCGGGCCTCGGCGGGCCACGGCACGGGCAGCGGGCGGGCGGCGCTCGCCAGGTGACGTACGAGGTGGCGGGAGAGCGGCAGCCCCGACTCGGCGGCGGCCGCGGCGGCCCGGAGGGTGAGGACCGGGTCCTTCTCGGGGCGCGCGGTGCGGGCGAGGACGACCTCGCCGTCCGCCTCCACGACCCCGTCGGCGAGCGGGGTGCGGTCGGGGACGGGCTTGCCGCCGCCCAGTCCGCCGCCGAGCATCGCGCGCAGCCGGGGCCGGACGGAGCGGGCGCGCAGCACCCGGTTGACCTCGCGCCAGGTGACGTCGGTGGCGTACGAGACGGTGCGGGCGGCCTCGTAGACCTGGCGGAGCAGCGCGTCGGCGTCCAGGAGGTCCAGTTCGGCGGCGACCTGGTCCTGCTCCTGGAGGGCGAGACGGTCGGTGGCGCGTCCGGTGGTGAGGTGGAGGGCGTCGCGGGCGTCGAGGAGGATGCGGCGGGCCTCGGAGAGCCCTTCGCGCGGGGCGTCGGCGACCCAGGACGCGGCGACGGCGCGCAGGGCGGTGGCGTCGCGCAGGCCGCCGCGGGCCTCCTTCAGGTCGGGTTCCAGGAGGAACTGGAGCTCGCCCATGCGCTCGGCCCGTTCGCGGCAGAGTTCGTCCAGGGCCGGGAGGCGCTTGGGTGCCTGGTTGCGCCAGTCGGCGAGGATCGCGGTGCGCAGTCCGGCGGCGAGGCCGAGGTCCCCGGCGACGGGCCGGGCGTCGAGCAGTCCGAGGTGGACCTTGAGGTCCTCGCCCGCCGTCCTACGGGCTTCGGCGGGGGTGCGTACGGAGTGGTCGAGGGCGAGGCCGAGGTCCCAGACGGGGTACCAGACCCGGTCGGCGAGGGAGGCGATGGCTGCGGCGTCGGCGCTGCCGTCGTGCAGGAGCAGTAGGTCGAGGTCGCTGCGCGGGGAGAGCTCGCCCCGGCCGTAACCGCCGACGGCGACGAGGGCGGCGCCCCGGACGCCCGCTTCCGCGGCCGCGGTGGTGAAGAGCGCGTTCAGCCAGTCGTCGGTCAGTGCGGCGAGGGCAGCACGGCGCGGCGGCCCGGACTGCGCCTTCTCCTGGAGGAGGCGCAGCCGGGCCGCCGCGTAGCCGCTGGGTCCCGATTCTTCGGATTCGGTGGTCACTTCAGAACTCGTCACCCAGCTGCCTTTCGGTTGTACGGGACGCTCAGAGCGCGTCGGGGCCGCGTTCCCCGGTCCGTACGCGGACCGCGGTCTCGACCGGCACGCTCCAGACCTTGCCGTCACCGATCTTGCCGGTGCGGGCGGCCTTGACGACAACGTCGATGAGTTGTTCGGAGTCCTCGTCCTCGACGAGTACCTCGATACGGATCTTCGGTACGAGGTCGACGGTGTACTCGGCACCGCGGTAGACCTCGGTGTGTCCGCGCTGGCGCCCGTAGCCGCTGGCTTCCGTGACCGTGAGGCCCTGGACACCGAAGGCCTGGAGGGCCTCCTTGATCTCGTCGAGCCGGTGCGGCTTCACGACTGCGGTGATGAGCTTCATGCGTCCACCTTCTTCTTCGGAGCTGCCGTCGTGCCCGGTCCTGCGGTGCGCGGAGCCGCGCCGCCTCCGGCGCCACTGAAGTCGTACGCCGTCTCGGCGTGCTCGACCTGGTCGATGCCGGAGACCTCGACGTCCTCGGGGACCCGCATCCCGATCGTCTTGTCCAGCAGGAAGGCGAGGATCGCGGAGACGACCAGAGAGTACGCCAGGACCGCGAAGACCCCGACGGCCTGCTTGCCGAGCTGGTCGAGGCCGCCGCCGTAGAAGAGGCCCTTGGCGTCGGACTGGACACCGCCGGTGGCGAAGAGGCCGACGAGCAGGGAGCCTGCGACACCGCCGACGAGGTGGACGCCGACGACGTCCAGGGAGTCGTCGTAGCCGAACTTGTACTTCAGGCCGACCGCCATGGCGCAGAGCACACCGGCGATGGCGCCGACGGCGATCGCGCCGAGGGGGCTGACCGCACCGCCGGACGGGGTGATGGCGACGAGGCCCGCGACGGCACCGGACGCGGCACCCAGGGTGGTGAAGGAGCCGTGGCGGAGCTTCTCGTAACCGAGCCAGGCGAGCATCGCGGCGGCGGTGGCGACCTGCGTGTTGACGAACATGACCGCGCCGACGCCGTCGTCGTTGCCCAGCCACGAGCCGGCGTTGAAGCCGAACCAGCCGAACCAGAGCAGACCGGCACCGAGCATGACGAGCGGCAGGCTGTGCGGCCGCATCGGGTCCTTCTTGAAGCCGACGCGCTTACCGATGACGAGGATCACGCCGAGAGCGGCGGCACCGGCGTTGATGTGGACGGCCGTACCACCGGCGAAGTCGATGACGCCCAGCTCGAAGAGCCAGCCGCCCGCGCCCCAGACCCAGTGCGCGACCGGGAAGTAGACGACGGTGACCCAGAGCGTGATGAACAGGGCCCACGAGGTGAACTTGACCCGGTCGGCGAGTGCGCCGCTGATCAGGGCCGGGGTGATGATCGCGAACATCAGCTGGAAGACGGCGAAGACGTAGACCGGGATGGTGTAGCCGTCCCAGAGTTCGGTGATGCCGATTCCGCTGAGGCCGACGTAATCCGAGCTCCAGCCGATGATCGAGCCGGAGTCGGTCCCGAAGGCGAGGCTGAATCCGTAGAGCACCCACAGGATCGTGACGATCCCGAGGCTGATGAAGCTCATCATCAGCATATTGAGGGTGCTCTTGACGCGGACCATGCCTCCGTAGAAGAAGGCCAGGGCCGGAGTCATGAGCATCACCAGAGCCGAGCAGATGAGCATGAACCCGGTGTTGGCGGCAGACAGCTCAGGGGCGTCTGCGGCAAGCGTCATGATGCCTGGGGGCATCGGCGTCTCCTCGTCGTCGGTGCGGCCGCGTGCGGGCGAGAGTGCGGGGCCACGGGGAAAAAAGTGCGGGCCGGTTATGCGCCATGAGATTGGCCCAGCACCGTTTCCGCAGATGCTGCACGGTGTTTCGCCCCAGTGACGAAGAGGCGCGGTGTGTTACGTCCGAATGAACCGGGAGTGGCGTAAGCACTGCGCTGCCTACCATGCGTTCCGCGCCGCATACGGTGCGGTTGAAACGGCCGGAGACGTGAACCGGCCACGACAACCATCCGATGATCTGGCAATGGGGGAGCCGAGTCGGGCTGTACGGGATGGTCGTCGTGGCCGGTGGTGACGGAGCCGGATCAGACCGCTTCGGCGGTCTCCGGCAGCTGCTCGTGGAGCAGCTCGGTGAGCCTGGCGACATCGGCGACATCGCCGAAGTCCCTGGCAGCGGTGTCGACGGTCTTGCGGAGCCGGGTGTTGACCCGCTCGGAGCGGACCTTCCTGGCGACCTTCAGGGCCTGGGTGGCGAGCACGGTGGACTGCTCGGGCTCGCGCTTGAGCAGATGGACGGTGGCCATGCCGATCAGATTCAGTGCGTACGACCGCTGGTGTTCGTCGTCCTCGCCGAAGAGCTCGACCGCCTTCTCCATGACGGGCTCGGCCAGTGAGGCGTACGTGGGGCTGCGGCCGGCCACATAGGCCAGGTCACGGTAGGAGTGGGCGTTCTCCCCGTTGAGCTCGGCCTCGGAGAAGAACCTGATCCAGTCGGGCTCGGGATCACCGTCGAGTCCTGCGTCGAGGAAAGTGTCCTCGGCCATCCGGACCGCTCGCTTGCACTTGCTGGGCTGGCCCATGTTGGCGTAGGCGCGGGCCTCCATCGCATACAGCATGGCCTGGGTGCGCGGGGTGGCGCAGTCCCGGCTGCCGTACTGCGCGAGATGGATGAGTTCCAGGGCGTCGTCGGGCCGTCCGAGGTGGATCATCTGCCGGCTCATGCTGGAGAGCACGTACGAACCGAGGGGCTTGTCGCCGGCCTCCTTGGAGGCGTGCAGGGCGAGGACGAAGTACTTCTGGGCGGTGGGCTGGAGCCCGACGTCGTAGCTCATCCAGCCCGCCAGCTCGGCCAGTTCGGCCGCGCACCGGAAGAGCCGGGTGGCGGTGGCCTCGGGCTGCGGCTCCTGCAAGAGGTCGGTGACCTCGTGGAGCTGTCCGACGACTGCCTTGCGCCGCAGTCCGCCGCCGCACTGGGCGTCCCACTGGCGGAACATCGCCGTGGTGGACTCCAGCAGGTCCAGCTCGGGGCCGGAGAGCCGGGAGGGACGGCGGGCCGAGGCCGGTGATTCGGGTTCGGCGGGCCCGGCGGCGGGGACGGGCACCAGCCAGCGCTGCATGGGTTCGATCAGGGTGGGGCCCGCGGCGAGGGCGAGCGAGGAGCCGAGGAAGCCGCGCCGGGCGAGCATCAGGTCGCTGCGGGAGAACTCGGACAGCAGGGCGACGGTCTGCGGGCCCGCCCACGGCAGGTCGACGCCGGACACGGAGGGCGACTGATGTGCCGTACGCAGTCCGAGGTCCTCGACGGTGACGACGGCGCCGAAACGCTCCGAGAAGAGCTCGGAGAGGATGCGCGGGATCGGCTCGCGGGGCTGTTCGCCGTCGAGCCAGCGCCGCACCCGGGAGGTGTCGGTGCTGATGTGGTGGGCGCCCATCTGACGCGCCCTCCGGTTCACCTGTCGCGCGAGTTCGCCCTTTGACCAGCCGCTGCGCACGAACCATGATCCCAATTGCCCATTGGGGCGCTTTCCGGCATTCGTCTCGCCTGCGCCGCTGCCACTCACTGGAACGCCCCCATCCCGCCGAAACCTGTCGCGCGAACCACTATCAGAATGCCGTGCATCGATGCTGCCCGTACGGAGGTTGCATGCCCTCGCACAAGAAGTCGGGTTGCCTCCGGCATACCCGTGGGCGCCCATACTTCCAGGCTTCGTGTACCGACGGTAATCCTACGATCACGCCTCTCGCGAGGGCCCTTACAGAAACGCCACCATTCGCCACCCCTTCGGATGAACGCGCCTGGCGCCTGCCGCGATTCACTTGACAAGCGGCGATCAACAGAGGGCGGAATGAAGCACTCGGGGGCGCAGAGCGTGGCGCACAACCCCCCGCAGCACCCGCACCACAACGGATCGACGACGAAACGGCGGGCGGATCAATGCCTCCGGGTCGTAACCACCGGTGAGTCGGACCCGTTGGAGGGGGCATGGGCTTCACGATCGGCGGCATCCGTGAGATGCGATCCGGCTCGCGGCGCCGCGGCCGTTCGGCCGACGGCACAGCGGTGGCCGAGTACACAGGACTCTGGGGCTGGGCGGTGACCCCGGGCGCGCGGGCCTCCGCCGGCAACTGCTCGTGCGGGGACACGGCCTGCGCCGCTCCCGGTGCGCATCCGCTGGACTTCGCCCAGGAGGTCCCGGCGGGCGCCCCGCTCGGCATCGCCGCGGGCGCGTGGGCCGAGGTGCCCGGCGCCGCGATGCTGCTCCCCGTCGGCCGCACCTTCGACATCCTCGATGTCGCCGAAGCGGCCGGGCGCCGCGCACTGGTGCGGCTGGAGCGGATGGGACTGCCGCTCGGCCCGGTGGCCGCCACACCGACCGGGCGCGCACAGTTCTTCGTGGCCCCCGGGGCCGCGGCCGAACTGCCCGAGCTGCTCTACCGGCTGGGCTGGGACGACGCGGACCTCGATCTGCGGGCCCTGGGCCCCGGTTCCCACATCACGGCCCCGCCCTCCGACCTCGGGGGCCTGGGACCGGTCCGCTGGCTGCGCCCGCCGTCGCCGGACACCGCGGGCGCTCCCCCGCAGGCGCGGCTGCTGCTGGGCACGCTGGCGTACATCTGCCACCGCCTGTAGAGCGCGGGCACACATGAGGGCCGGACAAGCCGGCACACGGCTTGTCCGGCCCTCATACGTATACGTACGCGACGGCCCGGTGTGCGGCGTCAGTCGCCGATCAGCGCGTCCACGAACGCCTCGGGCTCGAACGGGGCGAGATCGTCGGGACCCTCGCCGAGGCCGATCAGCTTCACCGGTACGCCCAGCTCGCGCTGGACGGCGATGACGATGCCGCCCTTGGCGGTGCCGTCCAGCTTGGTGAGGACGATGCCGGTGATGTCGACGACCTCGGCGAAGACGCGCGCCTGCACCAGGCCGTTCTGTCCGGTGGTCGCGTCCAGGACGAGCAGGATCTCGTCGAGCGGTCCGTGCTTCTCCACGACCCGCTTGACCTTGCCGAGCTCGTCCATCAGACCGGTCTTGGTGTGCAGACGGCCCGCGGTGTCGATGAGCACGACATCGGCGCCCTCGGCGATACCTTCCTTCACCGCGTCGTACGCGATCGACGCGGGGTCGCCGCCCTCGGGTCCGCGGACGGTGCGGGCACCGACGCGCTCGCCCCAGGTCTGGAGCTGATCGGCTGCGGCGGCGCGGAAGGTGTCGGCCGCGCCGAGCACGACGCTGCGGCCGTCGGCGACGAGCACCCGGGCCAGCTTGCCGGTGGTGGTGGTCTTGCCGGTGCCGTTGACACCGACGACCATCACGACGCCGGGGGTCTCGGCCCCGCCCTCCGTCTTGACCGCGCGGTCGAAGTCGGTGCCGAGGAGGGCGACGAGCTCCTCGCGCAGCAGCTTGCGCAGCTCGTCGGGGGTACGGGTGCCGAGTACGCGGACCCGTTCGCGGAGCCGCTCCACGAGTTCCTGGGTGGGAGCGACGCCGACGTCGGCGGTGAGGAGGGTGTCCTCGATCTCCTCCCAGGTGTCCTCGTCGAGGTTGTCGCGGGACAGCAGCGTGAGCAGGCCCTTGCCCAGTGAGTTCTGGGAGCGGGCGAGCCGGGCGCGCAGCCGTACGAGACGGCCGGCGGTGGGCTCGGGGATTTCGATCGCGGGGGCGGCGGGCGCCTCCGGTTCGGCGGTGGCCGGGGCTTCCGCGGTATCCGGGAGACCGGCCTCCTCGATGGTGCGCCGCGCTTCGTCGCGGGGCGCCTCGGCTTCCTCGCCGACATGGGGTTCGGCGGGAGGAGTGAGGGTCGGCGTGCTCGACGGCGGCGAGGGCGGCAGCTGCTTCTTCTTGCGGCTGCTGACCACGAGCCCGCTGATCAGGCCGACCGCGACCAGGGCGATGACTACGGCAAGGATGACGATTTCGACGAGTTCCATAACCCGTCCAGTATCGGCCACGGCCGCGACGGGGGCACCGCTCCGGCTGCCACCCGGAGGCACACGGGGGCGTAATGCACCTTTTGGCGGTAACAGGCACCTTCGGCGAGGCCCGGCCGCTACCGGGCAGCAGGACCGACGCCCTACCTTTCTGACGCCACGTCAGCTACCGTGCCGCCTCGCCAGGCCGATCCGGCGAAGGGGACATGCCATGCCGTTCACAGTGCTCCGGTTCAATCTCGTCGACCCCGCAGCCACCTCGGACGCACTCTCGGCCCGCTACCGTGCGGCGCTGGAGATGGCCCGGTACGCCGATGAGCACGGCATCGACACGGTGCAGACCGAGGAGCACCACGGGGCGGACAACTCCTGGCTGCCCTCCCCCTTCGTCTTCGCCGGTGCGGTCTTCGGGGCGACCCGGCGGATCGCGGTCACGGTCTCCGCGATCATCGGCCCGCTGCACGACCCGCTGCGGCTGGCCGAGGACATCGCGGTCCTCGACCTGCTGAGCGCCGGCCGCCTCGTGACGGTGGCGGGTATCGGCTACCGGCCCGAGGAGTACGAGCGGGCGGGCGTCGAGTGGGGCCGGCGCGGCCGGCTCCAGGACGAGCTGCTGGAGACGCTGCTGCTGGCGTGGACCGGAGAGCCGTTCCCGTACCGGGGGCGTACGGTCCGGGTCACCCCACGCCCGTACACCCGGCCCCGTCCGATGCTCCTGGTGGGCGGCAGTTCGCGGGCCGCGGCGCGGCGGGCGGCACGGCTGGGACTGCCGTTCTTCCCCAGCGCGCATCTGCCGGAGCTGGAGGCGTACTACCACCAGCAGCGCGCGGAGTACGGGACCGAGGGCTTCTGCATGATGCCGGGCGCGAAGACCCCGCTGCTGCATCTCTCCGAGGACCCGGACCGGACCTGGGCGCACTACGGCGAGCACTTCCTGCACGAGGCGCGTACGTACGCCTCCTGGCAGTCCAAGGACATCCGCTCGGCCGTGCGCTCGACAGCGACGACGGTGGAGGAGCTGCGCGCCGAGGGCGTGTACCGGATCCTCACGCCGCAGCAGTGCGCGGAGCTGGACGCCGACAGCCTGGTGCTGCATCCGCTGTGCGGCGGGATGCCCGTCGAGGAGGGGTGGCGCAGCCTGCGGCTGTTCTGCGAGGTGGCCGGGAGCGGAACCGCCCCGGCTCAGCAGGGCTGAACCGGGGCGGTTCCTCTGTTCGAGGAGAGGGGCAGCGGGGATTAGCCCATCTCCTCCAACGCCTTGCCCTTGGTCTCCTTCACGAACTTGAGCACGAAGGGGATCGAGAGCACGGCGAAGACCGTGTAGATGATGTAGGTGCCGGAGAGGTTCCAGTCGGCGAGGCTCGGGAAGCTCGCGGTGATCGCCCAGTTGGCGATCCACTGCGCGGATGCGGCGACGCCGAGTGCGGCGGCCCTGATCCGGTTCGGGAACATCTCGCCGAGGAAGACCCAGACGACGACACCCCACGACAGGGCGAAGAAGAGTACGAAGACGTGGGCCGCGATCAGCGCGACGACACCCTGGGTGTTGGGCAGTTTGCCGTCGACCAGATCCGCGGAGAACGCCCACGCCTCGAAGGCAAGCGCGATCGCCATACCGCAGGAGCCGACCAGGGCGAGCGGCCTGCGTCCCACCCGGTCCACCAGGACCATCGCGATCACCGTGCCGATGATGTTGATGATCGACGTGGTGAACGAGTAGAAGAACGAGTCGGTCGGGTCGATGCCGACGGACTGCCACAGCGTCGCCGAGTAGTAGAACGCCACGTTGATGCCGACGAGCTGCTGGAAGACCGACAGTCCGATACCGACCCAGACGATCGGCAGGAAGCCGAAGCGGCTGCCGAGCAGATCCCTGAAGCTGGACTTGTGCTCACGGTGCATGGCCGTCTCGATCTCGGCCACCCGTGCGTCGAGGTCCACATGCTCGCCCTCGACCTCGGCCAGGATCTCCCTGGCCCGGCCCCTCTTGCCGACCGAGATCAGGAAGCGCGGCGACTCGGGGATCGCGAACGAGAGCAGTCCGTACAGGACGGCGGGGACGACCATCACGCCGAGCATCCACTGCCAGGCTTCGAGGCCGCCGATCTCGCCGCGCTGGTCGCCGTCGGCGATCTGGAGGATCCCGTAGTTGACCAGCTGGGAGATGGCGATGCCGATGACGATGGCCGCCTGCTGGAAGGAGCCGAGCCGGCCGCGGTAGGCGGGGGGTGAGACCTCGGCGATGTACGCGGGTCCGATGACCGAAGCCATACCGATGGCGAAACCGCCGACGACGCGCCACAGCGCCAGGTCGAGGAGCGAGAACGGCAGCGCCGAGCCGATGGCACTGGCGGTGAACAGCACCGAGGAGATCTGCATGCACCGGATGCGCCCGATCCGGTCGGCGATACGTCCCGCCGTCGCGGCGCCGATCGCACAGCCGATCAAGGCGATGGCGATGACCTGGGCAAGTGTCCCGGAACCGATGTCGTACCGGTCGCGGATCGCCTCCACCGCGCCGTTGATCACTGAGCTGTCGTATCCGAAGAGGAAGCCGCCCATCGCTGCGGCTGCCGTAATGAAGATGACATGGCCGAGGTGGTCCGGATGAGCCTCTCGGGCCCCGGACGCCGGTCCGTTCGCTGTGCTGGTCACATGAACTCCTGATGCCTGGCCGCTACGTCAGGCGTGGGGGGCGAGCTCTCCCAAGTGGCACATAACTTCCTAGGCGCCACCACTTGAAGGTAAAAACGACGTTGCAGAGACTATGCGTTCAAGTGTCGAAGTCAAACGTCGGGCGAAGGCCTACATCTACCCAGGAGCACCCAAAAGGTGCGTTGAAGTCGTGACGATTGAGTAAAGGTCCGCAGAGGCCAGGGAGGTCAGCAGTGGCCGGCGGAGGTCAGCGGAGACGCTGGCTGATCACCTTGGAGACACCGTCGCCCTGCATGGAGACGCCGTACAGCGCGTCGGCGACCTCCATCGTCCGCTTCTGATGCGTGATCACGATGAGCTGCGAGCTCTCCTGGAGCTCCTCCATGATCCGGATCAGCCGCTGGAGATTGGTGTCGTCGAGTGCCGCCTCGACCTCGTCCATCACATAGAACGGGCTGGGCCTTGCCTTGAAGATCGCGACCAGCAGCGCCACGGCCGTCAGCGACCGCTCACCGCCCGAGAGCAGGGAAAGCCGCTTGACCTTCTTGCCCGGCGGACGCGCCTCGACGTCCAGACCCGTGGTCAGCATGTTGTCCGGGTCGGTCAGGATCAGCCGTCCCTCGCCGCCCGGGAAGAGCCGCGAGAAAACGCCCTCGAACTCACGGGCGGTGTCCCGGAACGCCTCGGTGAACACCTGCTCGACCCGCTCGTCGACCTCCTTGATCACCTGCATCAGATCGGCCCGGGTCTTCTTCAGGTCTTCAAGCTGCTCGGAGAGGAAGTTGTGCCGCTCCTCCAGGGCCGAGAACTCCTCGAGGGCGAGCGGATTCACCTTTCCGAGTTGCTGATACGCCCGTTCGGCGGCCCTGAGCCGCTTCTCCTGCTCGGCCCTCACGAAGGGCTGCGGCCGGTTGCGCGGATGCTCCGGATCGTCCGGCAGTTCCTCGCCTTCGGCCGCCGGGGACGGCGGCACCAACTGGTCGGGACCGTACTCGGCGGCCAGCCCGGCCGGCTCCACCCCCAACTCCTCCAGGGCCTTCGCCTCCAGCTGCTCGATCCGCAACCGCTTCTCGGCGCCCAGCACTTCCCCGCGGTGAACCGAGTCGGTCAGCTTGTCCAGTTCGTCCTTGAGCGCGCGGCCCCGGCCCCGCTCGGCCGCCAGACCCCGTTCGCGCTCGGCCTTCGCCGCCTCGGCCGAGGCCCGCTCCTCCTCCGCCCGTACGACGGACACCTCCACGTGCGCGAGCAGTTGACGGGCGCCGGAGGCCACCGCCGAGGCGACCTCGGCCTCGTGGCGCAGCCGGGCGCGGCGCTGTTCTGCGCGGGCGCGGGCCTCTCGTTCGGCGCGGGCGCCGCGGTCGAGGGAGTCGGCGCGCCCGGCGAGCGCCTTGACCCGTTCCTCGTGCGTGCGGGCCTGGAGGCGGGCCTCCATCTCGGTCTGGCGGGCGTTGGCCCCGTCGGCGGCGAGCCGGTCACGTACGGAGGTGTCGGGCTCCTCCTCGACCGGGGTCTCCTCGGCGACCAGCAGCCGTTCGGCCAGCTCCTCGGCCTCCTCGGCCGCCCGCTCCAACGCCTCCTGGGCGCGGGCCGCGGAAGCGGTCGTGCGCTCCGCCTCCCCTGCGGCGCCACGGGCCTGCCCCGCGAGCCGGCCGAGCTGCTGGGCCACCCCGGACTTCTCGCGTTCAGCCGCCCGGCGGCGCTCCCCCAGCTCCTCGACGAGGGCGGCGCAGCTACGCCGCCGCTCCCCCGCGAACTGCTGGGCGGCGGCGAGCTCCTCGCACCGTACGGCCAGCTCCGTCAGCTCGGCGGCGGCCTCGTCGACCGAGGCCTGCACTTCGAGGAGGCTGGGCGCCCCTGCCGAACCGCCGTGCGCGAAGTGGGCACCCAGCACATCGCCTTCACCGGTCACGGCGATCAGTTCGGGGTGGGCGGCGACCAGGTCCTCGGCGTCCTCCAGCGTGCCGACGACCACCATGTCCCGCACCAGTCTCCGTACGGCGCCCATCAGCTCGGCCGGCCCGCTCACCAGATCCACGACAGCGGGCGCCCGTCCGGCACCGGCGCCGGAACCATCCTCGACAGCGGTGTCCCGCAACCGGGGATCTGCGCCGAGCAGCAGCGCCGCGCGCCCCGCGTCCTGCTTGCGCAGCAGCCTGATCGCGTCCGCCGCGGTGGCCGGGTCCGTGGCCGCGATCGCGTCGGCCGCGGCGCCCAGGGCCGCCGCCACCGCGATCTCGTGCCCCGGCACCACGGTGAGCAGCTCCGCGGCCGGGCCGAGCAGCCCGGCGGGCCGGTTCTGCGCGTCGAGCAGCGCGCCCGTGCCGTCCTTGCGGCGCAGGCCCAGCGCCAGTGCCTCGTGGCGGGCGGCCACCGCGGCCCGCTTCCGTTCCACCGCCGTGGCGGCCTCCCGGGCCGCACTGTGTGCGGCCTCCGCCCCGGCGAGCTCCCGCTTGGCCGCGTCGTGCCGCTCACCCAGCTCCGCGTCATCGGCGTCCAGGCCGTCCACCTCGGCCTTGAGAGCTTCGTACTCCTCCTGGGCGGCGACGGCACGGTCCCTGGCCTCGTCCCGGGAGGTGGCCAGCCGGTCGATCTCCGCCTGGGCCGAACCGGCCCGGCTGCGGGCGGCGTTGACCTGGCCGCGGAGCCGGGCCAGGCCCTCACGCCGGTCGGCGATGGCCCGGGCCGCGTCCTTGAGTCTGCGCTCCTCGGCGGCCAACTCCCGTTCCAGGTCCGCCCGGTGGGCGGTGGTGTCCTCCAGGGCGTGCTCCGCCGCTTCCAGCGCGGCGGTCAGCTCGGCCTCCTGCTCGCGAATCCGGGCGGCCTCGCGCTCCATGCTCTCCGGGTCCCTGAAACCCTGGCCGCGCTCGTCGTCCGGCGCTTCGGTGGCGCTCTTCACCCGGGCGTCGGCGAGCGAGATCGTGCCCCGGACCCGCTCGGCCAGTTGCGACAGCTCGTACCAGGTCTGCTGAGCCCGCTGAAGCCGCGGCGCCAGCCGCCGTACCTCGCCCTCCAGCTCCGCCTCGCGCCCCAGGGCCGCCTTCAGATCCGCCTCGGCCGCCTCCCGGCGCTGCCTGAGCGCGGCCTCGTCGGCGATCTCGGTGCGCAGCGCCTCGTTCAGCCGCACCAGGTCGTCGGCGAGAAGCCGCAGCCGGGAGTCGCGGAGGTCGGCCTGGATGACCGCGGCGCGGCGGGCCACGGCGGCCTGCCGGCCCAGCGGCTTCAACTGGCGCCGCAGTTCGCCGGTGAGGTCCTGGACGCGGGCCAGATTGGCTCCCATCGCCTCCAGTTTCCGTAGCGCCTTCTCTTTGCGCTTGCGGTGCTTGAGCACGCCCGCGGCTTCTTCGATGAATGCGCGGCGCCCCATCGGATCGGCGTGGAGTACGGAGTCCAGCCGCCCCTGACCGACGATGACGTGCATCTCGCGGCCGATACCGGAGTCCGAGAGGAGTTCCTGAATGTCGAGGAGTCGGCAGGTGTCGCCATTGATCTGGTATTCGCTGCCGCCGTTACGGAACATGATCCGCGTGATGGTGACTTCCGCGTACTCGATTGGCAGCGCACCATCGGAATTGTCAATGGTCAGCGAGACCTCGGCACGCCCGAGCGGTGGCCGGCCGGTGGTACCGGCGAAGATCACGTCTTCCATCTTGCCGCCGCGCAGGGATTTGGCTCCCTGCTCACCCATGACCCAGGAGAGCGCGTCCACCACATTGGATTTGCCGGACCCATTGGGTCCGACGACACAGGTGATCCCGGGCTCGAAACGCAGGGTCGTGGCGGAGGCGAATGATTTGAAACCACGCAGGGTCAGGGCCTTGAGGTGCACGCCGCCGGACTCTACCTTTCACTCTCGGTTTCGCTGATGAAGGTGCAGGGCACATCAGACGGTAGGGGAAGGGCTGTACGTCCGGGGCGGGCCGGGGGGAATCACTGCGGGGGAAAGAAAAAAGGGACGCCGAGGCGTCCCCTGTACTTGTTCGGCCTGCGCTACGGACCGAGGTCGCGGCTTCACGAGCAAACCTCGATGACCAGGGACGACGATCCGTGACGAAGGCATTCCGGTGGTGAACTCAAGCGGCTGCCGTGTGCAGCCCGGCCGGCCCCGACTGGGCACCGGTCAGGTCAGCGCGGGCTCCGCCTGGGGTACGTCGATGTCGATGCTGTCGAGCAACGACTCCTGGTGCTGAGCGGCGGCGTTCAGCGCGTCGTTTTCGTCCTGAATCCGGACAAGCTCGGATTCAAGGTCCTGGACGCGCTGCTGGAGCCGTCGCATCTCGGCGAGGAGTCGCGGATCGGAACCGCCGACGTAACCGAGAAGCGCCTTTGCCATGATGGATGGTCCTCCACACTGAGTGACCGACCGAAGCGGTGTGGGTCGTGAGGGAATCGCACCCGCGGTGCTCGGCAGTGCTCTGTCATCACTGCGGTTCTGCTGCCAAACAGCTCTGCCAAACAGCTAAGGTGCGCGGGGTTTTCAGCGTCTCACCAAAAAGTTTGACGGTCAACACGATCACGCCCGTAGAGGCGGGCATCCCGGGGGTGCGCGGCCTATTGATCATGCGGCGCGACTCTCCTGCGGGGCCCAGGGGGCGTGTGGAGATCTTCGTTACCGCCGCAGCCTGGCATGCCGGACCGATCTTCGCAACCGTCATCGGCCGACCCATCAATTCGCAGGTCATTTCGGGTGCACCACCCCGAGAGGGGCTCCGGTCACGCCTCGCCGCGCCTCGAATACGGAGCGGAACGGAGCAGGGTCCCCGACTCCCGTTCAACGGATTGCGAATCCCTCATATCCACCGCGCGGGGTGTCCCAGATCTCAGTCACTCCGTCCACGTGGCCGGGTGTGTCGTCGGAGCGGAGCCAGTCCAGTAGTCGGTGGCAATTCTCACGTGGCCCCTCGGCCACCACCTGCACCCTGCCGTCATCGAGATTGAGCGCGAAGCCGCGGAGGCCGCCGATCTCCAAAGCGTTTGCCCTGGTGAACCAGCGGAACCCTACTTGCTGTACTCGGCCGCGTACCCAAGCAACGAGTCGTGCATCTTCGTTCATACCCGAACGCTAACCGCCCAATTGCTCACGGAGCACGTCACCCCTTTACTCCATGGCGTACAGTCCGGTCGCAATAGCCTCACCCGAACGGGTGAGGCTTCTGAGAGTCACGGTGACGCCGCGAGGGCGCCCGGAGCACAGGAAAGGCACAACGCATGGGACGCCACGGCAAGAAGCGGGCCTCGATACCCGTACGCACGGGTCTCCTCGGCGTCTCCGCGGCCATGGCCGTCGGTGCGGTCGCCGTCACCTCCGGTCTGCTGCCCGGCGGTGACTCCTTCGACGTACGGGGCACCTCCTCGGCGGACCAGATCCGCTCGGGCGGCGCTCCCGACCTGCTGACGCAGGGCGGCACGACGGCCTCACCGACCGACCGCGCCTCGGCGTCCACCGGGACGAGCCGCTCCAGTGAGCGCCCCGCGGCCCCCTCCACCTCGGCTTCTTCGAAGTCCGCCGAGCCCACGAAGCCGGCCGCGACCCCTTCGAAGACCGCGGAGAAGTCGAAGCAGTCGACAAAGGCGCCCACGAAGAAGACCGAGACGAAGACGAGCGCCGCACCGGCCACGAAGACTCCGGCCGCGCCGAAGACCTCGTCCGCCGCCCCGGCCGCGCCGAAGACCTCGTCCGCCGCCCCGGCCCCGAAGCCCCCGGCCCCGGACACCGACGCGACCGAGTCCGCCCGCACCGCCGTGCTCTCCCTCGTCAACCAGGAACGCGCGAAGGCCGGCTGCAGCCCGGTCGCCACGTCCCGCGGCCTGACGTCCCTCGCCCAGAACTTCAGCGAGGACATGGCCGCTCGCGGCTTCTTCTCGCACACCGACGCCGACGGGGCGAGCCCGTGGGACCGGGCGACGAAGGCGGGCGTGCTGGGGCTCGGCGGCGAGAACATCGCCCGCGGCCAGACCGACGCCCAGGCCGTGATGGACGGCTGGATGAACAGCGACGGCCACCGAGCAAACATTCTCAACTGCGACTACAAGACCCTCGGCGTCGGCGTCCACTTCGGCTCCGGCGGCCCCTGGTGGACGCAGGACTTCGGCTTCTGAGAAGTCGGCGCCGGGTCAGGGGCTTCGCACGACCCGCACGTACCGCACCGAGTGAGCTGTTCGCACCCTGGAGGCCGGGGTTCTTGTGAGAATGAGGCCTTGATCTCACACGCTGAGTTCCCGTCTGTCCTTGGGAGATACTTCCCGGCCCGGGCCCGGCCCGGGCAGCATGCCGGCCGATTGGACTCGGACAGAGCCACCCACAACCAATCCGAGAACGCAGGGTGCTGGTCTGGTCTCCTCCGAGACCGTCGACTACGTGATGGGCGACCCGGATTCAGGCGTGGACCTCTCCATCAGCGTCGTCGGGTTCATCAGCGCGGACTCCGCGAGCACGTTCTTCCACACCATCGATGCAAAGACCGATCTGGACGCCCAGGAGCGTAACGATCCACGGACGCCGACGAGCAGGCGTTCGCCACATCCCGGCTCGAAACGCTCGCGAGAATGATGGCCGAACGAGCCCATCAAGCGCAGAACGGCCACACTCCGACGGCGTACGTACGCGACGCCTGAGACGAACGCCGGGCGCTACGACACGCTCTGAGCGCGCGGCGGCCGCTGACAGCGCGGGCAGTAGTAGCTGGAGCGGTTCATCCAGGCGCGGCGGCGGATCGGTGTACCGCAGCGGTGGCACGGTTCGCCCTCACGTCCGTACGCGTCCAGTGACCGGTCGAAGTAGCCGGACTCGCCGTTCACGTTCACGTAGAGGCTGTCGAAGCTGGTGCCGCCCTGGGCGAGCGCCTCGTTCATGACGTCCCGGACGTGCCCGAGCAGGGCGGTCGTCGCGGGGCGGGTGAGCGTCGCGGTGGGCCGCTCGTAGTGCAGCCGGGACCGCCACAGGGACTCGTCCGCGTAGATGTTGCCGACGCCGCTGATCAGCGTCTGGTCGAGCAGGGCGCGTTTGACCGTGGTGCGGCGCAAGCGCAGGGCCGTGTGGAACGCCGCGTCGTCGAAGGCCGGGTCGAGCGGGTCGCGGGCAATGTGGGCGATGGTGTCGGGCAGCCCGTCCGGAGTGTTCTCGTGGAGCGAGAGCCCGCCGAAAGTCCGCTGGTCGACGAAGCGCAGCTCGGTGCCGAGGGCGTCGTCGAAGACGATCCTGATCCGCAGATGCTTCTCGTCGGGTGCGTCCTGCGGCTGTACGAGCAGCTGGCCGCTCATCCCCAGGTGGCCCAGGAGCGAGAACGTCATGTCGTCGAGCGGCACCCAGAGGTATTTACCGCGACGCATGGCCGCGCCGAAGCGGATGCCGTGCAGCCGCGCCGCGAAGTCGGGCCCGCCCGCCAGGTGCCGGCGGACCGCACGCGGATGCAGGACCTCCACCGCACCGACGGTGCGCCCGGTGACCCAGCGCTCCAGACCCCGCCGTACGACTTCGACCTCGGGCAGCTCGGGCACGGTGACGCTCCTCGGGAGAACTGGGCGGTGCGGGACAGGGAAAACCCCCCGGTGCACCAGGCACCGAGGGGCTTTCTCATGATTCAGGCCGGAGCGACGTCCGTGTTCGGCTGCGACGGTTCGGCAGGGGTGACGGCGTCCCCTGCGTCGGCGGCGGCCTTGGCCGCTGCCTGTCGCGCTTCCGCGTCGGCGCTGATCTCGCGCCAGGCGGACTCCGCCGCCTGTTGCTCCGCTTCCTTCTTGCTACGGCCGGTGCCGGTGCCGTACGAGACACCACCGACGCGAGCAGCAGCAGTAAAGGTCTTCTCGTGATCCGGGCCGGTCTCCGTGACGAGATACTCGGGAACCCCGAGGCTCTCGCTCGCGGTGAGCTCCTGGAGGCTGGTTTTCCAGTCCAGGCCGGCGCCGAGGTTGGAGGACCTGTCGATCAGCGGGTCGAAGAGCCGGTGAACCAGCTCCGAGGCCACGCCGAGGCCCTGGTCGAGATAGACGGCGCCGATCACTGCTTCCAGTGTGTCGGCGAGGATGGAAGCCTTGTCCCGGCCACCCGTACCCTCTTCACCGCGGCCGAGCCGGATGAAGGAGCCGAGTTCGAGGCCACGGCCCACTTCCGCAAGTGCACGTGAGTTGACCACCGCGGCCCGCAACTTGGCCAGCTGGCCTTCGGGCAGGTCGGGGTGGGTGCGGTACAGCGTGTCCGTGACCACCAGGCCGAGCACCGAATCCCCGAGGAATTCGAGACGCTCGTTGGTGGGCAGACCGCCGTTCTCGTATGCGTACGAACGGTGGGTCAGCGCACGCACCAGAAGGGCGGACTCGAGGTGATACCCGAGCCGCCCTTCCAGAAGCGTGTGGGACGAGGCTGTGTTGACGTTGTCTGCCTGCTTCTTGGCGCTGGACAACTCAGACATCGTGCCTCTCACCAGCCGCTCAGACCTCGAGGACCTGGCGCTTGTTGTAAGTGCCGCAGCTCGGGCACGCAATGTGCTGGAGCTTCGGCTCCTGGCAACGCTCGCACGAAACCAGGGTGGGGACCGCAGCCTTCCACTGCGACCGGCGGTGGCGCGTGTTGCTGCGCGACATCTTCCGCTTCGGAACAGCCACGGCTACTTCTCCTGCTTCTCGTCGACGCCTGCTTCGGCGCCGCCCATGTTGTCCTTCTCGCCGTCCTGAACGGTCTCGGCGAGTCCTTGCAGTGCCGCCCAACGAACGTCGACGGCATCGTGGTGGTGGCCAGGATTCTCGTCCAGCCTGATTCCGCATTCGGAACACAGACCGGCACAGGTCTCCTTGCACACCGGCTGCAGCGGAAGTGCAAGCACCACCGCGTCACGCAGCACTGACTCGAGGTCGAACAAGCCGTCCTCGAGGAAGAACCTGTCCTCGTCGTCCTCGGCGTCGTCGACCGGCTCCGCAGTCCTGCTGCGGCCCCGGTCATCGGCGTCAGGGTACGAGAACATCTCCTGGAAGTCCGCCGAAACCTCTCGGCTCAGCGGCTCCAGACACCTTACGCACTCCGCTTCGGCCGTCGCACGGGCGGTGCCTGTGACAAGCACCCCTTCCATGACCGACTCCATGCGGAGGTTCAGCGCCAGGGGTGCGCCTTCCGGCACACCGATGACTCCGTCGATACCCAGATCCTTGGGTGCCTCCACCGAGCGGGTCAGCCGCTTGAGGGCACCAGGACGCCGACCCAGCTCACGCGTATCGAACACGAGAGGGTTGCGGTGGTCGAGGTGGCCGTTCAGGGCTTTTCCTGCTTTCGAGATCATGTGCATCGCGCTGCTCCGGGGAAGGCTGTCCCGGCTTCGATGGAGAAGCGGGCAGCCGGGATCGCGGACATAGGCGCGACCGAATAGCCAGGATACTGGACGCACCGCCCAGCACCCAATCGGGTCCCGGCCGCTCCGGCCCGGTCCGGTCAGCGCCCCTGTTCGTAGCGGCGCAGCTGCTCCAGATCGATCATGCTGGTGTCGAAGAGGCTGGTCTCGTCGAGCGCGCTCTCACCCTGCTGCGCCGGGGGCTGGGCCGGCTGCTGCGGCCAGCCGTACTCCTGCTGCTGGGCCTGCCCCTGGTTCGGGTCGTAGCCCTGTTGCGCGTAGGCGGCGTACGGGTCGGGCTGCTGCTGGTAGCCGTAGGCGTCCTGCTGGACGGGCTGGTCCTGATACCCGTACTGCGCGTACTGCGGCTCCGGCTGCGCCTGGACCGGGAAATCCGGCTGTGCCAGGACCGGGAAGTCCTGTGCCTGGGCCGGGAAGTGGGGCTGCTGGGGCACGGGCTCCGGCGTGGAGAGCTCGGCCAGGCCGGCCCAGTGGTCCTCGTCGCTGGTGTGCCCCTGGCTGCCCGCCGCGTCCTGGGCGGCCATGTGCGCCCCGAGGTCGTCGGTGGCGACCCGGCCGTGCAGCTTCTGCCGCCCGCGGCCGACCGCTTCCAGGGTCTTGGCGAGTACGGCCTCGAAGGCGCCGAGCTTGGTGTCGACGTACTCGTCGGCCCGCCGCTGGAGCGTCTCCGGGTCGGCGCTGCGTTCCGGCGCCTCGGCGAAGTCCGGGTCCTCGTAGCCCTGGCCTTCGTAGCCCTGACCGTCGTAGCCCTGGCCACGGCCGAGGAGCTTCTCGCGGCCCCGGTCGACGGAGCCGATGGTCTTGGTGAGGACGACCTCGAAGTTGGCGAGCTTGCTGTCGACGTACTCGTCGGCCTCGGCCCTGACCTCTTCGGCGTCCTTTCGGGCCTCCGAAAGGATGCGGTCGGCCTCGTCCTGGGACCGGCGGGCGATCTCCGTGTCCGAGATCAGCGAGCCTCGCTGGGCGTGGGCGGACTCGATGATCCGCTCGGCCTCCTGGCGGGCCTGCTCGACCAGCTGCTCGCGTCCGCCGATGAGCTCCTGGGCGTGGGCGAGGGAGCCGGGCAGGGCCTCCCGTACCTCTTCGAGCATGGCGAGCAGCTCGGCGCGGTTGACCACGCAAGACGCCGACATGGGCATGGACCGGGCGTTCCCTACCGCTTCGACGATCTCGTCGAGCTTCTTCTGCACGTCCACCGTGTGCTCGCCACTCTCTGCTGCTGTTGGAGACGGACGGGACGACTGTAAGGCCAGTCGGCTCCCGTCCGACACCTGGTGACGGACGGTCAGCGCTTCACTTCTGGCCCAGACGCTCCGTAAGGGCCTCGTGGACCCTGGGCGGCAGCAGGTGGGAGACGTCGCCGCCCCAGGTCGCCACTTCCTTGACCAGGGAGGACGACAGGAAGCTGTACGTGGGGTTGGTCGGCACGAAGAGCGTCTCGACGCCGGAGAGCCCGTTGTTCATCTGGGCCATCTGGAGCTCGTAGTCGAAGTCGCTGACGGCCCGCAGGCCCTTCACGATCGCCGGGATGTCGCGCTGCTTGCAGAAGTCGACCAGGAGGCCGTGGAAGGACTCGACCTCGACGTTGCCGAAGTCGGCAGTGACGTCGCGGATCAGCTCGATCCGCTCCTCCACCGTGAACAGTCCCTTCTTGGACTGGTTGATCATCACCGCGACGTGTACGACGTCGTACAGCTTCGAGGCACGGCCAATGATGTCGAGATGTCCATTGGTGATGGGGTCGAACGACCCCGGACAAACGGCGCGGCGCAACTTGATTCCCTCGCTCTCCGGTCCGGTCATCGTGCGTCTTCGCACGTAGAGGCGGCGCGACCGTACCAAAGCGTTCCCTCGCCGTAGCGACGGGCCCGCAGTGGCTCGAATCCCTTGGGCCAGTTGAATTCTCCGCCTCTGGTGCTGCGCTCCACGGTGACGAGCGCATCGCCGGTGAGCCAGCCCTGAGCACGGAGTGTGAGCAGTATCTCGCCAAGATCGACGTCCGTGACGGCGTACGGCGGGTCCAGGAACACCACGTCGTAGGGCTCGCCGGGCGCCGGTCCTGTCACGATCTGTTCGGCTTTGCCGGCCCGGACCTCGGCGCCGGGCAGACCGAGCGTGCGGACGTTGTCGCGCACGACGCGGACGGCCCGGGCATCGGCCTCGACGAGCAGGGCGTGGACGCCGCCCCGGGAGAGCGCCTCGAGGCCGACGGCACCGGAACCCGCGTACAGATCCGCGATGCGGATGCCCACCAGGGTGCCGAGGAGCGCTTCCCAGGTGGAGAACAGGCCCTCGCGCGCCCGGTCGGACGTGGGGCGGGTGCCGGTGCCGGGCGGGACGGCCAGGCGGCGTCCGCCGGCCGAGCCGGCGATCACGCGGGTCATGGGTGTCTGGTCCTAGGGTCGCGGGTGGCACACAGGTCGGTACGCGTGTCGTACACCCACGATATGGCGTCCGGGCCGATCGGGTCCCGGTCACCCCTTGTCGAGATACTCCTCACGCTCCTTGTCCAGGAGCGCGTCCAGAGCCGTACGCAGCTCCGGCAGATGCTCCAGCGTGGGGTCGGCAGCGACGACGACGGCGGCCTCCTCGCGGGCGGCGGCGATGACCTCTTCGTCGTCGATGACGCTGAGCACCCGCAGGGAGGAGCGGACGCCGGACTGGGCCTGGCCGAGAACATCGCCCTCGCGGCGCTGCTCCAGGTCGATCCGGGAGAGCTCGAAGCCGTCGAGGGTGGCGGCGACCGCGGAGAGCCGGGCCCGGGCGGGGCTCGCCTCATGGGCCTCGCTGACCAGCAGACAGAGGCCGGGCGCCGAGCCACGTCCGACACGGCCGCGCAGCTGGTGCAGCTGGGATACGCCGAAGCGGTCCGCGTCCATGATCACCATCGCGGTGGCGTTGGGGACGTTCACACCGACCTCGATGACGGTCGTGGCGACCAGGACGTCGACCTGCCCCGCGGCGAAGCGGCGCATCACGTCGTCCTTGTCGTCGGGGTGCATCCTGCCGTGCAGCACCTCGGTACGGAGCCCCGCGAGCGCGCCCTTGCGCAGCTCCTCGGCGATCTCCAGCACGGCGAGAGGGGGGCGCTTCTCGCCGTCGTCCTCCGGGGCCGCGCCCTTGGCACCCTTCCCCTTCTCCCTCTTCTTCTCAGCGGCCTCGTCGGCGTCGTCACCGATGCGGGGACAGACGACGTACGCCTGGTGGCCGTTCTCCACTTCCTCACGGACCCGTTCCCAGGCGCGGCTCAGGAAGTGCGGCTTGTCCTTGGCGGGGACGACATGGCTGGCGATCGGCGAACGGCCCGCCGGGAGCTGGTCAAGTACGGAGGTCTCCAGATCGCCGAAGACCGTCATCGCGACCGTACGGGGAATGGGGGTGGCGGTCATGACCAGCAGATGGGGCGGCTGCTTGCCCTTCGAGCGCAGGGCGTCGCGCTGCTCCACACCGAAGCGGTGCTGCTCGTCGACGACGACGAGGCCCAGGTCGTGGAACTGCACCTTGTCCTCGATCAGCGCATGGGTGCCGATCACGATCCCGGCCTCGCCGGTGACCAGGTCGAGCAGCGCCTGCCGGCGGGCCGGGACGCCCATGGACCCGGTGAGCAGCACGACCTTGGTGCCCAGGTCCGAGCCCCCGAGCATGCCGCCCTCGGCGAGCTCGCCCATCATCTCGGTAATGGAGCGGTGGTGCTGCTGGGCGAGGACTTCGGTGGGCGCGAGCATGGCGGCCTGCCCACCCGCGTCGACGACGCCGAGCATGGCGCGCAGGGCGACCATTGTCTTGCCCGAGCCGACCTCGCCCTGGAGGAGGCGGTGCATCGGGTGTTCGGTCGCCAGGTCGTCGAAGATCTCCTTGGAGACCTTCTCCTGGCCCTGGGTGAGGGTGAACGGCAGTTTCGCGTCGAAGGCGTCGAGCAGGCCGTCCGGTACGGATCTGCGGGCCACGGCGGGGAGTTGGGTGTCGGCGTAGCGTCGGCGGGCCAGTGCGACCTGGAGGACGAATGCCTCGTCCCACTTCAGCCGGTCCCTGGCATCCGCGATGTCGGCCCTGGTCTGCGGGCGGTGGATCTTGAGCAGTGCCTCGGGCAGTGTCGCGAAGCCGCGCCCCTCGCGCAGGGCGGGCGGCAGCGGGTCGACGGCGTCCTGGGCGCTGGGCAGCACCGCGTCGACGGCCTTGGCGATCCGCCAGGAGTCGAGCTGTTTGCAGGCCGGATAGATCGGCAGCAGCTTCCCTGCGAAGGCGTCGACCGCCTCGGTGGCCTCGGCCGTGCCCTCGGCGGCCCCGGCGTCCAGAAGTTGGTACGTGGGGTGCGCGAGCTGCATCTTCCGGTTGAACACGGAGACCTTGCCCGCGAACATCGCCCGCCGGCCGGGCAGCAGTTCCTTGTGCGGCTTGTGGACTCCGTGGCCGAAGAAGACCAGTTGGAGCCGGCCGCTGCCGTCGGTGAGGGTCACCTCGAGGCGCTTGCCCCTGCCGTTGTTGAACACCATGATCCGCGCGTCGGCGACCTGCGCGACGACGGTCACGTGCTCGTCCAGCGGGAGGTCGGACAGCGCCGTGAGCTGGCCGCGCTCCTCGTACCGCCGCGGGTAGTGATGGAGCAGATCACCGACCGTGTGCAGGTCGAGGTGTTCGGCCATCACCTTCGCGGTGGCTCCGCCGAGCAGCTTCTTCAGGGGTTCATCGAACGAAGACACGCGATCCATTGCACACCACGCCACTGACAAATGTCCGGCGGGCGCCCTGTGGCGGGCCCCCGCGCCCCTACTCGACGCCGATCAGCAGGGGTGCCACCTGGTGGCCGCCCCGGTAGACCACCGTGTCCACGGCCAGATACCCCTCGCGTACGTGCTCCGCCAGCGCGTCGGCCAGCGTGTCCGGTACGTCCTCGCCCAGGACCAGCGTGACGAGTTCGCCGCCGGCCGACAGCATCCG
Organism: Streptomyces sp. NPDC057136; assembly: GCF_042670885.1. Classification (NCBI taxonomy): domain Bacteria; kingdom Bacillati; phylum Actinomycetota; class Actinomycetes; order Kitasatosporales; family Streptomycetaceae; genus Streptomyces; species Streptomyces sp. NPDC057136. The sequence continues at coordinate 89,412 of NZ_JBHUUV010000022.1, forward strand.
GTCCAGGACGGTGCGGGCCGTCGCGGGCACGTCGGCTCCGATGACGGCGACGTCCCCGTCGATCAGGCCGAGGATGTCACCGGCCTGGCAGATGCCCGCCATGGTCCACGACTGCCGCTCGGCGACGGCCAGTTCGGCGTACCGGGTGGCTCCGGCGGCGGCGGTCATCGCCACCACGTCCTCGTCGAAGCCGCGGTCCGGTTCGTGGACGGCGAGCGCGGCGAGGCCCTGGACGGCGGCGCGCGTGGGGATCAGGGCGACCCGGACACCTTCGGCGCGGGCCTGCTCGGCTGCGGCCCCGGCGGTGTGGCGCAGCGTCGCGTCGTTGGGGAGGAGGACCACTTCGCGGGCGTGGGCCCGGCGGATCGCGTCGACCAGTTCGCCGCTGGCGGGCGGCTCTCCGGGGCGCGCGAGCACGGTGGTCGCCCCCGCCTCCGTACACAGCCCCGCGAGCCCGTCGCCCGGGACCACGACGACGACCGCGCGCTGGGCGGGCTCGGCGTGGGCGTGGACCCGGTCGGCGCCGAAGTGGGTGATGCGGATGCGGTACGGCCTGCCGGCCTCGACCCCGGCCTCCACCGCGGCGCCTGCGTCGTCGACATGGACGTGGACGTTCCACAGTCCGTCGCCGCCCACCACGACGAGTGAGTCGCCGAGCCCGTCCAGCCGGGTCCGCAGCCGGTCGACGGCCTCGTCGCGGGCCTCCAGCAGGTAGATCACCTCGAAGGCCGGTCCGTCCGCACCGGCCGCGGCGCAGTCGTCCGCCGGCCTGGGCAGCACATCGGGCACGGCCCACGACGTCCGCGCCGGTGCCTGCCCCGAGACGGTTTCCAGCAGCGCTCCGAGTACGGCCACCAGGCCCCGCCCGCCCGCGTCCACGACGCCCGCCCGTCCGAGGACGGCGAGCTGGCCGGGGGTGGCGGCGAGCGCGGTGCGCGCGCTTTCGTAGGCGGCTCCCACCACGGCCGTGAGGCCCCCGTCGGTGCGTTCCGCCGCTTCGGCCGCCGCGGTGGCCACAGTCAGCACCGTGCCCTCGACGGGGTGGGCGACGGCCTGTCGTGCCGCCGCCGCCGCCCTGGTCAGGGCCGCTCGCAGGTGGTCCGCGTCACCGCCGTCGGCCAGTACCCCGGCCATGCCGCGCAGCAACTGCGACAGGATGGTGCCGGAGTTCCCCCGGGCACCGATGAGTGCGCCGTGCGCCATGGCCCGTATGGCATCGGCCCGGCCGGCCACGGAGGAACCGGTCTCGTGGGCGGCGAACACCGCTTCCACGGCCGCTGCCGCGGACTCCACGGTCAGATAGAGGTTGGTTCCGGTGTCCCCGTCGGCGACGGGATACACATTGATCGCGTCGATCTCCTCGCGCTCCCGGCCCAGGGCCTCCAGCGCCAGTGAGCACCAGGTGCGCACCGCGACGGCGTCCAGATCGTCGGGGAGCTGCGGCACCTGATGGTCCTCCTTGAAGCGGCCGTCGGCGGCGGGTTGCACCGCAGAGTAGCCCGGGGGCCGTGGCTCCGGCGGGGACAGGGGCGGGGCGGGCGACCGGGTGAGACATGGTAGTTTCGTATCTCCGACGCAGCCGTTGTATGCTGCTTCGGTTGCCCGATGAGAGTCGGGCCATTCCCTCCGGTACCGCCACTTCAGTCAAATGAATCCGGCGCGCCGGAATTCACTGTAAGTGCATCTGAAGTCTTTGGAGTGACCCGTGGCTGCCAACTGCGACGTTTGCGGCAAGGGGCCGAGCTTCGGCAACAGCATTTCGCACTCGCACCGCCGTACGTCTCGTCGCTGGAATCCCAACATCCAGCGCGTGCGTGCCGTGGTCGGGCGGACGCCGAAGCGGCTCAACGTCTGCACCTCGTGCATCAAGGCCGGCAAGGTCGCGCGCTGACGTCTCGTCGTAGCGCAGCCTTACCGGTTGCCCAAAAAGCCGGTCCACCTCGGTGGACCGGCTTTTTGCTGTGCCCAGGGGCCCTGCGGGGCCCGGTCAGTGCGAGGTACGCGTCAGCCAGCCGTGGTCGACGGGTCCTATCCCGCCGCCGAGCGGGAAGCCTGCCGCGATCGCCCCGGTGACGTACTCCTTCGCGGCCCGGACGGCCGTCGGTACGTCCTCGCCCCGTGCCAGACCGGACGCGATGGCGGAGGCGAGGGTGCAGCCCGTGCCGTGCGTGTGCCGGTTGTCGTGCCTGGGTGCGCGCAGCCAGTGCTCCTCGTCGCCGTCCGTGAGCAGGTCCACGGCCTCACCCGGCAGATGACCGCCCTTGATCACCACCCAGCGCGGCCCGTGGGCCAGTATCCCGGCGGCGGCCCGCCTCATCCCGGGCTCGTCGGTGACGGCGATACCGGTGAGCTGCGCCACCTCGTCCAGGTTCGGGGTGGCCACGGTGGCGACGGGCAGCAGCTTCGTCCGTACGGAATCCAGTGCCTCGGCGGCCAGCAGCGGATCACCGTGCTTGGAGACGCCGACCGGGTCGACGACGACGGGGGCGTCCGTGTCCGCGAGGAGTGCGGCGACCGTCTCGACGAGGGCGGCCGAGGAGAGCATGCCGGTCTTGACGGCCTGGACCCCGATGTCGTCGACGACGCTGCGGTACTGGGCGCGTACGGCTTCCACCGGAAGTTCCCAGGCGCCCTGGACACCCAGGGAGTTCTGCGCGGTCACGGCCGTCAGCACGCTCATGCCGTGCACGCCGAGGGCCAGCATCGTCTTCAGATCGGCCTGGATGCCCGCACCGCCGCCGGAGTCGGACCCGGCGACGGTGAGGACACGAGGCGGTACAGCGGTGCGTAGGGGCATACGCGGCAATCTACTGGGCGTCCTCGATGTCCCCGAAGTGGTCCCAGCCGCCCTTGCTGGTCCACGGCGCACCGTCGACCGTCACCTGGGGCAGCGCCGAGGGGTTGAGGACCTCGCCGATCACCTTCCAGCGCGCCGGGAGCTTCACGTCCGGCGGGAAGGTCGCCACGATGGCGTGGTCCTCTCCCCCGGTCAGCACCCACTGCAACGGGTCGACGCCGACGGCCTGGCCGATGTCGGACATCTGCGAGGGGATGTCGATGAGTCCGGAGCGCAGGTCGATGCGGACCTTGCTGGACTCGGCGATGTGCCCGAGGTCCGCCACGAGTCCGTCGCTGACGTCCGTCATGGCGGTGGCGCCGAGTCCGGCGGCCGCGGGGCCCGCGTGGTACGGCGGTTCGGGGCGCCGGTGCGCCTCGACGAAGGCGCGCGGTGAACGGAAGCCCCGGGAGAGCACGGCGAAGCCGGCGGCGGACCAGCCGAGCCAGCCGGTGACGGCGACGACGTCGCCGGGCCTGGCGCCGGCCCGGGTGACGGGCTCGTGGTTGCGCAGATCGCCGAGAGCGGTGATCGCGATGGTGATGGTGTCGCCGCGGACGACGTCGCCGCCGACCACCGCCGCTCCCGCGACCTGGCACTCGTCACGGATGCCGTCCATCAGCTCGCCCGCCCAGGTGACCGGGAGTTCGGCGGGCACGACCAGGCCGAGCAGCAGCGCGGTGGGCACGGCGCCCATGGCTGCGATGTCGGCGAGATTCTGCGCGGCGGCCTTGCGGCCGACGTCGTACGCCGTCGACCAGTCACGGCGGAAGTGCCGCCCCTCCAACATGATGTCGCTACTGGCCACGACCCTGCGGTCGGGAGCGGCTACGACCGCGGCGTCGTCGCCGGGTCCCAGCCGTACCGCCGGGGTGGTGGTGAGCCGGGAAGTGAGCTCTCTGATGAGCCCGAACTCCCCCAACTCGCCCACGGTTCCCTTCACCGAGTCTCACCTCTCATATATCGCACCGGACACCTGTCCGGGCTGCTTCAGCGGACCGAGGTCCCGGCCGTGGTCCGTCGGCCGCCAGGGGCTGTCCGCCCCGGGACGTACTGGCATGTCCGTCCCCCTTCTGCACCGGTGGGCTTGCGGTCGCGTGCCGTCACTGCTGTCGGTACCGTCAAGAGATACGTCAACTTCTGTCTTCCGTACGCCACACTGTGGGCGTCATCCGGCCCCCGGGTCTCCCCGTGGCCCGTGGCGACGCGATACCGTGGCGTCCCTTTCCCCCACATGATCCTCGTGGCCGCCCTGGAGGTTCCGTGGTACAGGCGTACATCCTTATTCAGACAGAGGTGGGCAAGGCGTCGACAGTCGCCGAGACCATCGCGAAGATCCCGGGAGTCATTCAGGCAGAGGACGTCACAGGTCCCTACGACGTGATCGTGCGCGCACAGGCCGAAACCGTCGACGCGCTCGGCCGCATGGTGGTGGCCAAGGTCCAGCAGGTGGACGGCATCACACGAACACTGACCTGCCCGGTCGTCCACCTCTGACCCCCGTCTAGGCTGGGCCGGTGACGTACTCCGGCCGCAGGCTCCCCCGTGCGCTTTTCCTCGCCCCCTCCGCTGCCGTGCTCGTCATGGCCGCGGCGGGCTGCTCCTCCAGCGACGCACAGGCATCGATCACGGTTCCCACGCCGTCTTCGGAGGCCGCCGCGTACTGCGAGGCGCTGCACAAGGAGCTGCCGAAGACCGTCGCCGGAATGGACCGGAGCGATCCCGAGCCGGACTCCGACCTCACGGCCGGATGGGGAGACGGGGCGATCGTACTGCGCTGCGGCGTTCCCCGGCCCTCGAAGATGGAGGACGCCCAGTCGGACGCGGTCGACGCGGACGGCGTCAACTGGCTGCTGGAGCAGCGGGAGGGCGCCGGTCCGCGGTTCACCACCACGTACCGCAAGGCGTACGTCGAGGTGACGCTCCCGGAGGAGTTCGCCCACGACATCACACCGCTCGCCGAGTTCGCCGCGTCCGTCGGGAAGACGGTCCCCAAGAGCCTGTAGCAGGCCCCTGGGTCTTCCCGACGGGCGCGGAGGAACGTCAGCGCAGGCCCGTGGGCCTGTTCAGCGCCGCCTGGATCAGCCGGTCCACCAGTTCCTGGTAGTCCACGCCGCTCTCCTGCCACATCCGCGGGTACATGGAGATCGGCGTGAAGCCCGGCATCGTGTTGATCTCGTTGATGACGAAGTCGCCCTCGTCGGTGAGGAAGAAGTCGGCACGCACGAGGCCCTCGCAGGAGGTGGCCTCGAAGGCGGCGACGGCGAGCCGCTGGACTTCCGCGGTCTGCTCCTCGGTGAGCGGGGCGGGCACGAGCCCGGCCGCCGAGTCGATGTACTTGGCCTCGAAGTCGTAGAAGTCGTGCGAGGTGACCGGGGGGATCTCGGCGGGCACGCTGGCGCGCGGACCGTCCTCGAACTCCAGCACACCGCACTCGATCTCGCGGCCCCGCAGCAGCGACTCCACAAGGAACTTGGGGTCGTGGCGGCGGGCCTCCTCGATCGCCTCGTCGAGGCCCGAGAGGTTGTCGACCTTCGTGATGCCCATCGAGGAACCGCCGCGGGCGGGCTTGATGAAGAGCGGGAAGCCGTGCTCGGCGGCGAAGTCCACGATGCGCTTGCGGGCGGTGGGACGGTCGTTGTCCCATTCGCGGGGGCGCACCACCTCGTACGGGCCGACGGGCAGCCCGAAGGAGGTGAACACCCGCTTCATGTACTCCTTGTCCTGACCGACGGCGGAGGCCAGGACACCGGCGCCCACGTAGGGCACGCCGGAGAGCTCCAGGAGCCCCTGGAGCGTGCCGTCCTCACCGTAGGGGCCGTGCAGCATCGGGAAGACGACGTCGACCTCACCGAGGGCCTTGGGGACCGCGCCCGGTTCGGTGTAGACGACTTCGCGGCTGCCGGGGTCGACGGAGAGCACGACACCGCCTTCGTCGGACTCCGCGAGCTGCGCCACGTTCGGCACCTTGCGGTCCGCGATGGCCATGCGTCCGGGATCGTCTGCGGTGAGCGCCCAGCGGCCGTCCGTCGTGATGCCGATCGGCAGGACGTCGTACTTGGTCCGGTCGATGGCGTTCAGTACGGCGCCGGCCGTGACGACCGAGATGCCGTGCTCGGAGCTGCGGCCGCCGAACACGACGGCCACCCGCGGCTTACGGCCCCGCACAGGGCTCTCGGGGCTCTCAGGGCTCTGGGGAAGGTTCTCGCTGCTCATATCGCGATGAGCGTACCTTGCAGGCCCGCGGCCGGGGAGTGCAGGCACGGGGCGTGCGGGAGGCGCGTCGGGAACGGATCAGTGCCGCTCGGGCTTGGCGCTGCGCGCCATCAGCTCCTTGAGCGCGACGACCGGCGGCTTGCCTTCGTGGACGATGCCGACGACGGTCTCCGTGATGGGCATGTCGACTCCGTGCCGGCGCGCCAGATCGAGCACCGATTCACAGGACTTGACGCCCTCGGCGGTCTGCCGGGTGGCGGCGATCGCCTCCTGGAGGGTCATCCCGCGGCCGAGGTTGGTGCCGAAGGTGTGGTTGCGCGAGAGCGGGGACGAGCAGGTCGCCACCAGGTCGCCGAGGCCCGCGAGTCCGGAGAAGGTGAGCGGGTCGGCTCCCATGGCCAGGCCCAGGCGGGTGGTCTCGGCGAGGCCGCGGGTGATGAGGGAGCCCTTGGCGTTGTCACCGAGGCCCATGCCGTCGGCGATGCCGACGGCCAGGCCGATGACGTTCTTGACGGCGCCGCCGAGCTCGCAGCCGACCACGTCGGTGTTGGTGTACGGGCGGAAGTACGGGGTGTGGCAGGCGGCCTGGAGGCGCTGGGCCACCGATTCGTCCTGGCAGGCGACGACGGCGGCGGCGGGGCGGCGCTCGGCGATCTCCTTGGCGAGGTTGGGCCCGGTGATGACTGCGATGCGGTCCGCGGTGACCCCGGTGACGTCGGCGATGACCTCGCTCATCAGCTTGGCGGTGCCGAGTTCGACACCCTTCATCATCGAGACGAGCACCGTGCCGGGTTCGATGTGCGGGGCCCAGTCGGCGAGGTTGGCGCGCAGGGTCTGCGAGGGCACGACGAGAACGGCGAAGTCGGCGCCGCGCAGGGCCTCCGCGGGGTCGGTGGTGGCGCGGACCGAGGCGGGGAGTTCGATACCCGGCAGATAGTCCGGGTTGGTCCGGGTCGTGTTGATGGCCTCGGCGACCTCCGCGCGGCGGCCCCAGAGGGTCACGTCGCAGCCTGCGTCGGCGAGGATCATGCCGAAGGCCGTACCCCATGAGCCGGTTCCGAAGACGGCTGCCTTGGCGGGGTGCGTCACGTGGGTCCCTTTCCCTCTGCCTTGCGCCGTTGCTCAGCGCGGGCCTTGCGGTGATCGTAGAGCTCGGCGGGTGCCTTCTCGCCCCGTACGACCTCCAGCTGTGCGGTGACCGCGGCCATGATGGCCTCGGTCGCCTCGCGCAGCACGTCGGGCGTGGGCTCCATGCCGTAGAACCGGTCGAGGTCCACCGGCGGACCGGCCTGTACCTGGAGGGTCTTGCGGGGGAAGAAGCTGAACTTGTTCTCCGTGGCGTACGGCGGCATCGCGAGGTTGGCGCCCCACTGGGCGACGGGGATGACCGGCGCCCTGGTCATCAGCGCGACCCGGGCGGCGCCGGTCTTGCCGGCCATCGGCCACATATCGGGGTCGCGGGTGAGCGTGCCCTCGGGGTAGAACGCGACGCATTCGCCCCGCTCGATCGCGTCGACGGCGGCGCGGAAAGCGTCCAGCGCATTGGTCGTCTCGCGGTACACGGGGATCTGGCCGGTGCCTCGCAGCATCATTCCGACAAAGGGGGTACTGAACAGTCCCGCCTTCGCGAGCAGCCGCGGCACCCGGCCGGTGTTGTACTGGAAATGTCCGTACGAAAGCGGGTCCAGGTACGAGTTGTGGTTGACCGCGGTGATGAATCCACCATCGGCCGGAATGTGTTCCATTCCCCGCCAGTCGCGCTTGAACAGAACCACCAATGGCGGCTTTGCGATGACCGCCGCCAGGCGGTACCAGAAGCCGATTCTGCGGCGGGACACTCGGACACCTTCCTCTAAGACCTGACCTGCTGCCTGGCTACTGACGGTCAAGTCTCGCCCCAGGCCCCTGCTCTGTCGAGAACACCGTACGCCCCGCCTTCCCGGCCGGACCTCCGGGTTGTCACACCGGCAGGCGAGAATAAGTGGCAATGCGTACGGAGGGGGAGATGGCCACGAACACCGACCTGACCGGGTCCTGGTCCCTGGTCGTCCCGCTGAAGCCGCTCGCGCGGGCCAAGAGCAGGCTGGGGCGGACGGCGGGCGGACTGCTGAGACCCCGCCTGGCCCTGGCGTTCGCCCAGGACACGGTGGCCGCGGCACTGGCCTGCCCGGCGGTGCGGGATGTGTTGGTCGTCACGGACGATCCGGTGGCCGGAGCGGCACTTTCGGCACTGGGGGCACGCATCGTGGCGGACTCACCGGCGGCCGGGCTCAACGCGGCGCTGTCGCACGGTGCGCGTGCGGTGCGGGCGCTGCGGACCGGTGCGGCGGTGGCCGCACTCAATGCGGATCTTCCCGCGCTGCGCCCCGAGGAATTGGCGCGGGTGCTCGATTTTTCTGCCGCATTTCCCCGTGCATTTGTGACGGATGCGGCGAGAATCGGCACGACATTTCTGTCGGCGGCACCCCGCGTGGAATTGTGTCCGGCTTTCGGTGGTCCTTCGAGGGCCCGGCATCTGGCTTCGGGAGCCGCGGAAATTACGCTGTCCGGAATCGACACGGTCCGCCGGGACGTGGACACCGGCGAGGATCTGCGGGTGGCTCTGGCCCTCGGGGTGGGCCCGCACACCGCGGGGCTGCGCGCCTCGGCCGGTCCCGCGCGGGACCGATAAGCTGCCGTTCATGCAGGCGACCGCGTATACGTACGACTCCGAGACCCGCACCGGCAGTGTGCTTCTCGACGACGGCACCCCGGTGGACTTCGACGCCCCGGCCTTCGACGCGGGCGGCCTGCGGCTGCTGCGTCCGGGGCAGCGGGTGCGGATCGAGATGAGCGGCGAGGGCGCCTCGCCGCGGATCAGCCTGGTGACGCTCCAGACGTTCTGATCACTCCGGCCGGTCGCTCCGGATTGCGGAAAAGCCCGCGGGCCGGGCTCCCCAGAGGGAGCCCGGCCCGGCGCGTGTGAGAGGAACGAGCGCTGCCCGTTCTCACTTCTTGCGTGCAGTGGCCTTCTTGGCCGTGGTCTTGCGCGCCGTGGTCTTCTTCGCGGGCGCCTTCTTCGCCGTGGTCTTCTTGGCGGGCGCGGTCTTGCTGGCGACGGCGGCCTTCTTCGCCGGGGTCGCCTTCTTCGCCGGAGCGGCCGCCTGCTTGGCGGTGGCGGCCTTCTTGGCGGTCGCGGTGGCCTTCTTCGCCGTCGCGGTGGTCTTCTTGGCGGTGGCGGTGGTCTTCTTCGCCACGGCCACGGCCTTCTTGGCGGTGGCCTTCTTCGCCACGGCCTTCTTGGCGGTGGCCTTCTTCGCCGCGGCCTTGGTGGTCGTACGGGTGGAAGCACCGCCCGAGAGGCTGCCCTTGGGCGCCTTCTTCACGGCCACATCGTGCTTGGGGAGCTTCTTCGAGCCGCTCACCAGGTCCTTGAAGCCCTGTCCCGCACGGAAACGGGGCACGGACGTCTTCTTGACCCGCACGCGCTCACCCGTCTGCGGGTTGCGGGCGTAGCGGGCGGGGCGGTCGACCTTCTCGAACGAGCCGAAGCCGGTGACCGAGACACGGTCCCCTGCGACAACTGCGCGGACGATCGCGTCGAGTACCGCATCGACAGCGTCTGCGGCCTGCTGACGGCCGCCGACCTTGTCGGCAATCGCTTCTACGAGCTGCGCCTTGTTCACGTCTTCCCCTTCGGAGACATTGCCAGAACGAAAGTGTTCAAGCTTTTTCGCACGTTAGGCAGATATATACCGCAAATCAAACACGAAACGGGCTAATCACCCTAGTGCCGCAACGAAGTCGACTGCTGCGCAGTTCCGCAGAGTCAGTCACCTTCGGGGAATCGGCCCTCATCGAGGTCCTTCATCAACCGGTCCAGACGCCTTGCTGCATCTGGGAGATCGTGCTTCGCCGCAGCCGTGATGACCAGCAGCTTCCGGGACAGCGCCATCCGTACGCCCTCCGGGACTTGCAGTGCGCGCACTGTTGCGTGCGCTTCCTTCAATCGGTCGGCGACTTGGCCATAGAGCCTGAGTTGGCTGTCGCGTTCCATGCACCGATTGTGCCATCTGGGGCGAGTTGTCGCCCGACGGGGTCTCAACAAGCGACTGCGCCCCCTAGCCGAAGGCAGGGGGCGCAGTCCTGGAAAAGCGCTGCTCAGACGTCAATTGTACGCGGCTTGTGGGTCGGCCTTGCCGCCTCATAAGTCGCAATGTCCGCTTCGTTCTGAAGGGTGAGGCTGATGTCGTCGAGGCCGTTCAGGAGCCGCCAGCGGGCGTTCTCGTCGAGCTCGAAGTCGGCCGTGATGCCCTCCGCGAGAACCTGGCGCTTCTCCAAGTCCACGGTGATTTCGGCCGTCGGATCGGCCTCCGTCAGCTCCCACAGCGCGTCCACGACCTTCTGGTCGAGCACGACGGTCAACAGACCGTTCTTCAGCGAGTTGCCGCGGAAGATGTCGGCGAACCGGGAGGAGATGACGGTCTTGAAGCCGAAGTTCTGCAGGGCCCAGACGGCGTGTTCGCGCGAGGAACCGGTGCCGAAGTCGGGGCCCGCCACCAGGACCGAGGCGCCTGCCCGCTCGGGGCGGTTGAGGACGAAGTTCTCGTCCTTGCGCCACGCCTCGAAGAGTCCGTCCTCGAAGCCGTCCCTGGTGACCTTCTTCAACCAGTGGGCGGGGATGATCTGGTCGGTGTCGACGTTGCTGCGGCGCAGCGGGACGGCCCGGCCGGTGTGTGCGGTGAATGCTTCCATGGCTATCGGACTCCGGCGGACGTGAGGGCATCGGACAGATCGGCGGGCGAGGCCAGATGGCCCAGCACCGCGGTGGCCGCGGCGACCTGCGGGGAGACCAGGTGCGTACGGCCGCCCTTGCCCTGCCGGCCCTCGAAGTTACGGTTCGAGGTGGACGCCGAGCGCTCGCCGGGGGCCAGCTGGTCGGGGTTCATACCGAGACACATCGAACAGCCCGCGTGCCGCCATTCGGCGCCGGCGGCGGTGAAGACCTTGTCCAGGCCCTCCTCGACGGCCTGGAGGGCGACGCGCACGGAGCCCGGGACGACCAGCATCCGTACACCGTCGGCGACTTTGCGGCCGTCCAGGATCGAGGCCGCGTTACGCAGGTCCTCGATACGGCCGTTGGTGCAGGAACCTACGAAGACGGTGTCGACCTTGATGTCGCGCAGCGGCTGCCCCGCGGTCAACCCCATGTACTCCAGGGCCCTTTCGGCGGCGTGCCGCTCCGAGGCGTCCTCGTACGAAGCAGGGTCGGGGACGCTGGCCGACAGGGGTGCGCCCTGGCCGGGGTTGGTGCCCCAGGTGACGAACGGCGCCAGTTCGGCGGCCTCGATGACGACCTCGGCGTCGAAGACGGCGTCGTCGTCGGTGCGCAGGGTCTTCCAGTACGCGACGGCCGCGTCCCAGTCCTCACCCTCGGGAGCGTGGTCACGGCCCTGGAGGTAGTCGAAGGTCGTACGGTCCGGGGCGATCATGCCCGCACGGGCGCCGGCCTCGATCGACATGTTGCAGATGGTCATCCGGGCCTCCATCGAGAGCTTCTCGATGGCGGAGCCGCGGTATTCGAGGATGTAGCCCTGACCGCCGCCTGTGCCGATCCGGGCGATGATCGCCAGGATCAGGTCCTTGGCCGTGACACTGTCGGGCAGTTCGCCCTCGACGGTGATCGCCATGGTCTTCGGACGGGCCAGCGGGAGCGTCTGGGTGGCCAGGACGTGCTCGACCTGGCTGGTGCCGATACCGAACGCGAGCGCGCCGAACGCGCCGTGCGTGGAGGTGTGGGAGTCGCCGCAGACCACGGTGGTGCCGGGCTGCGTCAGACCGAGCTGGGGGCCGACCACGTGCACGACGCCCTGCTCGACGTCGCCCAGCGGGTGCAGCCGGACGCCGAAGTCCGCGCAGTTCTTGCGCAGGGTCTCCAGCTGCGCGCGGGAGACCGGGTCGGCGATCGGCTTGTCGATGTCGATGGTCGGGGTGTTGTGGTCCTCGGTGGCGATGGTGAGGTCGAGACGCCGCACCGGGCGTCCGGCCTGCCGGAGGCCGTCGAACGCCTGCGGGCTGGTCACCTCGTGCAGCAGGTGCAGATCGATGAAGAGAAGGTCGGGCTCGCCCTCCGCGCGCCGGACGACATGGTCGTCCCAGACCTTCTCCGCGAGTGTCCTACCCATCGCTTTCCCTCCGGCCGGCGTCTTCGCCGGCCCAACTAGAGATTCGGTGCTCCACCGTCCGGACCCCCGTGCGGGGCGGTGGCTACGGGCCGTTGTGTGGCCGCCCGTACAGGTTCGCAACTTCCGCCGGAAATTGAACTTGCGTTTCACAGAGTGAGACGCGAGTATCGTCGTATGGACAACTCTAGCGGCGTCGGCGTTCTCGACAAGGCAGCTCTGGTATTGAGCGCCCTGGAGTCCGGTCCGGCCACCCTCGCCGGGCTGGTCGCGGCGACCGGGCTCGCACGACCCACGGCTCATCGACTGGCCGTGGCACTGGAACACCACCGCATGGTGGCGAGGGACATGCAGGGCCGTTTCATTCTCGGCCCCCGGCTGTCGGAACTCGCGGCAGCGGCCGGTGAGGACCGTCTCCTCGCGACGGCGGGACCGGTACTCACGCATCTGCGCGACATCACCGGCGAGAGCGCGCAGCTCTACCGCCGGCAGGGAGACATGCGGATCTGTGTGGCAGCGGCGGAGCGGCTGTCCGGACTCCGGGACACCGTGCCGGTGGGCTCCACGCTCACCATGAAGGCCGGCTCGTCCGCGCAGATCCTGATGGCCTGGGAGGAGCCGGAGCGCCTGCACCGCGGCCTCCAGGGCGCCCGGTTCACGGCGACGGCACTCTCCGGCGTACGCCGCCGGGGCTGGGCCCAGTCGATCGGCGAGCGGGAACCGGGCGTCGCCTCGGTCTCGGCGCCGGTGCGGGGACCCTCGAACCGGGTGGTCGCAGCCGTATCGGTCTCCGGGCCCATCGAGCGGCTGACGCGTCACCCGGGCCGGATGCACGCCCAGGCTGTCATCGACTCGGCAGCACGGCTGAGCGAGGCCCTGCGCCGTACGGGCTGACGTACACCCGCTCCACCCCTTCTGCCCGAAGGCCGCCCCAGCGCCGTGGCGGCCCCCCTCAGCCCTTCCGCTCAGTCTTTCCGTTCAGCCTCGCCGTTCCGTGGACGAGCGGTGCGCGAGACGGTCCGCCGCACGGCGGCCTCGCCCCTCGATCGGCAGCACGCCGGTCGCCGCAGCAAGTCCGCACACCGGCATATCGGCGTAGATCGATTCGTACGGGCCCTCAGGAGCACGCCGCTGTCCACGACTTCGACGTCATGGAGAGCTATGCCTCGGAGGCGGAGCAGGTGGAGAACGCGGTCGCGTCAGCCGTGCTCTACGAGCCGCTGCTGATGTCGCTGCGACGTCTGGCACAGAGCGAGGAATCGGCCCGGCGGAACGGTCTCTGAGCCGCCGGCGCTCGTCACGGCCGTCACAAGAAAAGGCCCCTCACCGAAGTGAAGGGCCTTTTCCTGTCGAGCTGTTGTACCCCCGACCGGATTCGAACCGGCGCTACTGCCGTGAGAGGGCAGCGTGCTAGGCCGCTACACAACGGGGGCTTGTTACTTCGGACTTGCGCTGGGCTACCAGGACTCGAACCTAGAATGACGGTACCAGAAACCGTAGTGTTGCCAATTACACCATAGCCCATGGTGTTACAAGTACCCCCGACCGGATTCGAACCGGCGCTACTGCCGTGAGAGGGCAGCGTGCTAGGCCGCTACACAACGGGGGCCCTAGCGATCCTGCATCAAGAACGTGGGTGCGACCCAGATGTTCTCGCGGGAAGGATCTGTACCCCCGACCGGATTCGAACCGGCGCTACTGCCGTGAGAGGGCAGCGTGCTAGGCCGCTACACAACGGGGGCTTGTTACTTCAGTCTTGCGCTGGGCTACCAGGACTCGAACCTAGAATGACGGTACCAGAAACCGTAGTGTTGCCAATTACACCATAGCCCACTGAAACGCAACCCCTTGGGGGGTTTCATTTCTGTCTGCGCTTCCCTGCCGGATCTTTCGTCCCGCTCGGGCGGCGCAGGAAGAACACTACCCGAAGGTGTCCGGCGCTCCAAAACGGGTTAGCGACCACTCCTGGCGCAACGGCCCAGCGCCGGTCACTGCAGACATCATTCCACCCGCACTCCACCTGACGCAGACCCCGACATGCGTACATGCATTCGATTTGAGTTCATACGTCGGAGTGAATGCGCCGCATGCAGGCCGGTAGTAGCTGCAGTACGGCTGATGCTGAGGTGGACAGGCGGTGGGCCTGGATGGTTACGCACGACATGACGAGTGGGGTGAGTACGGAGTGGCGGGGAAGCGGACGAGAGGGGGGAAGCTACGTGACCTGCGCCCGTTCCGCCCGCTTGCGGCTCCGTACGTGGTGGCGGCTCCGGGCGGTGCTCGGGTACGGACCAGACTGCGGGTAAGTGCGCGGGACACTGTGGTACTGACTGCCGTTGGCGCACACCTGGGGTCGTTGGCGGGTCAGGACCTGGCCGCACGGGTCGCACGGGTCGCACGGGGCAACGTACTTAAGAGGGACAACGGTCGCGCAGGCCGGAAGAAAGCGATGACGCCCGATTGCTCGTCCCGGTGGGCGGGATCACTTACCCGGGTAAGTGAGGACCAGTACCAGCTCGCAATGCGCTCCCTACGTGCCAAAGCCACTCAACGGGCCCGGGCCATCAGAGCTATCGAGGCACGCCTCGCCGTGCCGTTCGGCGAGCGGGTCCAAGTGGGACGGCGCACGGTGCGTGGATACCGGGACGGAGCGGAGCGGCACGCGAAGCAGAGGCGCCTGCAAGCGCTGAAGGCCGATCTGATGCAGACCCGGCGGCAGATCGCCGCAGGGCGGCCGTCGGTAGTCCGGGGCGGCCGTCGCCTGGCCAACTCACGCCATCACCTCCACCACACCGTACCCGGGCCCCGTCCGCTCACCCATTCCGACCACGAAGCACTGACCGTCGCCTGGCAGGACGATTGGAGAGCCCGGCGGGCATTTCTCACCGCCGACGGTGAGTCGGGAGCCCCGTTCGGAAATTACACAATCAGTATCGACCCGCGCACGGGACAGGTCGCGCTGGTCCTGCCCGCGCCACTACGGAAGACATATGCGAACGCGCCCCGGGGCCGGTACGTGCTGGACGCGCCCGCCACGTTCACCCGCCGGCAGGGGGAGTGGCGAGATCGAGCCGAAGCGAACGCCTCCATCAGGTACGACATCCATCGGGATGCCGGGCGAGGCAGGTGGTACGTCGATGCCTCTTGGGCCACCACAACCAGCACGCCAATCGCCGTCCCAGAGGTGGCGTCCCTCATCGTCGGTAAGCGGGTCCTCGGAGTTGACCTGAATGCCGACCACCTGGCCGGCTTCGTCCTCGACGGACACGGCAACCCCACCGACAAGCCGATCGTCATCCCTCTCCACCTGGCGGGGCTTCCCGCAGCCACCCGCGACGGGCGCCTGCGAGCAGCCATCAGCGAGCTGATTCACATCGCCCATGAGCAAAAGTGCGTTGCAGTCGTAGTAGAAGACCTGGACTTCGCTGACGCCCGGAACGCAGGCCGCGAAACCATGGGGCGCGGCAGACGCGGCAAAGCGTTCCGCCGTACTGTCGCCGGTATTCCCACCGCCCAGTTCCGCGACCGGCTCGCCGGCATGGCCCACCACGCGGGACTGCACGTCGTTGCCGTCGACGCGGCCTACACCACTCAGTGGGGACGCCGATACTGGCAGACCCCCCTCAACCACCGCACCCAATGCACCACTCAACCTGCAACCATTACCGCGTCGGGGCACCACGCCGCCGCAGTGGTGCAGGGACGACGTGCCCAGGGCCATCGTGCCCGGCGCAGGGAAGGCGTGACCCGACAAACCTCCACCCCACCTGGGGTTGGGGCCGTGCGAGCTGTGCATCGCACCGGGAGAGCTGCCTCCACAGCCGGATCACGCGCCCCGGGCATGAGCACCGAGGACCGGACAGCCCCGCAACGGACACCCCGCAACGCGCCCAATCGGCGATGTAAGACGGCAGTGGCCCTGACCGGTAAGCACCCGAGTCCAGCTCCCAACACCGTACGGGGAGCCATTCCCATCCAGCTCACGCTGCTAGGAATGCCCGATCAGGCACCCCAGCCATTGATCACAGGAACGGTATTGCCTGCCAGCAGTCCAGGCAGCTGATCGAGGCCGGTAATCCGGACAAGATCCGGCCGCCCTCCGCGCCCTCCCCGATCCAGCCAGATCCCCAATAGCCCTGCCGCCACGGCCCCACCTGCGTCGATGTCGGGTTCATTGCCCACGTACGCCACCTCGTGCGGAGCCAGCGCGAGCGCCTCGCAGGCGGCGTGGAAGGCCGCGGCCTCGGGCTTGGAGATGCCCAGCTCCGCCGCGCAGAGCACCGACTCGAACCGGTCCCGTACGCCGAGGACGGTCAGCTTGCGGTGCTGGTGTTCCAGCGAGGAGTTCGACAGGACGGCATGCCGGTACGCCGTCGCCAGCGCGTCCAGCGCCGGCACGGTGTCCGGGAAGAGCGACCAGGCCGACTCGTAGTGGCGAATGTGCCGGCCGAACCACTCGTCGGCCTCGGCATCGCTGAGCGGACGGCCGAGGAAATCCCTGGCCCGGTCACGTCGCTGCCCCTCCCAGTCGGTGAGGCCCGCCGCGAAGCGCTCCCAGTGCCGCTGGGTGAGTTCCTCCCAGGCGTCCACCGCGTCCTGGGCGGAGGCGTAGCCGTCGGGCAGCCCTTCGGCCTCCACATGCCTGCTGAGACCGGTGGCAGCTGCCGACCCGTAGTCGAAGAGGGTGTCGTCAACGTCCCAGAGGACGGCTCTGATCGCCATGGGCCGACTCTAACCGTCCCCTACACGCACATGGGCCCGGACAAGCCGCTCCGTGCGGCTCGTCCGGGCCCATGCCCGTTACGGGGGTACTACGCGGCGAGCTTCGCCAGCGCCGCGTCCACGCGGGCGATGGTCTTCTCACGGCCCAGGATTTCCAGGGACTCGAAGAGCGGCAGCCCGACCGTGCGGCCCGTGACGGCGACACGGACCGGGGCCTGAGCCTTGCCGAGCTTCAGGCCGTGCTCCTCGCCCGCCGCAAGGACGGCGGCCTTGAGGGCCTCGGCGTTCCACTCGGCGGCGATCAGCTTGGCGCGGGCCGTGACGAGCAGGTCGCTCGAACCCTCCTTCATCGCCTTGGCCCAGGACGCCTCGTCCTCGGCCGGCTCGTCGAGGAAGAGGAAGTCGACGTTGGCCGTGATCTCGGAGAGGACGGTCACGCGGGTCTGGGCGTACGGAGCGATGATCGCGAACTGCTCCGCGTCGAACGCCTCGGGGCGCCAGGGCGCGAACGGGGCCTTCAGCCAGGGGCCGCACGCCTCGGTGAACGCCTTCACGTCGAGCCTGCGGACGTGCTCGGCGTTGATGTGCTCGCACTTCTTCAGGTCGAAGCGGGCCGGGTTGGCGTTGACGTCCTTGATGTCGAACGCGGCGACCATCTCGTCGATGTCGAAGATGTCGCGGTCCTCGGCGATCGACCAGCCGAGGAGCGAGAGGTAGTTGAGCAGACCCTCGGGGAGGAAGCCACGCTCGCGGTAGAGGTTGAGCGAGGCCTGCGGGTCGCGCTTGGAGAGCTTCTTGTTGCCCTCGCCCATGACATAGGGGAGGTGGCCGAAGAGCGGGATCTCCTTGGCGACGCCCAGCTCGATGAGCGCCCTGTAGAGGGCGATCTGCCGCGGGGTGGAGGAGAGCAGGTCCTCGCCGCGCAGGACGTGGGTGATCTCCATCAGCGCGTCGTCGACCGGGTTGACCAGCGTGTAGAGCGGGGCGCCGTTGGCCCGGACGATCCCGTAGTCCGGCACGTTCTCCGGCTGGACGGTGATCTCGCCGCGGACCAGGTCGGTGAAGGTGATCGCCTCGTCGGGCATCCGGAAGCGGACGATCGAGACGCGGCCCTCGGCCTCGTACGCGGCGGTCTGCTCGGCGCTCAGGTCGCGGCAGTGACCGTCGTAGCCCGAGGGCTTGCCCGCGGCGCGGGCGGCTTCACGCCGGGCGTCGAGCTCCTCGGTGGTGCAGTAGCAGTGGTACGCGTGACCGGCGGCGAGAAGCTTCTCGGCGACGTCCTTGTAGATGTCCATGCGCTGCGACTGGCGGTACGGGGCGTGCGGGCCGCCGACCTCGGGGCCCTCGTCCCAGTCGAAGCCGAGCCAGCGCATCGACTCGAGGAGCTGCTCGTAGGACTCCTCGGAGTCGCGGGCCGCGTCGGTGTCCTCGATACGGAAGACCAGGGTGCCCTTGTTGTGCCGGGCGAACGCCCAGTTGAACAGGGCGGTACGGACCAGGCCCACGTGGGGGTTACCGGTCGGAGAGGGACAGAAACGTACGCGGACAGGTCCGTTAACCACGCTTGATCACCTTGTTGGTGAGAGTGCCGATGCCTTCGATGGTGACGGCGACCTCGTCGCCGACGTGCAGGGGTCCGACCCCTGCGGGGGTTCCGGTGAGGATCACGTCGCCCGGGAGCAGCGTCATCGCTTCCGTGATGTGGACGACCAGGTCCTCGATGGAGCGGATCATGTCGCTCGTACGGCCGAGCTGGCGCTGCTCGCCGTTGACCGTCGCCTGAATGGTGAGGTCGGTGGGGTCGAGGTCGGTCTCCACCCAGGGGCCGAGCGGGCAGGAGGTGTCGAAGCCCTTGGCCCGCGCCCACTGCTTCTCGCGCTGCTGGGCGTCACGGGCGGTCACGTCGTTGGCGCAGGTGTAGCCGAAGATGACGTCCTTGACGCGCTCACGCGGGACTTCGCGGCACATGCGGCCGATGACCACGGCCAGTTCGGCCTCGTGGTGCAGTTCGTTCGAGAAGGAGGGGTACTCGATGGCGTCTCCCGAGCCGATCACCGAAGTGGTGGGCTTGAAGAAAGCGACCGGAACCTCCGGGACCTCGTTGCCCAGCTCGGCGGCGTGTTCCGCGTAGTTGCGGCCGATGGCCACGACCTTGTTGGGGAGCACGGGAGGCAGCAGCCGGACCTTGCTCAGCGGGACCTTGGTGCCGGAGAGCTCGAAGTCGGTGTACGGAATGCCCCTGATGATGTCGAGGACGAGGTCACCGGATTCAACGGTGCCTTCACCCTCCACGGCGCCGAAGGCGACATTGCCGTCGATGGAGAACCTGGCGATGCGCACGGGAAGCTGTCGCCCCTCACTTGCTGGCTGGCTGAAGACTGACGCTCCAGGCTAGCGCCTCGCCCGGCGAGGTTTGCCCCGAAAGGAGCGGCGTCCGGTGCGTGCGATCGCAAGGCGGACGGAAGCCCTCGGAGGGGGCGCCTCCCGTGCCCTTCAGGCTATGGGGGAGGAGCTACTAGGACTTTCGGCCAACGCCGCGAGCGTGCGTGCCGGACGCCGCGACGGGGCAAACCTCGCCGGGCGAGGCGCTGGCGCGGGTGAGGGGGACAGCAGCGCCGATCAGACTCCGGTCGCGACCGGGGCTTCCATCAGGATGGTGCGGCGGGGGTTGGCCGTCTGGGTGGGCAGATCGACCGAGTGCTCCGGCCGCTCCGGCGTCCGCAGCGCTTCGGCGTCCTCGAGGTGCGCCAGCGTCGTGCGCCGGGGGTTGGCAATGTTGCGGAACATCATCGTGGTCTTCATCTGCCGTCTGGGCCCTGTCGGTCTGGGCGCCACCCGAAGGGGCGCCTGCTTGTCGGATTCGCCATCCCTGTAAAGGGTCAGGCTAAACATCCAATTCCCACACGACGCCCCGGGGAGACAGCGATCATCGTGTGAGTTTGCTCACGAAGTTACCGACAAATACCGCATCACGGACAGTCGATCACGTGACATGAAACGGACATTGCATAGCTGAATGCGCCATTCCGCTCCTGATCATCGCGACTGGGGCACCCCCTACCCGTAAGCGACTCATCACTAATCGTCCGGTTTGACCGTGAACACTCTCCACACCTTGTTACGCATTCATCACAACGTGTCACCCAGGTCACAGGCCGGTACAGGGGCCTTGTTGGAGATCCTGCACTGTGCTGGAATTCCACGCACCGCCGCGGGTTTCAGGCCGGCGCGCAGGGCGCAACGCAGCGCCGAGTGGCGGCGGGAGGGGGAGAACGCCGGTCACTCACGACCACCTTGGGGCGCGTCCAGCGCCCCACGACGCCGACACCGTCCCGACCCGCGCACGCGGAAGGGACGCCTGGTCCAGAGGTTGCGACGCTAGTGCAGGGACGTTTCAAGAGGGATGGCATGGGGTCTCCCCAGGCCCGCCAGGGCCGAGGGAAAGCTCCGGCGGATCAGGAGCCGCGCGGCGGGAACGACCGCGGTTCCTCGCCCCAGCACGCCCAGAACCCCGGGCAGGCCGCGGCCGGTGACAGTGGTGACCGCGCACAGCGATCGGGCCCGACGACGAGCAGCGGCGCGGAGCCGGTCAGCGCGTTCCAGTCGCGCGGCCCGGTCAACACCGGCTCACGAATAGCGCTCCGTAACTGGCGCATCAGCACGCGTCTGGTCTCGCTTCTCGCCCTTCCCGTGGTGGCGGCGACCACGCTGGGCGGACTCCGTATCAACGAGTCCATGAACGACATGCAGCAGCTGGAGCACATGCAGCTGCTGACCAAGATGACCAAGCAGGCGACCGCGCTCGCCCAGGCGCTCCAGGAGGAGCGCGACAGGTCCGCGGGCCCGCTGTCCAACGGCGTGAAGCCCACCGACTTCAAGGTCACGGAGCCCCGGAAGAAGACCGACCGCTCGAAGGACGCCTTCTTCGAGGCGACCAACGCGATCGGCAACACCGACAGCGACGAGGCCCTCGACGGCATCCACGCGAGCGTCAACCAGATCGCGACGCAGCTCGGCCAGATCAGGGACATCCGCGAGGACGCGTACGCCAAGGGCGCTCCGAGTCTCAACACGATCGACCGGTACAGCCAGTTGATCACCTCGCTGCTGAGTCTCTCGCAGGACATGGCGCAGGCGACCAACAACCCGGAGATGATCAAGCGGACCCGGGCCCTGGCGGCCTTCTCCTCCTCCAAGGAGTACGCCTCGGTCCAGCGGGCGGTCATCGCGGCGGCACTGCCCGGCGGCAACAGCGAGAAGACGAACCTCGACAAGAACGACCAGCAGTTCGGCCGCAACGCCCTCCGCAAGGAGTCGCAGACCCTCTCCTCGTTCAAGTCGACGTACGAGAACACGGGCAACAGCGCCGACGAACTGACGGCGTCCCTGACCAACGGCCACCCCGAGATCAACGCCGCGGACATGTACGCGAAGCAGGTTCTCGAGAGCCCGACGGGCATGGCGGGCAAGAAGTCCCGCTCGTACATGGACTGGTACGACCAGAGCTCCACCAAGATCCAGGCCATGAAGACCATCGAGGAGACCCTCCTCAGCGACATGGAGGGCAAGGCGCGCGAGCTCCGTGAGGAGTCCCAGCGCGAGGCCATCCTCAACGGTGTGGTCATCCTCCTCGTCCTCGGGGTCTCGCTGGTCGGCGCGTTCGTCGTCGCACGGTCGATGATCCGCTCGCTGCGGCGGCTGCAGGACACCGCGACCCGAGTCGCCCAGGACCGGCTGCCCGAGCTCGTCAAGCAGCTCTCGGAGACGGACCCGCAGGACGTCGACACCTCCGTCGAGTCCGTCGGTGTGCACTCCCGGGACGAGATCGGCCAGGTGGCCGCGGCCTTCGACGACGTGCACCGCGAGGCCGTCCGGCTCGCCGCCGAACAGGCGCTGCTGCGAGGCAACGTCAACGCGATGTTCACCAACCTCTCGCGGCGTTCGCAGGGCCTCATCCAGCGCCAGCTCTCGCTCATCTCCGAGCTCGAGTCGCGCGAGGCCGACCCGGACCAGCTGTCCTCCCTCTTCAAGCTCGACCACCTCGCGACCCGTATGCGCCGTAACGGCGAAAACCTCCTCGTCCTCGCGGGCGAGGAGCCGGGCCGCCGGTGGACCCGCCCCGTGCCGCTGGTCGACGTGCTCCGTGCCGCCGCCTCCGAGGTGGAGCAGTACGAGCGCATCGAACTGGCCGCGGTGCCCGCCACCGAGGTCGCGGGCCGCGTGGTCAACGACCTCGTGCACCTGCTCGCGGAGCTGCTGGAGAACGCCACGTCGTTCTCCTCGCCGCAGACGAAGGTCAAGGTCACCGGTCACGCGCTGCCCGACGGCCGCGTGCTCGTCGAGATCCACGACACGGGTATCGGCCTCTCCCCCGAAGACCTCGCGGCGATCAACGAGCGGCTCGCGTCGCCGCCCACCGTGGATGTCTCGGTCTCCCGGCGCATGGGTCTGTTCGTGGTCGGCCGGCTGTCCCTGCGACACGGCATCCGCATCCAGCTGCGTCCCTCGGACTCCGGCGGCACGACCGCGCTGGTCATGCTTCCCGTCGACGTCGCCCACGGAGGCAAGCAGCCCCCGTCCAAGCAGGGCCAGCAGCAGGGCGCTCCTGGCGGGCTTCTCGCCGGTGGTGCCCCGGGCAGTGCCCCGCGTCCCGGTCTCGGCGGCCCCCCGGCGGGCTCCTCGGCCGCGCTCGGAGCCGGTGCGCAGCGCGGGCAGGTCGGTGCGGGCTCCGGTCCGCGTGCCGCGCTGCCCTCGCGCGACGGCGGCCCGCGTCAGCCGCAGCCCGCTGCCGGCTCCCAGAGCAATGGCATGCAGAGCAACGGCGTGCAGGGCAACAACGCCATGCAGAACAACGGTCCGCAGAACGCGGGCCGGCCCAACCAGGCGCCGCCCTTCGGCGGCGGTGCCCGCATGGGCGCCCGCGGTGGCCAGGGCGAGGCTCCCGGCCGTACGGACTCGGGTC
Source organism: Streptomyces sp. NPDC057136 (assembly GCF_042670885.1). Taxonomy (NCBI): domain Bacteria; kingdom Bacillati; phylum Actinomycetota; class Actinomycetes; order Kitasatosporales; family Streptomycetaceae; genus Streptomyces; species Streptomyces sp. NPDC057136. Next base: position 112,309 of record NZ_JBHUUV010000022.1, read on the forward strand.
AGCCCAATCTGTTCGGTCACTCGGGACAGAGCCGGCCCGGCCAGCAGCAGGGCGGCCAGTTCGGTCAGCAGGGCCAGCAGAGCGGCCCGCCCGTCCGGCAGCCGCAGCAGCAGGCCAGGCACGCCCAGAACGACCAGGGCGGTTTCCAGCAGCCCGGCGGCACCGGCCGCCAGCTGCCGCCGCCCGGTGGTCCGCGCGCCGAGCTGCCCGGGGGCAACCCGCAGCCGCAGCGTCCGCAGAGCACGAGCTGGGGTGTCGAGGAGCAGGGTGCGCAGCGCCAGTCTCCCCTGGACGCCCCGCGCGGTCACGAAGAGCCCGGCACCACCGGCCAGTTCGCCCGGCCTGCGGTGCCGAACCAGCCGTACAACTCGTCGGACCAGCAACAGGGCCCCGGCGCCACGGCGGAGTTCGCCCGTCCGGACTTCTCGGCGCCGCAGGCGTCCCAGGACCCGGCAGGTACCGCCCAGTTCGCACGCCCCGACTTCGGCGCCCCCCAGCAGAACCAGGGGATGCCGGCGCCGCGGCAGCGTGGCCGGGAGGACGCCGACTTCGGTGCTCCGCGTCCGGGGGCCTCACCGGCTGGTGAGATGCCGCGCCGTCCGGCGCTGCCGCAGCAGCCGCAGCCCGAGGCGCTTCCGCCGGCCGGTCCCGGGGACGGTCGTACCCCGCTGTACGACACCCTTGAGACGAACTGGTTCCACGGCCCGCAGCAGGGTGGCCAGCAGCCGCCCGCTCCCGAGCCCCAGGCGCCGGTGGCTCCGTCCGCCGCAGCTGCTCCGCCCATGCCCCGGCGTGGTGACACCGACACCGGCGCCACCAGCACCTGGCGCCCCTCGCCCAACGACGAACTCGTACGGCAGGCGGAGCGGGTCAAGAAGCCCGCTGCGGGCGGGATCACCACCTCCGGACTTCCTCGCCGGGTTCCCCGTGCCAATTTGGTACCGGGCACCGCCCAGCAGGAGAATCACCAGTCCGGACCCCAGGTTTCGCGTGCGCCCGATGACGTACGCGGACGTCTGACCAATCTCCGCCGGGGCATCCAGCAGGGTCGGCAGGCCAACAACGGCCAGTCGACCGGCGGTTTCCATCTCGGCCCCACTCACCAGCAGGAGCGCTAGTTGAGCCCCATGAGTCAGGCCGCACAGAATCTGAACTGGCTGATCACCAACTTCGTGGACAACACCCCTGGTGTGTCCCACACCGTCGTGGTCTCCGCGGACGGCCTGCTGCTGGCGATGTCCGAAGGCTTCCCGCGCGACCGCGCCGACCAGCTGGCGGCTGTCGCCTCCGGTCTGACGTCGCTGACGGCGGGTGCTTCCCGGATCTTCGAGGGCGGCGCCGTGAGCCAGACGGTTGTGGAGATGGAGCGAGGCTTCCTTTTCCTGATGTCCGTCTCGGACGGTTCCTCGCTGGCCGTTCTCGCCCACCCGGACGCCGACATCGGTCTGGTCGGGTACGAGATGGCCCTCCTCGTCGACCGTGCGGGCACCGTCCTCACGCCCGACCTGCGCGCCGAGCTCCAGGGCAGTCTGCTCCACTAGGCGGCCATGCAGCGGACCCCAGGCACAATCCCCCCAGGTACTGCCCATAACCCTCACCCGTCCGGCCGCCCCAGACCCCCCACCGGCCCCTTCAGACGGCAAGCCGACACACCGCTGTCACGCCCGGAGGATTCATGACCCCGCCACCCGCCTCACCTGACCCGTACGGCGCACTGCACCACGCGTCGTACGACGGTGAAGGCGACCAGCCGCTGGTCCGTCCCTATGCCATGACCGGCGGCCGGACCCGGCCGCGTTACCAGCTCGCGATAGAGGCCCTGGTCAGCACCACGGCCGACCCGGCGCACCTGGGGACCCTGCTCCCCGAGCACCAGCGGATCTGCCACCTGTGCCGTGAGGTCAAGTCGGTGGCAGAGGTCTCGGCACTGCTGTCCATGCCGCTCGGCGTGGCCCGCATCCTTGTGGCGGACCTGGCGGAAGCCGGCATGGTGGCCATCCACCAGCCGGGCAACGGAGAGGCCGGCGGCGCGCCGGATGTGACACTGCTCGAAAGGGTGCTCAGTGGACTTCGCAAGCTCTAACGGCGGGACGGGCCGTGCCACTACCTCGGCGAAGATCGTGGTGGCGGGCGGCTTCGGCGTGGGTAAGACCACGTTTGTCGGTGCCGTTTCGGAGATCAATCCGCTGCGCACCGAAGCCGTGATGACGTCCGCATCCGCGGGCATCGACGACCTCACACACACCGGGGACAAGACCACCACCACGGTGGCCATGGACTTCGGACGCATCACCCTGGACCAGGACCTGATCCTGTACCTCTTCGGCACCCCCGGACAGGACCGCTTCTGGTTCATGTGGGACGACCTCGTACGCGGCGCCATCGGCGCCGTCGTCCTCGTCGACACCCGCCGCCTCGCCGACTGCTTCCCCGCCGTCGACTACTTCGAAAACAGCGGCCTCCCCTTCGTCATCGCCCTCAACGGCTTCGACGGACACCAGCCCTACACACCCGAAGAAGTGCGCGAGGCGCTGCAGATCGGCCCCGACGCCCCGATCATCACGACGGACGCCCGCCACCGCGCGGACGCCAAGAGCGGTTTGATCACTTTGGTGGAGCACGCCTTGATGGCACGTCTCAAGTAGACACAAGTCGGAATTGCAATACGGAAGTTGTTGTAGTCACACGGGGGCGGGCTGTGTCCTTTGACACGATCCGCCCCCGTGTTCATAACGTTTCGACAGAGAATTGCCTCGGCATCAATACACGATGCATCCGACTGGTACCACTCTGCTCATGCGAGTCCCGCCTTTTGGCGGGGCTCGCTCTTTATGCCCGTTTTATCTGCGGTGTAGACCACTCGGAATGGCTCATTCCGACTGTTTGGAACGCGGCCGGTCCCCGTGCTGGAATTCGTCGAACTACCGAGTAGTACGGCCCTGAACGAAAACTTCGGCACAACGTTGGTGCCGACGCCGAGAGGTTGTTGGTCGAGTGAGGCGAAGCAACGAGGGCTCCGCGGCGCAGCCGGAACGGGGCAACTTCACCCCGCCGCCCCGCGCCGGGGCGTCGTCCGCGGACATGTCCGCGCCCGAACCGGCCGGTGGCTCCACCAGCCGGCTGTCCCCGCGCAACTGGCGGGTGCCCACGCGGCTGAACGCGATCCTCCTGATCCCTGCGCTGGTCGGCCTGATCATGGGCGGCTTCCAGGTGAAGGGGTCGATCGATACCTGGAACGAGGCCCAGGACGCCGAGAAGACCGCGCGGATCGTGCGCGCGGCCTCGGAGTACGGGCAGGCGCTGCTCAACGAGCGTGACCTCACCGCTCAGCCGCTCCTGTCGAACAAGCGCACCGCCGACGTCGTCGAGCAGGCCCGTGCCACCACGGACGAGGCGAAGACGAAGTTCGACACCGCCGTGCAGGACATGCCCTCGGCCGGACGCCTGGAGCGCCGGCTGAAGCTGTTCAGGGTGGAGGAGCCCCAGCTTCCCGAGCTGCGCAAGGCGGCCTATGCCGAGGCCATGGACCCGGTGAAGACCGAAGAGGGCTACACCAAGGTCCAGCACTCCCTGATGGAGTTCGCCAACGACCTCGGCCTCGGCACCGGCAACATCACCAGCTACGGCCGCACGGTCTACGCGATCCAGCTCTCCAAGGCCGCAGAATCGCTTCAGCGCTCCATCGGTATGCATCTGCTTGTCCGTCCCAGCCAGGAGCGCGGCAAGTTCCAGGCCCAGGTCAAGGCCTTCAGCTCGTACAACTACCTGGAGCAGATCGCCCTCGCCGAGTTCGTCTCCGGTGGTACCGAGGCCGACGCGACCCGGCTCAAGACCGTCATGGCCGGCAAGGCCGCCGAGGGCGCCAAGCAGCTGAAGACGGCCGCCGAGCAGGCCCAGGCCGCCGGCAAGCCGTTCGTGCCGCCGCCGAGCATCGACGGTTCGGTCTTCGACGGCATGGCCCAGCAGATCGGCCAGGGCCAGTCGCCGGCCGAGCTGCGGGCGAAGGGGATCACCCCCGAGACCTGGATGGCCGCCGCCACCGCCAAGTTCGACGGATACTCCACGGTCGGCGACGAGCTCGTCGACAAGGCCGTGACCGAGGCCGCCGAGATCTCGTCCGACGCCAAGACCGACGCCATCGTCAACGCCTTGATCGTGATCATCGCGCTGCTCGCGGCCTTCATCGTCGCCGGTCTCATGGCCCGCCAGATGAGCCGCGCGATGCGCCAGCTGCGTACCGCCGCCTTCGGCATCGCCGAGCAGCGGTTGCCGATGCTCGTCGACCAGCTGTCGCGGACCGATCCCGGCCGGGTCGACACGCGCGTCCAGCCGATCCCGATCAACACCCAGGACGAGATCGGCGAGGTCGCCCGCGCCTTCGACCAGGTGCACCGCGAGGCCGTCCGGCTCGCCGCCGAGCAGGCCATGCTCCGGGGCAACGTCAACGCGATCTTCACCAACCTCTCGCGCCGCAACCAGTCGCTCATCGAGGGCCAGCTGACCCTCATCACCGACCTGGAGAACAACGAGGCCGACCCGGACCAGCTGGAGAACCTCTTCCGGCTGGACCACCTGGCCACCCGTATGCGCCGTAACGGCGAGAACCTCCTCGTCCTCGCGGGCGAGGAGCCGGGCCGCCGCTGGAACCAGCCCGTGCCGCTGGTCGACGTCCTGCGGGCCGCCTCCTCCGAGGTGGAGTCGTACGAGCGCGTCGAGCTCACCGGCGTACCGGAGAGCGAGATCCACGGGCAGGCCGTGACCGACCTCGTCCACCTGCTGGCCGAGCTGCTGGAGAACGCCACCACGTTCTCCTCCCCGCAGACCAAGGTCCGGGTCACCGCGACCCGGCTGCCCGACGGCCGCGTGATGGTCGAGATCCATGACAAGGGCATCGGCCTCACCGCCGAGGACTTCGCGGACATCAACCACAAGCTGGCCAACCCGCCGACCGTGGACGCCGCCGTCTCGCAGCGCATGGGCCTCTTCGTGGTCGGCCGCCTCGCCGACCGGCACGGCATCCGGGTCCAGCTGCGCCCCTCGGGCGAGCAGGCCGGTACCACCTCGCTGGTCATGCTGCCGGACGCGATCACCCACGGTGGTGGCGGCGAGACCTCCGCGCAGGACGACTTCACGGTCTCCTCGATCATTCCGGAACAGCAGCAGCCGGCGTTCGACCCGATGCCGCACCAGACCACGATGCGTACGGCGGCGGAGCTCGGCTTCGACGATTCGCGGTACGAGATACCGGACGCGGACGCGCCGCAGTTGGACCCGGTCGGCCGCTCGCTCCTGCGTGAGGAGCGACGGGCCGCGCTGGAGGCCCAGGCCGGCGGCGAGCGTCCGGTGTTCCAGGACGAGGCGCAGCAGTACGCGCCGGGCCAGTACGGCCAGGAGCAGTACGCCCAGGAGCCGCAGCCCGTGCAGCAGGGGTACGAGCAGGCTTCGTACGAGGCTCCCTACGAGCCGTACGGCACCGAGGGCGGCTACCCGCAGCAGGCTCAGCAGGGCGCTTATCCGGAAGCGGCCTATGGCGCTCCGGAAGCCCAGCAGGCCCAGTACGGCGAGCAGTTCAACTCCGCCGCGGCCCCGTCCCACCAGGATGACTGGCCCGATCAGGGCGGCTATCAGAGGGCGTACGAGCCCGCGCCGCAGGCTGAAGCGGAATCTGTTCCGAGTGCTCCCGCAGCGACTCAGGAGCGCGTAGGCTTCGACCGTTCGGGCCCCGTCCCGAACACCGCGCAGGCGGTGACCGAAGCCGGTCTCCCGCGCCGGGGCGGTGTGCAGCACTGGCAGCCCACCGGCCGTGGCAACGAGGCGCCGGCCCCGGCGAAGGCACAGGACACGCAGCAGCCGCCGTCCGCCCCGGTGAACGGCGATGGCCCCGACGACTGGCGCTCCACGAACGACGAGCGCTGGGAGCGGGCGGAGAAGCTCCGCGACCCGAAGGCGGGCGGGATCACTCCGTCCGGTCTCCCCCGTCGCGTACCCAAGGCCAATCTGGTCGAGGGCACGGCGGAGCAGACGCAGCAGGGCGGCCCCCAGGTCTCCCGCGCACCCGAGGACGTCCGTGGCAGGTTGAGCAATCTGCGCCGCGGAGTCCAGCGGGGTCGCGATGCGGGGTCGGACACGAGTAATACCTACAACCAGGAGCGTTAGTGTGAGCCCGATGAGCCAGGCCGCGCAGAATCTGAACTGGTTGATCACCAACTTTGTGGACAACACCCCCGGGGTGTCGCACACGGTGGTGGTCTCCGCGGACGGCCTGCTGCTGGCGATGTCCGACGGTTTCCCGCGCGACCGCGCCGACCAGCTGGCGGCCGTCGCCTCCGGTCTGACGTCGCTGACGGCGGGTGCTTCCCGGATCTTCGAGGGCGGCGCCGTGAATCAGACCGTTGTGGAGATGGAGCGAGGATTCCTCTTCATCATGTCCATCTCCGACGGATCATCTCTTGCCGTCCTTTCGCATCCGGACGCCGATATCGGTCTGGTTGGGTACGAAATGGCACTTCTGGTGGATCGTACGGGCAGTGTCCTTACACCGGATCTCCGTGCGGAGCTCCAGGGAAGTCTTCTTAACTAACAGTCAGACAGTGCGTTTCTCGCCACCGCGCCATAGGGTGCGGTGGCGCGGCCCCACTGGGATCAGCGACCGGCATTCGGAGGAGGAAACGTGGCAGCACCCACAGGCGGACACCCATATGAGGGTGGTCAGCGGGTTCCGGGTGAGCACGACGACAACCGTTTCAACTTCCCCTCCGCTCCCAGCAGACAGGGCGCGCAGCAGCCGTACCAGCAGCAGCAGCAGCCGTACCAGCAGCAGAGCGCGCAGGGCTCCGACTGGCCCCAGCAGGGTTCGGACTGGCCGCAGCAGGGCTCGTGGCAACAGCAGCCCCGGCAGCCGTACGAAGCACCCCAGGCGCCCCGTATTCAGCCGGTGCAGCCGCGGCGGGCCGCGGCGCCCGCACCCGCGACGCACAACCCGCTGGTCCGTCCGTACGCCATGACAGGTGGCCGGACCCGGCCGCGTTACCAGCTCGCCATCGAAGCGCTGGTGAGCACCACGGCCGATCCGTCGCGGCTGCAGGGGCAGTTGCCCGAGCATCAGCGGATCTGCCGGCTCTGCGTGGAGATCAAGTCGGTGGCCGAGGTCTCGGCCCTGCTCTCGATCCCCCTCGGCGTTGCCCGGATCCTCGTCGCCGACCTGGCCGAGGCCGGACTCGTCGCTATCCATCAGCCCGGCGGCGACGAGGCCGCCGGCGGCCAACCAGACGTGACACTGCTCGAAAGGGTGCTCAGTGGACTTCGCAAGCTCTAGCGGCGGAGCGGCCCGCTCCACTACCTCGGCGAAGATCGTGGTGGCAGGGGGCTTCGGCGTGGGTAAGACCACGTTTGTCGGTGCCGTTTCGGAGATCAATCCGCTGCGCACCGAAGCCGTGATGACGTCCGCGTCCGCGGGCATCGACGACCTCACACACACCGGGGACAAGACCACCACCACGGTGGCCATGGACTTCGGACGCATCACCCTGGACCAGGACCTGATCCTGTACCTCTTCGGCACCCCCGGACAGGACCGCTTCTGGTTCATGTGGGACGACCTCGTACGCGGCGCCATCGGCGCCGTCGTCCTCGTCGACACCCGCCGCCTCGCCGACTGCTTCCCCGCCGTCGACTACTTCGAAAACAGCGGCCTCCCCTTCGTCATCGCCCTCAACGGCTTCGACGGACACCAGCCCTATACACCGGACGAGGTACGCGAGGCGCTGCAGATCGGCCCGGACACCCCGATTCTGACGACGGACGCCCGCCACCGCGGGGACGCCAAGAGCGCGCTCATCACGCTGGTCGAGCACGCCCTCATGGCCCGCCTGCGCTGACGGTCCCGGTACGACGAAAGGCCCCGCACTCCGGAAGGAGTGCGGGGCCTTTTCGCGCGCGCCGTGTGGGGCGCGCGGGGCCGATCTCAGCCCTGCCAGCTGTGCGGGGCGCGGAAGCCGGGGGTGCGCTCCAGACGGCGCCATCCGGCGGTGTTGCGGCCCCGGTGGGCGGGTGCGGCGGGCTGGGCCGCTGCGCGGGCGAGCAGGACGGCGGTTATGGCCGCCAGCTCCTCGGGGTCGGCGAGACCCTTTTCGACGCGCAGCACGGACTCGGCGGGAGTGGTGCTCATGGGTATGTCTCCGTCTTCTCGGCAGCATGGCGCGGGCTTCGGCGGGGGTCACCCGCGTCGGCTGCGCTACTGCGGCGGGTTGCCGTGCTTACGGGACGGCAGGTCGGCGTGCTTGTTGCGGAGCATCGCGAGCGAGGCGATCAGGACCTCGCGCGTCTCGGCCGGGTCGATGACGTCGTCGACCAGGCCGCGCTCGGCGGCGTAGTACGGGTGCATGAGCTCGGCCTTGTACTCCTTGACCATGCGGGCCCGCATGACTTCGGAATCCTCGGCCTCCGCGATCTGGCGGCGGAAGATGACATTGGCCGCGCCTTCGGCACCCATGACCGCGATCTCGTTGGTGGGCCAGGCGTAGGTGAGGTCGGCTCCGATGGACTGGGAGTCCATGACGATGTACGCACCTCCGTATGCCTTGCGCAGGATCAGGCTGATCCTCGGCACGGTGGCGTTGCAGTACGCGTAGAGCAGCTTCGCGCCGTGCCGGATGATCCCACCGTGCTCCTGATCGACGCCGGGCAGGAAGCCGGGCACGTCCAACAGAGTGACGATCGGGATGTTGAATGCATCGCACATCTGGACGAAACGTGCGGCCTTCTCGGACGCCTCGATGTCCAGGACGCCCGCCATGGCCAGCGGCTGGTTGGCGACGACGCCGACGACCTGGCCGTCCAGGCGGGCCAGCGCGCAGATGATGTTGCGGGCCCAGCGCTCGTGGATCTCCAGGTAGTCGCCGTCGTCGACGAGCTCCTCGATCACCTTGTGCATGTCGTACGGGCGGTTGCCGTCGGCCGGGACCAGGTCGAGCAGGGTGTCGCCGCGCCGGTCGGCCGGGTCGTCGCTCGCCACGGTGGGCGGGTTCTCGCGGTTGTTGGAGGGCAGCATCCCGATCAGGTAGCGGACCTCGGCGATGCAGGTCTCCTCGTCGTCGTACGCGAAGTGCGCGACGCCCGAGGTCTCGGCGTGCACGTCCGCGCCGCCCAGGCCGTTCTGGGTGATCTCCTCGCCGGTGACCGCCTTGACGACGTCCGGTCCTGTGATGAACATCTGCGAGGTCTCGCGGACCATGAAGACGAAGTCGGTGAGGGCGGGGCTGTAGGCCGCGCCGCCCGCGCAGGGGCCGAGCATCACGCTGATCTGCGGGATGACACCGGACGCCCGGGTGTTGCGCTGGAAGATCCCGCCGTATCCGGCGAGCGCGGAGACGCCCTCCTGGATACGGGCGCCGGCGCCGTCGTTCAGGGACACCAGCGGGGCCCCCGCCGAGATGGCCATGTCCATGATCTTGTGGATCTTCGTGGCGTGGGCCTCGCCCAGCGCCCCGCCGAAGATCCGGAAGTCGTGCGCGTACACGAAGACCGTGCGGCCATCGACGGTGCCCCAGCCGGTGATGACGCCGTCGGTGTACGGCTTCTTCGCTTCCAGGCCGAACCCGGTCGCCCGGTGCCGGCGCAGCTGCTCGACCTCCTTGAACGTACCCTCGTCGAGCAGCAGCGCGATGCGCTCGCGGGCGGTCAGCTTGCCCTTGGCGTGCTGCGCCTCGGTCGCGCGGTCACTCGGTCCCCGCCGGGCCTGCTCACGCAGGGCCAGCAGTTCGGCCACCCGGCCACGCGTGTCGCTCGGCTCGCTCGGGGTCTCGTCCACAACGGTCATGTACTGACCCTACGAAGCCGACCGCACAAATCGTGCCGTCGACTCCGTACAGTCTCCTGCCCCGTTTCCTGGTGGGCCCCGACAGAACCAGAACGCCGGGCAGCCGTTCCACCAGCTCACAGGCCTCCCGCTTTGTCGGGGGCCGACAAAGCGGGAGGTGTGTCGCCGGGCACAGTGACTACCTGATCTCACACCGCAGGGTGGCGCCCGCTACGCCGGGTGCGACGCGCAGGACCAGGCTTTTGCCGGTGGCCAGGACCTCGATGCCGGGGCCGGCGGCGACGACTTCCCGCACCGGCCGGTTCCAGACCACGTCCATGGGGGCGCCGGTCCGGTCGGGACCGCTCACACTGAGCGTAGTGGAGCGCCGGCCCCTCCTGACGAGCACACTCGCCGGGGCCGAGACGGTCAGCGGGCCCGCCGTGCCCGCCTGCCAGAAGTTGGCGGCCGTCACGCCCAGCGAGGGGATCGCCACGGCCTGGACGGCGGAGGTGTTGGCGAGCACCTTCAGCCAGTCGCCGTCGGCCGCGCGGGCGGCGACGGTGCGCCGGGAGGCGCCCGGCATCAGCAGATACGCGTAGTGGGCGTCCACCGGATCGGTGCCGTGGTCGAGCCACAGCGTCTGGTAGCGGCGGGTGCGGCGCTCGGTGGTGCTGGTGGTGTTGATGTCGTTCCAGGAACCGGTGCGGTCCTCGCGCAGGGTGCGCAGGTCCGCCCCGCCGGGGAAGACCCAGCCGCCGTGACCCTCCAGATGGGCCCAGCGGGGGGCCGTACGGTCCTCGGCGGTGAACGCGTTCGTGCCGGCCTCGCCGAGCATGCGGTTGTCGACCACCGTCTCGGCGGGAACTCCGTCGGTGCTGGTGATGCCGGCGCCGAGACACACGACCGTATCGGCGACGCAGAACCACGACTTACGGGCCTCGAGGGTGGAGCCGAGGCCCTTGAGGTGCTGTCCCACGGCGGCGAACTCACCGTCGGTGGTGCCGCCGACCCACTTCACCGCTGGCCTGGGCGCTCCCCATTCGCCGCCCGCCCGGTCGGCGAGCCGCTTGGTGGACACGGTCGTTCCCGGCAGGCGGTAGAAGTCGACGGTCGGCCAGAACCAGTCCGTGTACTGGTCCCCGCGCGTCTCGCCCGGCCACCAGGAGAGCATTCCGGCGCCGGTGTGCCAGCCGCGCGGATTCTCGCCGTTGCCGCACTCGTAGTACGAGATCCGCTCCGAAGCCATGGAGATGCCGGCCGCCCAGCCGGGCCTCCGGTGCACGGCACGGTCCATGGCGGCGAACAGCTTGTGCGCCACGGGCTCGGGGGCCGCGGGCACGGGCGCGGCCGCGACTCTGTGCAGCCGGGCGAGGTCGGCGACGTTGAACTGGGGCGCGGTGAGCAGCGGTGTCGTACGGTCCCGGTCGATCCACCCCTTGATCATCGCGGTCCAGCGCTGCTGCTCGGCGGCGGATGCCCCGCCCGCGAGCAGCGGGATGGCGGCGATCAGACCCTGTCCGTGGAAGTGGTCGCTGCGCATGACCTTGCGGTCGTCACTCTTGAGGTAACCGCGGCTGATGGCACGTCCGTTGACGCTGTCCATCATCAGGCCGTTGTAGATCAGCGGCGCGTAGGCGTTCTCGACGGAGTCCAGGATGATCTGGCGGCCCGGGTCGGTGACGGCCCAGGCCGATCCGGCGAGGAGGGTGAAGAGGCGCCCCAGTCCGTCGAGCATGACCTGTCCGTACGTACCGGAGTAGGCGACCCAGGTGTGCTGGACGAACGAGCCGTCGGCGTAGAGGCCGTCGCCCTTCGTCACGTACGGGAAGACGGGCGAGAGGGCGTCCCGGGCCAGGGCGATCTTGGCCGGGCTGCGGCCTATGACGCCGCGCAGGGCGACGGAGCGGCAGAGGTCGACCCGGTTGGCGCCGGTGCTCGTGCCGGTGTAGTCGGTGAGCATGGCATCGGGGATGAAGTGGTCGACGGCGGCGCAGGCGGCCTGGCGCCGGGTGTCCGTGAGCTTGTCGTGGAGCCCGGCATGGATGTCCATGAGGAGGCGCGGGCTGCCGATCTGCCACTCCCACCAGTTGCCGTAGCGGGTCGTCGAGGGGTTGTAGACCGTCGCCGAGAGGTGGTCGAGGCCCTTGATGATGTCGGCGAGGAGCGTCTCGTCGGCGGTGAGGCCGGTGCCCGGCTGCAGGTACGCCTGGGTCATGGTCCACAGGCGGCTGTAGCTCTGGGTGATGCCGGACGGCGGGTCGAAGGTGTAGCCGGGCCACAGGGAGTCGGCGGCGGGGGCCATCGACGCCCGGAAGCCGGCGGCGAGTTGGCCGGTCTCGCGGAGCCGGGAGGCGAAGGGTTCGGCGGCCGGGTCGAAGCCGGTACCGAGCGCGAGCTCGACCCAGCGGGCCCTGAGCGTGTCGTATTCGTCCGCGCCCGACGAAGCGCGTGCGGGGCCGGCGAACGCGGCGCCGAGCGCGGTGGCCGAGGTGGTGACGAGGAAGGTGCGGCGGGACCAGTCGGCAGGCAGGAGCGGCACGGGGAGTCCTCCCGGAGCAAGTGGTGTAGACCTGTTGCCCGCTGGTTTAGCACGCGTCCCGAGACCCTTTCAATGGGTGTGCGGGCTTTGGTCGAAAGCGCTTTCTCCGTGCGGGCTCCGGAGCCGGAAACACCACGGCACGGGCGCGGGACCGTGTCCCACGCCCGTGCCTCTGTACGGGTCAGCTACCGCAGTGGAAGCGGGCGCTGCCCCAGTCGGCGTGGTCGTTGCCGTTGCCGTCGCCACCGTCGCCGACGACCAGGTCGACGTACTTGGCTCCGGTGACATCGGCCGTGAGCGTCCACGCGGTGTCGGCCGCCCGCAGGACGGGCGACTTCACCTTCTCCGTGCCGTCGGCCGCGACGGAGAACTGCACGGTGCCGCGGGTGGCCTGCGCATCGTCGACGCCCACCTCGGCGGTGAAGGAGGTGCACTTCCCGCCCAGGTAGTAGCGGACCTTCGCCGGGGCGTGCGTGCCGATGCCCTTGGTGTAGGTGACGCCTCCGATCCTCAGCGGGGTGCCGTCGCCGGTGCCGGTCTCGCCGTTGGAGAGGTCGCGCTCCACGGGCCCCCAGCCGTTCTCGGAGGCCGTCCAGTCCAGGTCACTGGCCCAGCTGTCCGTGGTGGGCGGCGGCGGCAGGGTCCGTACGGACGTCTGCGCGCCGAGCTTCCGGACCGCACCGCCGACCGTGTAGGACGCCTCCGAACTCAGGCTGTACGCCTGGTACTTGGCGTCCACCGGCGGGGTGACCTGCCAGCTGCCGGTGACCTTGGCACCCTGCGCGACCGAGTCGAAGGTGACGGCGCCCGCGGGCTCCGCCTGCCAGCCCTCGGGCAGGGTCAGGGCCACCTCGACGCCTGTCGCCGCCGTCGCCTCGTAGTTGGTGAACGTGGCGGCGACCGTGTTGGCGGTGCCGGGTTCCAGCGTCTCGGCCTGCGCCGCCACGGTGAGCGTGCCACAGGCGGCCTGCTCGCTCGCGGGGGCCGGTCCGAGGTCGGTCACGGTGAAGCCGTCGAGCACGAAGTCGGCGCCGTCGGGGGCGTCACCGCGCTTGCGCAGACCGGTCCAGGTGTCTCCGCAGCCCGCCGTGACGGTCTCGCTGAAGTGGCCGGTGGTGCGCTGCTGTCCGATGGCCGTGGTCCGGGTCTCGACGGAGTCGGGGTCGCCGCTCGCACCGATCCGGTCGTAGCCGTCGACCCACTCATAGGCTCCGGCGTGGGTGGACTGGTAGTCGTACTCGACCTTGTAGCGGCGGCCGTCGGTCATCGGCACGCTCCAGGGAGCGGTCCGGTAGACGAGACCGGTGTTCTCCTCGTGGGCCTTGAGGGACTCCTTGCCGCCCAGCACGTCGTCGATGAGCTTGCCGTTCCAGCCGGCCTGGGTGTACGGGGCGTGGAGCTGGGAGATGCTGGTGCGGGGGTCGGTGGAGCCGCCCGCGTCGCCCTTGAGGAAGGGCCCCCAGCCCTGGTCGACGTTCTCGAAGTCCTCGTACACGACGGTGTTGTCGCGGGTGGCCGGGGCGTTGGCGACGAGCCGTACGTCATCGGCCCGTACCGTCGCCGTGCTGCCCTTCGCCGCCTCGATCCGGAGCGTGGTGCGCCCGCTCGCCGGGGCGGTGAAGTTCACCTTGGCGCGCTGGAAGTAGCTGCCGTGCCAGTCGGATGCGGCCACCTGGTCCCGGGCGGTGGAGCGGCTCACGGCGATGGACTTCCCGCCGGCCGAGAGGGTGGTGAGCCGGGTCTTGCCCGGTTCCACCTCGATCAGCGCGGAGGCGGTGTAGCGCTTGCCGGGCTCCAGGCCCTCGATGCTCTGCGAGAGCGCCGCCGTGCCGGTGCCGGAGAGCTTCGCGCTGTTGCGGCCCTGCTCGTCGGTGTGGCGGGCGGCGGTGCCGGTCTTCGACCAGCTGGCGAGCCCGTTGTCGTTGAAGCCCGGGTCGTCGACCGGACTGCCCGCGCCCCACTGCGGGGCCGCAGCCTTCGGCGCCTGGTCCGGGTAGAGGACGTACGGCTGGCCGGCCGTGGCCTTCAGCGTGATCTTCCCGTTCACCGAGCGTACGGTGCTGATCTTCTCCCGGCCGTTGTCGGTGAGCTTGTAGACGGTGTACGCGCCCGTCGAGGGCACCGCCCAACTGCTCGTGCCGCCCGACTTGTTGTAGTGGTACAGCTTCTTGCCACCGTCCCACGGCAGCAGGTAGTCCGTACCGCTGAGGACCTTGCGGCCGTCTGTGTAGAACGTCCGCTTGCCGTTCTCGACCGTGCCCCGGACCCCGCCGGTGAAGGTGATGTCACCGGCCGCCTTGTCCCAGCGGGTGATCTTCTGGTGCTGGAGGTACTTGGCCGGCAGGTTCTTCTGCCAGATGTTGTTGTAGAAGGTGTTCCAGTCGGTCTCGCCGGTCCAGCCCTCGAACTCCTCGATCGCCGTCTGGCCGAGGACCGGGTCATTGTTCCAGACATCCTTCTCGCCGTTGCGGATGAACCGGATGATCTGCGAGTTGAGGCCCTTGTTGGTGGCGCCGCCGTAGCTCAGGTCGTTGGCCCAGTGGGACCAGAGCGAGGAGCGCTCGAACTTGTCGGCCCACTCGGTGCCGACGTTCCAGCCCTGCTTCTGCACGGCCTGCATGGTCTTGTCGGCGATCCAGCCGTGCGAGTAGTACACGTCGATGTAGAGCAGGCTGAGATTGCTGTCGGTCTCGTCGCGCAACTGCTGGAAACGCCGGGCCAGATCACCGCTGTTGATGTCGCGGCGCTGGTCGATGTAGTAGCTCTGGTTGAGCCAGTTCCAGCCGGGCCTGGCCTTGTCGACGAGCTGCTCGTCGAACGCCTTCGCCTCGGGGTAGGACTCGGTGGCGTTGACGTGGACGCCGAAGGCGGCGCCCCACTGCTTGCCCTGCTTGAGCAGCGTGTTGAGGTCCTTCAGCCCGCCGGCGCGCTTGTTGTAGTTGCCGCCGTAGTCCGGGTGCGCCGAGTCGTGCCCCTCGGAGCCGTACCCCTTGAGGACGGCCATCTGGCCGAGCCCGTCGGTCGCCATCGAGATCCGCTTGACGTCGTCGAGCGTCCGGAGGAAGGGGTGGGTGGCCTGGCTGGCGAAGTTGAACGGGATGTGGGTGATGACCCGGTTCGCGGTCTCGTCGCTGCCCGGCGCGGTGACGCCGATGGAGCGGAATGCGACGGCGCCGTCCTGCCAGTCCACGGTCTTGTCGCCGTTGGCGTCGGGCGTGACGACCACCTTCGCCCACGGCAGATCCGCGCCGCTCTCGGGCTCCGTCGCACCGGCGCCCCGGTAGGTCCACTGCCCGGACCAGACGCCGACCCGGACGCTGCCGTCCGCCGCCTTGCGTGCCTGGTGCCAGAAGCGGGCGTCGTCGCCGCCGGTGGCCCCGGAGGGCTTGTCGTACGAGGAGTTGGACTCGACGGCCGCGGCGAGGGTCCCGGTGTTGACGAGGGCGTACGAGGCGCCCACGGGTGCGGTGTCGGCGGCGGTCTCCGCGGTGACCTTCGCGAAGACGTCGGCGGTCTTCGTGGAGTCGGGGTCGAGGCGGGTGAAGGCGGTCGCGGCGCCGGTGTCCGTCGAACCGACGGAGACCAGGTCGTGGCCGGGTATGTCGATGGTGCCGACGCGGAAAGTCCCGGTGTCGCGTACGGCGGTCACCTTGAAGGTGGTGGCGCGCCCGGCGACCTCGATGGAGGCGTCGATCTCGACGCCCGGCAGATCGGGGAAGGTGAGCGTGTAGCGGGCGGCCGTGGCGGTGACGTCGGGCGCCCCCTTGAGCTGCACCGTGCGGGCGGTTCCGTTGAGGGTGACCTCGGTGACCGGCCGGGTACTGCCGGCCAGCTGCTCGCCGCCGGCCTTGTCGGTGTACGACAGGACGCGCGGGAAGTCGTCGGCGACGGCGACCGACAGCTGCGCCGATCCGATGACGGTGGAGCCGGTGGCGTCGGCGGCGGCGGCGGGGACGGGGGCGGCGGCTACGGCGGGGAGGCTGGTCCCCACGAGCGCCAGGACGGCTGCTGAGGCGGCGGCGACAGCGCCCGCCGAAGTGAATCTTCGCGACATGTGGCCTGAGTAGTCCCCGTGTCCGGACACCGTCAACGGCGTACGGCCCGGATGGACTTACCAGTCCAACAACCGCTCTCATTTAGTCCAAGTGGGGCGGGAGCGGGCCGGAGCGGAGCCGCGTTCGGTTCCTGTTCGCCGGGCGTAGGCGATTGAGTGCGGCCAGTCGCCAAATACGGCGTCTGGGCGTTGAGTTGTGAAGACATCTGACTTTTGAGAGCGCTCTCAGTCGTAACTCTTGACGCCCTGCCGGAGCGTCGAGAAGGTGGTGCGCACCGCAGACACCCCCACAGCGCCAGCTCCCCGACCCACCCCCCATATGTTCGTCTGCGGCCCCCCACACCTCGGGAGTACCTCGTGATTTCGCGCAGACTGTTCCTGACAGGCGCCGCCGCCTCCGCGACCGCGCTCACCTATCCCCTCTGGGGCAGCGCCCTGAGCCCGCGCGCCTCCGCCGCACCGGCCACGTGCGAACTGGCCCTGGAGAACCGTTCGCTGCCGGGCACGGTGAACGCGTACGTGACCGGCCACGAGCAGGGCACCGACCGCTGGGTGCTGCTGCGGGCCGACGGCAGTGTCTACCGCCCCGACTCCCCCGGCGCTCCGCAGACCCCGTTGCCGGTCGACTGCGCCATTCCTCTGAAGGGGGCAGGCGCCGGACCGGTGGTCCTGACGCTGCCCCAGATGTACGGGGCGAGGATCTACTTCGTACGCGACGACAAGCTGGACTTCTATCTCAACCCGGGGCCGTCGCTGGTCGAGCCGGCCTTCGCGACACCCACCGACCCGAACTACGGGCGGACCTGGTCGTTCTGCGAGTTCACGTTCAACCCGCAGCAGCTGTACGCGAACATCAGCTACGTCGACCTGGTGACCGCGCTGCCGATCGGCCTGAACCTCCAGGGCGACACCACGCACACCGTCGCACCCCTCCCGGACGGCGCCGTACAGAGGATCGCCGACGACCTCACCGCGCAAGCCGCCTCCGACGGGCAGCCCTGGGACGAGCTGGTCACCAGGGGCCCGGACGGCAAGGTCCTGCGGGTCGTCTCGCCGCAGAACCTGATGGCACCGTTCTTCGACCGGCCGGAGGAGATGCCGTTCCGGGATCTGTTCACGGCGCAGGTGGACGAGGTCTGGGCGAAGTACCGCTCGACGGACCTCCGGATCGACCTCCAGGGCGGCCGGGGCACCCTGGCGGGGCGGGTCAGCGGTGACACGCTGACGTTCGAGGGCGGGCACACCTTCGCCCGACCCACATCGAAGGACATCTTCACCTGCAACCACGGGCCGTTCACGAACAACCCGGGCGACTCCGACGACAAGAAGGCACTGCTGGCCAGAATCGCGGCGGGCTTCAACCGCTCGATCATGCTCAGCCACCCGCAGCAGCCGAACGGCACCACGGTGGCGGACTACTACAAGGGCGCGGTGACCAACCACTGGTCACGGGTCGTACACGCGAACTCGCCGATCGGCTACGCCTTCCCGTACGACGACGTACGCCCGGACGGCGAGCCGGATGTGTCCGGCGCTGCGCACGACGGTAACCCGAGGCGCTTCACGGTGAGCGTCGGGTCCTGACACCGCCACGGACGCATGCGGGTGCCCCCGTCCCGCCGGACGGGGGCGCCCGTGCGTACGGCTCAGCAGCCGCCGCAGTTGTAGTACGTCACGTCCCAGTGGTTGCCCTCGTCCGCGTAGATGTTGCCGGAGCCGGACTTGTACTGGGGGGCGCCGTCTCCACGCGGACCTATGTAGGTGAAGACACCGTGGACGTAGTTGGTGAGGCAGGTGGACTTGGAGAAGTCGAGCTTGTAGCCGTTCCAGTGCGAGTACGTGCCACCGGCGTGCCCGGTCTCCGTACCGCCGGTGATGTTCAGCGCGCAGCCCGTGGCGCTCTTGAGGGTCTGGGCACCCTGGGCGCTGGCCAGATTGAGCTGCTCGAACGAGGTACAGGTGGAGATGTTGCGGTTGGAACAGCCGCCCGATGACGACCAGGTGATGGTGGAGGACCGGAACATCGAGGTCGCCGTGGAGTGGCTGATCTTGGTGACGGCGAAGGCGTCGGTCGCGCCTCCGATGACACCGATGCCGGGGGCGAAGAAGGCGCCGAGAACAAGGGCGAGGGCGGTCAGGGCCGAGCGGAGCCTGGGGCGGTACGACACGGGGGATTCCTCCTGCTCATGACAATCAGAGTGAGGCAGTCGCGCTGGACGGGCAGGGGAGATAGTGCCGGAGTTCTACGCGCGTTCGCCAGAGGGCGACGCCTCCCCCGCGGAGTGGAAGGGCGACTTCCGGACCGGCCTGGACCCTTGATGTTGAACTTTTAACTAGATTGCTCTACAGTCAATCTCGTTGAAGGTTAAACAACCATTCGACAGCCGCTCGATCACGTCCCCCGAGGAGGAGCCATGGCTCTGTTCAACCGCAAGAACAACAACGCCCCGTCCACCACCGCCACGCTCGCGGTGGACCCCGCGCTGGCCGCCCTGACCGGCGACTACGTGATCGACCCGGCCCACAGCAGCATCGGCTTCACGGTGCGCCACGCCATGGTCACCAACGTGCGCGGTTCCTTCGGTGAGCACGAGGGCAGCCTGACGCTGGACGGCGCGAACCCCGCGAACTCCGCCGCCTCGATCGACGTCAAGATCGCCAGCATCGACACCGGCATCGCCGACCGCGACGGCCACCTGGTCAGCGGTGACTTCTTCGACGCCGAGACCTTCCCGGTCATGTCCTTCCGCTCCACGAGCGCCGAGCAGCTCGGTGGCGACACGTACCGCGTCACCGGCGACCTCACCATCAAGGACGTCACGCGTCCGCTCGCCATCGACCTGGAGTTCAACGGCTCCGCCACCGACGTCTACGGCAACGAGCGCGTCGGCTTCGAGGGCGGCACGGACATCCTGCGCTCCGACTGGGGCCTGACCTGGAACGCGGCGCTGGAGACCGGCGGCGTGATGGTCAGCGACAAGGTCAAGCTGAACTTCGACATCTCCGCGATCAAGGCCGCCCCGCAGGCCTGATCCTCCGGGATCACCACCGCACGACCGAGCGCGCCCGCCTTCATCCCCCCACCGGGGAGGAAGGCGGGCGCTCGTCGTGTGCGGCCGGTCGCCTCACCTCCGGTGCGCGGCCACCGCACTGCGGGTGTCCTCGGCGATCAGGTCCGCGTTGATCGCCGCCGCGGCCTTCAGCCCCGCGTTCGCGGCGCCGATGACCTGCTCGGTCAGATTGGCGACGTTTCCGGCCACCCAGACCCCAGGGATCTCTGTCGCCCCGGACGGATCGGCGGCGATGTACGTGCCGACCGCCTGCCCGGCCATCTCCTGCTCGGTCGTCGCGAGACCCAGGCTCCGCAGGACCTGGGAGCGGGCGGTGAAGCGGGACTGGACGACGACCGCCTCACGGGCGATCACCCGTCCGCCGGCCAGCCGCACCCCGGTGAGCCGGTCGTCGGTCACCTCCAGCCCGGCCACTTCCCCGTCCACGACGGCGATGCCCCGGGCGGCGAGCTGCTCGTACTCCTCGTCGGACGGTTCGGGTCCGGTGTGCCTGAAGAGCGTGATGTCCTCGCTCCACTGCCGCCACATCAGCGCCTGGTGCACGGCCGGCGGGCTCACGGCGATGATGCCGATCGGGCGGTCCCTGACCTCCCAGCCGTGGCAGTACGGGCAGTGCAGCACCTCGCGGCCCCACCGCTCGGCCAGGCCCGGCACCGGGGGCAGCTCGTCGACCAGGCCGGTGGTCACCAGCAGTCGGCGGGCCACGACAGCGGTCCCGTCCTCCCTTACGACGCGGAAGCCCTCCCCTTCGGGGAGCTTCTCGGCGGACACCACGGTGCCCTCGGCGATCTCGGCGCCGTACCCGGCCGCCTCCTCGCGCCCGACGGCCAGGAGCTCCGAGGGGGCGGTGCCCTCACGGCCCAGGTAGTTGTGCACGTGGGACGCGGGCGCGTTGCGCGGGCGTCCCGCGTCGATCACCAGCACCGAACGCCTCGCCCGGGACAGGGCCACCGCACCGCTCAGACCGGCCGCTCCGCCGCCCACCACCACCACGTCGTACCGCTTGCTGTCGTCCATACGAAACACCTCCATGGACGGAGATGGTGCGCGGAGAGCGGCCGGAGCGACAAGTTTGATTGCCATAACGGCAATTGCGGACTGTGGCTTGATCTAGTCGTCGCCGGTCGGGCCGAGCGGCTGCTCCGACCAGATGACCTTGCCCGTGGGTGTGTAGCGGGTACCCCAGCGTTCGGCGAACTGGGAGACGAGGAACAGGCCGCGGCCGCCCTCGTCGGTCGTCGCCGCGTAGCGCAGATGCGGTGACGTGCTGCTGGCATCGGAGACCTCGCAGACCAGGCTGCGGTCGTGCAGCAGCCGCACCACGATCGGTCCGGAGGCGTAGCGGATGGCGTTGGTGACCAGCTCGCTCAGGATGAGCTCGGTGACGAACGCCTCCTCGTCCAGACCCCGCTCGCCGAGCCAGCGGGCCACTCCCTTGCGGACTCCGGCGACCGCCGAGGGCTCGGGTTCCACGTCCCACTGGGCGACCCGGCCGGGGTCGAGCCGACGGGTGCGGGCCACCAGGAGAGCGACGTCGTCGGTGGGGCGGGTGGGCAGGAGGGCGTCGATCACGTCGTCACAGGTCTCCTCCGGGGTCCGGCCGGTGTGCGCGAGAGCGGTGCGCAGCATGTCGAGGCCGATGCCGGAGTCCCGGTCGCGGCGTTCGACGAGGCCGTCGGTGTACAGAACCAGGCGGCTGCCCTCGGGCACGCTGAACTCGGCCGACTCGAAGGGCATGCCGCCGATGCCGAGCGGCTGGCCCGCGGGCGTCTCGGGGAACTCCACGGTCCCGTCGGGCAGGACCAGCGCCGGGCCGGGGTGGCCGGCCCTGGCCATGCAACAGTTCCCGGAGACCCCGTCGTAGATCGCGTACAGACAGGTCGCCCCGGCGATCCCCACGTCGGAGCCGTCGTCCGTCTCGTCCTGGTCCATCCGGGCGACGAGCTCGTCGAGGTGGCTGAGGAGCTCGTCGGGCGGCAGGTCCAGCGTGGAGAAGTTGTGGACCGTGGTGCGCAGCCGGCCCATCGTGGCCGCCGCGTGCAGCCCGTGGCCGACGACGTCGCCGACCACCAGGGCGACCCGGGCGCCGGACAGCG
Source organism: Streptomyces sp. NPDC057136 (assembly GCF_042670885.1). Classification (NCBI taxonomy): domain Bacteria; kingdom Bacillati; phylum Actinomycetota; class Actinomycetes; order Kitasatosporales; family Streptomycetaceae; genus Streptomyces; species Streptomyces sp. NPDC057136. The sequence continues at coordinate 133,868 of NZ_JBHUUV010000022.1, forward strand.
GGATCACGTCGAACCAGTCGCCGCCCACCCCCGCCTGGGCCGGCAGATAGCGGTAGGCCACATCGAGGGCGTTCTGATCGGGCACCCCCCTCGGCAGCAGGCTGCGCTGGAGCGTGACGGCCATCTCGTGCTCGCGGGTGTAGCGGCGGGCGTTGTCGATGCTGACGGCCGCCCGCGCCACCAGCTCCTCGGCGAAGGAGAGGTCTTCCCCGTCGAAGGGCTCCGGATTCCCGGCGCGCCAGAAGTTGGCCATGCCGAGGATGACGCCGCGCGCGTGCAGCGGTACGGAGATGAGGGAGTGGATGCCGTACGCCAGGACCCTCGCCCCGCGCTCGGGGTCCCGCTGCCGCCAGAACCGCGCCGCCGACAGATCGGACTCCATCCAGGTGTGTCCCGTACTCGTGCCCACGGCGCCGGCACTGCTGGGCATGAAGCCCACCGCCCGGCCGACAGGGTAGAGGGGGTTGCCGGGGTCGACGCCCGCGATGGCGGTGCGCCGCATCTCCAGTACGTCACCCGTCGGCAGAGGCGGTTCCTCGCCGCGCAGGACCGCGTCGACGAGGTCGACCGAGGCGAAGTCGGCGAATCCCGGGGCCGCCACCTCCGTCAGCTCCTCGGCCGTCCTGGTGACGTCGAGGGTGGTGCCGATCCGCTCCCCGGCCTCGTACAGGAGCAGGAGACGCTCCCGCACCTGCTCCGCCGTGCCGGTGATCGCGCGCAGTTCGGTGGTGTCCCGCAGGGTGGCGACGATGCTGGGAGGGCCGCCGCCCGGGTCGGTGGGACGGAGGTTGATGGCCAGCAGCCGGTTTCCGGCCCGCCGCACCTCGTCGGTGACGCGCCGGCCCGAGGCCAGGAGTTCGGCGGTGCGGTCGTCCAGACCCAGAGCGGTCACGGCCCGGCCCTCGGCGTCCGCGGGGAGATCGAGGAGCCGGCGGGCCTCGTCGTTGGCGAGCAGCAGCCGGCCGTCGGGCTCGATGATGAGCACCCCTTCGCGGACCGCGTGCAGCACCGCGTCGTGGTGCTCGTACATCCGCGTCATCCCGGCCGGTCCGAGCCCGTGCGTCTGGCGGCCCAGACGTCTGCTGACCAGTGCGGCGGCGCCCGCGGCGAGGACGAGTGCCCCCACCGACGCACCGATGATGAACGGGAGGCTCCGGTCCGCCAGGTGCTCCAGCGATTCCACCGTGATGCCGACGGACACCAGCCCGGCGACCGAACCGTCCGGCCGGGGGACGGGCACCACCGAGTTGACCGAGCGCCCGCGGACCCCCTCGAAGGTCCGGGTGAACGACTCACCTTCCAGAGCCTTGCGGTACGGGCCGACGAGGTGCTTCCCGATCAGCTCCGGGTCCGGGTGCGTGAGCCGGATCGCCCGGCGGTCGGAGACGACCACGTAGTCGACATCGGCCCTCTCGCGGACCTGCTCGGCGAGCGGCTGGAGCGCGGTCTTGGGGTCGGCGCTGTCGAGCGCCGCCACGATGCCAGGCGCGTGGGCGAAGGTCTCGGCGACGCCCAGGGTGTGGAGCCTGGCCTCCTGCATGGTGTCGCGCCGCCCCTGGACGACGAGCGCGACGGCCGCGGCGGTGACGAGCAGCACCACAAGTCCCAGCATGAGGCAGAAGACCTGCCCGGCCACCGTGCGCACGCTGAACAGCGCACGCACACGTACACGTACACGCGTGGGCCGGTCCGCACTGCCGTTGCCGGGCGGCGCCCCTTCGGCATGGCCCGGGCCTCCGTCGCTGTGCCGATGCGGCCGCCGGGCGGGGCGACGGAACCACGCCCGAAATCGACCGTAACCCCACATAATCTCAGGTTTAGCACGGATTGCCGCTTCTCGAACGGTGTGGCAGACGCCCCGCCCCGTCTCTAGAACCCGCCCCCGTCGAACCCTCCGCCGCCCCCGAAACCTCCGCCGTCACCGAAGCCGCCGAAGTCCGACGAGCTGAAGTCGGAGCCCGAGACATCGCCGCCGCTCCATTCGCCGCCGGAGCCGGAGCCGAAGTCACCGCCGCCGTACTCACCGGCGTACGCGGGGGACGACAGCATCGAGCCGAGCATCGTGCCCACCAGCAGACCCGGGAGCAGCCCGCCGCCGAAGTAGCCGCCCGCCCAGGGGCCGTACGCCGGTCCCGCCTCCCAGTACGGGCGGCGGCGGCCGTCCCCGACGTCGACGGTGCGGCTCATCGGGTCCTCGCCCTCGCGCAGCCGGATCTCGTCGGCGCCGCAGACCGGGACCTCGCGGGCGGAGCCGCCGGACGGCGTCCACAGGGCGTCGGCGACCGAGGGACCGTGACGGGGGTCGAAGAAGCAGGGCGGGCGGCGGGCGGGGAGTTCCGCGCCCGTCCTGCGGGCTTCCAGGACGGCAAGGGAGTAGCGGCCGTCCTCCAGGGCCTGGGTGACGCCTCGCACCTCGGAGGGGTGCGCGGCGCGCTCCATCCTCGTCTTGGCGCTCTCGTACGAGTCGAGTGCGCGCTCGTAGTCGGCGCGCATCGTGTCGCTGGCGCCCGGTTCGGCGGGGTGGAAGTCGAGCCGTTCCAGGGTTTCGCCGTACGCGGTGATGTCCTCGTCGACGACGACCCTCAGCTTGTCGAGCGCGGCCCGCTCTTCTTCCTCCTTGCGGCGCCGGTTGCGGCGGACGATGGCGTACGCACCGGCGCCGCCTGCCACGGCCACCGCGCCGAGTGCGATCAGGCCGGTCGCGGAGGGTCCCGCGTCGTCCGCGGCCCCGCCGGACCAGGAGGCGGGTGCGTTGCCCCGGGCCTGTTCGACGGCCTGGTCGACGAAGGCGTTGAGCTGCGTCGCCGCGTCAGACCGGGCGTCCTGCGTCTTCACGGAGTCGACCAGATTGTCGACGGCCCGCACCGGCATCACGCTGCCGTCCGCGCCCGCGTCGAAGCCGTCGCCGAGACGGACCGCGTAGAGGCCCGTGATCCCGGTGTCGTTGCGCAGGTTGGCGAGGAGGCCCTCTTCGGGGAATTCCGCCGACTGCGGCAGGACGGCCACGAACACCGGTTTGTCGGCGTCCTTGATCTTCTTCTCCAGGGCGTCCGCCTCGGACGAGGAGAGCTGGCCGGCCGCCGCCGGGTCGACGTAGACCGGGCCCTGGCGCAGAGCCTGGGCGGCGTCGTCGATCGTGGCGAGGGCGGACGGCGCAGCGGGGGACATCGCCAGCACGGCCGCCGAGAAGATCAGCAGCAGGCCGGCCCACATGAGCGCGAACAGCCTCTTCCGCATACTCCGAAAGTAACCCAAGTGGGCGGCAAATGCGCCCGCGCACTTGAGCCTCTTTTGTACTGTTACGCGGTTTTGTACGGGTGCGCGTTCACGCGGCGTGGTATGCGCTCGGAGCTTCGCCACCGCACCGTCAGATCGTGGACCTGCACCGGAGCCGCCAACCAGAAGTGGCGGCTCCAGTGAGGATCCAGGGCCTCTCGTTTGGATCATGCCGGGCTCGCGGGGTCTGGCCTGATCCAGGGGTCTGGCCTGATCCAAACGAAAGGCCCTAGTCCTGGGGCTCGACGCCGGCCCGCAGGAGGCCGTAGGTGTACGCGTCCTCCAGTGACTGCCGGGAGGCCGCGATGATGTTCTCCGCCACTCCCACCGTCGACCAGTCGCCTGCTCCGTCACCCGTGGTGATCAGTACCCGGGTGGTGGAGTCGGTGCCGGTCGTGCCCTCCAGGATGCGGACCTTGTAGTCGACCAGCTCCAGCTTGGCCAGCTGCGGGTAGATCCGCTCCAGACCGACGCGCAGGGCCCGGTCCAGCGCGTTGACCGGTCCGTTGCCCTCCGCGGTGGCGACGATCCGCTCACCCTTGGCCCAGAGCTTCACAGTCGCCTCGTTGGCGTGCGTGCCGTCGGGGCGGTCCTCGGTGATGACGCGCCAGGACTCCGTACGGAAATAACGGCGGGCCCGGCCCTCGACCTCGCTGCGCAGCAGGAGTTCGAAGGAGGCGTCGGCGGCCTCGTACGTGTAGCCCTGGAGCTCGCGCTCCTTGACCCGTGCCACGACCCGCCCGACGAGCTCGCGGTCGTCCCCGAGGTCGATGCCGAGCTCCTTGCCCTTGAGCTCGATCGAGGCGCGGCCCGCCATGTCGGAGACGAGCATCCGCATGGTGTTGCCGACGAGCTCCGGATCGATGTGCTGGTACAGGTCCGGGTCGACCTTGATCGCGGAGGCGTGCAGTCCGGCCTTGTGGGCGAAGGCGGAGACACCGACGTAGGGCTGATGGGTGGAGGGCGTGAGGTTGACGACCTCGGCGATGGCGTGCGAGATCCGGGTCATGTCGGCGAGCGCGCCCTCGGGGAGGACGGTCTTGCCGTACTTGAGTTCCAGGGCGGCGACGACGGGGAAGAGGTTGGCGTTGCCGACCCGCTCGCCGTAGCCGTTGGCCGTGCACTGGACGTGGGTGGCGCCCGCGTCGACGGCGGCGAGGGTGTTGGCCACGGCGCAGCCGGTGTCGTCCTGGGCGTGGATACCGAGGCGGGCCCCGGTGTCCGCGAGGACGGTGGCGACGACAGCCTGGATCTGGGCGGGGAGCATGCCGCCGTTGGTGTCGCACAGGATGACGACGTCGGCGCCCGCCTCGGAGGCGGCCCGGACGACGGCCTTGGCGTACTCGGCGTTGGCGCGGTAGCCGTCGAAGAAGTGCTCGCAGTCGACGAAGACGCGCCGACCCTGCTCACGGAGGTGGGAGACGGTGTCGCGGACCATCTCCAGGTTCTCCTCCAGAGTGGTGCGCAGGGCGAGTTCGACATGGCGGTCGTGCGACTTGGCGACCAGGGTGATCACCGGCGCGCCGGAGTCGAGGAGCGCCTTGACCTGCGGGTCGTCGGCCGCTCGGCCGCCCGCTCTGCGGGTCGCCCCGAAGGCGACCAGCTGAGCGTGGGCGAACTGGATCTCCTGCGCGGCGCGGGCGAAGAACTCCGTGTCCCGCGGGTTGGCGCCCGGCCAGCCGCCCTCGATGAAGCCGACGCCGAAGTCGTCCAGATGCCGGGCAATGGTCAGCTTGTCGGCGACCGTCAGGTTGATGCCTTCACGCTGTGCACCGTCGCGCAGTGTGGTGTCGAAGACATGGAAGCTGTCGTCGGTGGCTGTGGCCTTGGTGGTCATGCTGTCTGACTCCTGTCGGATGAGTGGATACCGGACGATCGGGCTCCACTTGCCCCCATCATCCCGCGTGCTCCGCCCCGGCCGAGGTGAGGGCCGGAAAACGAAAAAACCTCTCGCGGGTGCGAGAGGTCTGCGCGCGGGTCTGGGGCACGGTGGCCGCGCCGTACAGGTGGTACGGGACGATCACTGCGGACCGGCGCGCCTGTTGCCAATAATCATGACGAACGAGGACACGGAGGCAGTCTTGCACAGCGCTGCCCCCCTCCCCCGGCCCGTCTCAGAATGCGGTCGTGACGTCCGTCGCAGGCTGCTCCCCCGGATTCACGGCGCGGATGCCGAGCGCGGATTCACGGCGCGGGAGAGGGGAACAGCGCGTCCCTCAGGAACTCCCGCACATGGGAGAGGACCTGCTCGCGCCCCGTACCCGGTATGCCGACGGCGACATGGACGCTGAATCCGTCGAGCAGGGCCCGCAGCCGGGAGGCGAAGCGGTCCGGATCCACGGAACGGAACTCGCCGCGCGAGATCCCCTCGGCGAGGAGCGCCGCCAGGTCCCGGTGCCAGGCCCCTTCGATCGCGGCCTGCCGTCCGCGCGCGTCCGCGTCGGCGTTCTGCGAGCGGTTCCAGACCTCCAGCCAGAGCGTCCAGTGGGGGTCGCGCGGCCCCTCGGGTACGTACAGATCCACGTACGCGTCGAGCCGCTCGGCGACGGGCGCCTGCCGGGAGAGCAGGGCACTGCGCTCGGCGCCGAGCCGGCCCTCGCTCCATTCCAGGGTCTGGAGGAGCAGTTCGTCCTTGGTCCGGAAGTAGTAGAGGAGGTGCCCACTGCTCATCCCGACCTCGCGCCCGAGCCCGGCCATGGTCAGCCCGTCGAGCCCGTGCTCGGCGATGGTGGCCATGGCCGCTACGAGCACGGACTCCCGGGGCGGGGCGATATTGCGACGGCGGGCGGGTGGCTGGGTCATGCTGCGGCCGACGCGCAGCGCATCTCGTTCACCCGTACGTTCTACCGGATCTAGGGCCTGTCCGGCGGATCAGGGCCGGGTTGGACGCGGCGTGGCCC